>CATISE010000156.1 GCA_949538655.1 Marine Group II euryarchaeote MED-G33 | reverse complement strand
GGCATTCCAGGGTTTGGTTCCATGCTGCCGATCTTGGCATTGTTTGGTGCTGCTATGCGGCGGTTGCGTTGAAATATGGGCGGCCAATCGCAGGTTTGCTTAGGCCCTTGGTGTAGCGGTCCATCATGTGGGGTTCTGGATCCCACGACCCTGGTTCGAATCCGGGAGGGCCTACTTCCGCTACGATTGAATCACTCGGTGGAATCCTTGTGGAGGTTCCACTTTCGAGTCTCTTGATCTCGTTTGTACCACGTACCACTACCTACGGGTTCCTCCAACCATTCTTCACCTTCATTCCAAACCCCATCCATGCTGGATTCGGGGCCTTTCATCAAATCAAACACGGCCTCTTCGGGAATTTCTGGTGTCTGGATTGTAGGAGGTTTTCCCTTTCGTATGACGCTCAGTGCAAGAATTGAGAGAAGGGCGACCAACATGACGGCAGCCAAAGCCACTACTCCTTGCATCATGACAGAGTTTGATTGTGATTCGGTTTCTACTCCGACAAATGAATCACAACCATCAGGGATGTTGTCCATATCTTCGTCAATAGCATCATCATGGCCGTTGCAAGCATCAGCGAAGTCAGCTCGTCCGTCACCATCGGAATCGATGAGGGAATCACATCCGTCCGGCGTACCATCTTGATCCATGTCGATGAGGTCATCGAAACCGGGACATTGGTCATCGGTATCGGATACATCATCAAAATCACTGTCCACTAGAACATCGCAAGCATCGGGATATCCATCATCATCGACATCGATTTCGTCATCAAATCCAAAGCAACGATCTTCTCCGTCGGATACACCATCCCCATCGGTGTCGATGAGGTCGTCACAACCGTCTGGAATCTCATCCAGATCGACATCAACGGTATCATCAGAGTCTGGGCAAAGGTCCACTGCATCGGAGACTCCATCGCCATCTGAATCGCGTTGACTATCGCTGCAACCATCTGTGTAAACCGACTCGCCTTCAGGTGTATCTGGGCACAAATCAGAATTGTCCATGATTCCGTCATTGTCTGAATCTGTAGTACTGCCTGCTTCTCTCTGTTCCTCACTACAACCATCAGTGAAAATATCTGCACCAGAGGGAGTTCCTTGACAGAGATCGTCATCGTCGTAAACACCATCACCATCGGTGTCAACGATTAGATGCAACAAATCGCTCATCGCTGTTGCAATACGGGCATCCCACCTTGCAGCGTGTTCGCGCAAACCTGCCTCATTGAAATGAATCGTATCATAGCGCCATTCAGTACCATTCAGATCGTCGGTGTGTGGCCCTGGGAAGGTTAAGGAGTCAGTATCGATAACCTCGTTTTGTCCACCGACAACCCATCCCATCTTGACCGGGTCGCCATTCGGAACGAAACCAACTCGAGCGACGAGCCAAGCAATATCATAACCAGCATGGGCTCTGCTTCCAAGAACTACTTCACCCAACATCTCAGCATAATCTTCGACGGTTGTCCCACCTGCATTGCTCTCACCTTGATGCCAAAGAATTGCTCGAGCCCCGCTCGGACCAACGGCATCAAGCGCTTCTGTGATTCGTGGGAAGAGGTCGTTTGCATCCGGTACCCAACGGTCCACTTTTGTCCCACCGTATCCGACTGAAAGGAACCCGATTGGGACATCATATCGATGGGTGAGCAAATCACCGACGACTGGCCACGGAGAGCCACCATTACCGGTGGCTGCCGGTTGTGGATCGTGACCAAAGCGCCACCCATTGGAGCCCCAAGTGCTGACACGTGGGTCGGTGGGTGTCAAGGGGAATTCACCGGAATTGGCTGAATTGGATTGGCCCGCTACGATGAATACCTCCCCTACACCAACCGGTTCAACCGTTACGACATCGATCACTTGGCCGTCATTCAGGAAACGGAATTCAAGTTGATGCCAACCGGTTGGGACCTCGATGGTACCATAGAAGTTGGAACTGAGGGGTGTCGCTACGGAATGCCAATCAGAGGGTGTGCCATCATCCAAAGGAATGTAACGACCTTCAATCAAATCTACGGTATACTCCGTTGACCCTTGTACGGGAAATGCACCCATGCTGTACTCATTCCTTTGCACGATTTGATGAGAATCTGGCGATTGTAAATCGACCATCAGTTCTGTGGGTGTGGGTCCTGGATGAATCATGACGGTCAGGGTTTTGAGATCGTATTCACCACTATTTTGAGAGAATGTCCAATCGGGGTTTCCTTCTGAATCAGGATTGTTTCCAATGCCCAAATCATCTCCTGAACCGCCGCTTCCATAGCCCCAAGCACTGTAGGAAAACAGGGTCTCTTCAGATTCATAATCGTGTAATTGCATACTTCCATATCCGGCCGTATCTTCAGTGCTTTGAATGTCTCCAAAATCATACGATGAACCATCTGCATTGGGCACTGCGTTACCATTCGAGGCCCCATAATTGGACCCCCAGAATTCAATGACACCAGTATCGATGGTCCCCAAATCGGTAAGGTTTGGGTGATTCGATTCGATGGTTACATCACTGAGCAATTGCTTGAATACAACCCCTGAGGAAAACGTAGGTACGCCCAATTCCTCGGCGTGAATGGTTGGACTGGGGAAGGATACGAAAACCCAGATTCTTTCCTCATTTGGTTTCTGAAGTTCAAGATGGTAAGCGACGCGATCAAATGTGAAATCGATGGTTGCACTGTCGTCGATTGAATATGGGATTGCATCATTATTGAATTGTCCATCATCTGGGATGTTCAACTGATACACTGTTGTGAAATTTGTTGAATCTGCGACATCATTTCCAACCGAGGTGCGAATCGTCATGTCGTGTGACATGGAGTCCACACCCGCTAGGCCGGTCCAAGGTACTGCAAGCAGCAGGATGGACAGAAGAAGAGCCGTCTTGGACCCGCGCATGTCTTCGGGGTGATGTATTTCTCTATAATCGGTTTTGAGCCAAACGTAGGATTAAACTTAGGCTGAGTTTAAGAAAAGTAATTCAAATGATTTCATGTCGATTTGATTATGATGAACTTGATAGCCATCGTTTACGGTTTTGCTTTCATCATGGTTGGCGTTGCTCATTTCAGAGAACCTGACAAATTTGTTGAGATTGTCCCTGCAATTCTGCCCTTCCCATTGTTCCTCGTTTATCTCTCAGGTGGGATGGAAATCGCTGGAGGGATGGCCATCATTTATCCTGAAACCAGAATCATTGCAGGACGATTATTGGCGTTGTTTTTGATTGGTGTTTATCCTGCGAACCTATACATGTGGACTCACGATGTTGGATTCAATGGATCGACATTCTCAACTCAAGCACACATCCTTCGTCTGATTGCCCAGTTGGTGTTAATCGTGATTGCATTATTCCTTTCAGGGGATCTTGATTTCACAGAAAATTCCGGTTAGTTGCCCGGTTTTTAGTTGATACGAAACACCGCATTATAAGTAAATAGAGGAACGAAGTATCATACCGTGGAGACTTGGCTATGGCGAAATTTCTGTTATCAAATCCACTTCGTCTAGTGTTTGCAATCGTAATAGTCGCAACTGTTGTTTATGCAATTCCTGGATATCGTGATGAAATTCTCATATCGACACTTGTAATGTATTTACTAACTCTTTTGATTGTCAATTATGAGCATTCTAAATCCACCGCTCGCATCTACAGGGAAGATGCACGCCTTATCGATATGCCAACAACTGGTGGTGAAGGAAAATCGGTTGTCGTTGTTGGTGGAGGGATCAGTGGACTATCAGCGGCCAAATACCTGATTCAGGCTGGTTTTGATGTCACATTGTTGGAACAGAGAGATATTGTCGGCGGCAACAATGAGCCATACATGGAGAATGGTGAACATCTCTCGACTACAGTCATCATAACCTTGCCCGCTCAACAACCGCACTATCTACGTCTTTGTCGCGAATATGGACTTGAGCAAACACCTCATGAATTTGAGGACCAGAAGGGTTCAATCGTTTTTGAAGATCGCGAATTGAATACAAAAATGGGTTCTGGTATCGGGGGATTCCTGAGATTTATTTATCGCGAAGCGTCACTCAAAGAATTGTTTGATGGCTTCATTATCTTCTGGAAATTTTACAGACAATTCAAATTCCGGCCTGAATCAAACAAGAGCGTTGCTGAAGTGCTTGGGAAACGCTTGGTCAATTCAACTGTATTCACCCACTTCTACATGCCCTGGGTCGGAATCAACACCTGGTGCCGGTTTGAAGATGTAGAGCGTCAACCCGCTCATGTCTTTGCCAGCTTCATCTTTGAGTACGCATTGACTGTTGACATTCGAGATAAGACTGCAAAACACAAAGAAGATCACTGGTGTGTGCTTGATGGTCGCTTGATTCATGCCATGCGGGACGATTTGTTGTCCAACGAACGATTTACACAGAG
>CATISE010000155.1 GCA_949538655.1 Marine Group II euryarchaeote MED-G33 | reverse complement strand
CCATCTGTACAATTTTGGTACGATGACTTCCCCCTCTATACTCTGACTTGAAATAGGCACTGGAATCGGAGTGACGCCCCAAGATGCCATTTCGCCATCGATCTCAAATTCAAACGTAGTATCTGCGGCGATATTCCACACATCAATATCTTTCATTTTCAGCGTGAAGGTATCATTTGATCCACTTCCAACAGTGACACTTTCTTCTCCGACCAATGTTGCATCAGAAGATGAATCGTAATCTAGTGAGATTTCGATGTCCCCAACCAGATTATCATTGCGAATCCAAAATCGAATCGATGTTTCATCTTCTTCGAGGGTAAACGGGTCATCTTCTGAAACACCATCTTCGTACACAAGTCCCATTTCCCATCCGGCTGGTGTGGGCACTTCCTGTGCTTCGACAGGAGTGGTGGGGGATAAGGCGAGTAGCATGATTGCACTCAGAACAATTCCCATCATACGGACTTGCATCATGCTATCGTATCGCTCATCAGCCATCAATGCCACGCTTAGAGGTGTTCAAGCGGAGCGAGTGCCCTACGTGTGAGTACGCGCAGCATTTTACGACGATAAGCAGGCGGGAAATATGTGTTACTAACCGGTTTTACAGCCTTACGGACTCCTTCGGCTAATGAACGGATACTATCCTTCCCATCCCATTCTGTCAAGGCCTCTTGAGCCAAGTCACTATGATCGCCAGGGATGCTCTCACAACCGGTGGTTGCAACTCGGAGATCGGAAATTTTCCCGGCTTCGATTTTCCAAGCTGCTGCGACTCCAGCTTCTGGGAAATCCCATGTTTCCCGGAGTCGTAATTTCTGGTAGGCACCTTGCCAATTCTTGGCATCATCAGGGAGTGTAACGTGTGTGACAAGTTCACCTTGTTTGAGTACGTTACGCGTCATACCATCGAGCTCAAAGAAATCTGCGAATGGCATTGAACGGGCGCCGGATGCACTGGCCAAATGGATGGTCGCATCCAGCGCGATAAAGGCGGCTGCTAAGTCCGCTTGATAGGTTGCAACACACAGCGTATTTTGATTCGGAATCACTCGACAATCTGCACCTGTATCACAATCGCATTTGTGGCACCAATCAATGCTTCTTCTCCACTCCTCTGTTTGGTTAAACCAATAGCACCTTGTGTCGAGACAAATGTTCCCTCCAACGGTGGCTGAACGACGAATCATAACGCTGGCAATCGTACCTGCAGTCTCTCGAATAAGGGGGTGGACATCTTCATTTCCAACCAAATCATGGATTCTTACCATTGCACCGATGACCGTCCCAGATAGTGCGGTCAATTCTTTGACCTTAGAAAGTGAAATCACATCCGGTTTGGCATTCAGTTTCCACTTGTAGTTTGGCAGTAAATCAGTGCCTCCAGAAATCCAATCAAAAGAATCCAATTCCGCAGCCAAAGCAATGGCTTTGGCCAGATTGTCAGGAGTGTGTAATGTGAACGGTGGCATGCGCATTAGGCATCACCTCGATATCGTCTTTCGACATGACTCCATGCACGCGCTGCGCGCTTCTTTGGATCAGCCAAATCTTCAGCAGTCGGTGTCACC
Source organism: Marine Group II euryarchaeote MED-G33 (assembly GCA_949538655.1). Lineage (GTDB taxonomy): Archaea > Thermoplasmatota > Poseidoniia > Poseidoniales > Thalassarchaeaceae > MGIIb-P. The sequence continues at coordinate 2,742 of CATISE010000155.1, read as the reverse complement.
GATTCTCTCCATCCCTCATTCTGTTCGGACATGGGGACATCTGGGTCGAAACCGAACAGAACGCCATTCACGTATGAGGAGCGATCTTCTTGGATATCACGTAGATGATCACGGGCCGCATGTGCTTCAGCACGCTCGACGAGTTTTTGCTGTAATGGGCTCGCTTCATATCGTGGAACGGGTAGGTCAAGTGGGTCATCTACACCTATTTTCCTACAGTGTTTTTCGATCTTTTTGTGCAGACGATCAGGGGTGACGGGCAATTCATCGATTCGAACACCGATCGCATCGTAAATCGCATTACAAACAGCGGGGAGGATCGGGAGAAGTGGTCCTTCTCCAGCCTCTTTTGCACCAAACGGCCCCTCTGGATCATTGCTCTCGACAATGATGGGTACAACATCTGGCATCTCATGCACACTCATGATTTTGTAATCGAGTAAGTCTGGATTCATCAAATGCCCATCTCGGCCATATTTCATCTCCTCTGAGAGGACCTGGCCCATGCCCATGTGGCAGGAACCAATGATTTGCCCTTTGACCGCCAATGGATTCAGAGCCTTTCCACAATCGTGAGCAGCCCATGCCTTGGTGACCTTGACAAAACCGGTCTCCACATCCACATCGACTTCAGCGACATATGCAGAGAATGAATAGGCTGGTGCCAAACCCGCAGCAGCTCCCTTGTGCACACCACCCATCGGTGCGGTTCGGTACGCTCCGGATGCAATCAATGAACCCACATCTGCTTGCGCTTTGTGAACCGCTTGCAACCAAGAGACGCCGACAGCAGGGTCATGCTTGTAGTAGATTCTTCGATCACCGATGACCAAGACGTCCGGGTGATATCCCGTAATCTCGTGAGCAGCCTTGAGTACCTTGTCTCGTAGTTCAATCGCAGCTCGAATTGCAGCATTACAATTCATGAATGTCACACGACTAGAGTATGAACCCAAGTCTACAGGTGCGGTATCCGATTCTTTGCTGCGGATTCGAATCATATCCAAGGGTAGTGCAAGCACCTCGGCGACAGCCTGAGAAACCGCAGTATCGCTCCCTTGGCCAATTTCTGCCGCTCCTGTGTGAACTGTGACACCACCATCCATGTCACACTGTAGGTGGACGGTCGCATGAGGGAAATTCTCAGGGTCCCAATGAATTGGAAGTCCTGAACCAGAGATGAAGAATCCACACCCTACTCCAATGCCCTTTCCGAGAGGCATGTTTCTGAATTTCTCATCCCAACCAGACATTTCTCGAACCTTGGCCAAACATTCTCTCATTCCAGTGCTGGTAATTCGGAATCCAGTGATGGTCCGACTGTGAGGAGGCAATAGATTGGCCAGGCGCAAGGTCATTGGGTCGACATTCATTTGCTCTGCTACAGCATCGAGCCCGACTTCGACAGCACAACGACTGTTCACAGCACCGTGGCCGCGCATGGCCCCACTCGCTGGTTTGTTTGTCCAAACCCTAGCACCTGTGTAATTGAAGCCACCAATTTCGTATGGGGCTGTATGCAATACGCCGTTGTAGTATGTCGTTACATGGCCGAACGATGCAAACGCCCCACCATCGATGAGGGCGTCGGTTTCGATTCCAGCAATTCGACCTTCATCATCAGCAAATACACCCATTTGAATTCGAGATGGGTGACGGCCTCGATTGATCCAGTAGACTTCCTCTCGATCGAAATTAATGCGAACTGGTCGGCCACATTTCCGGGCCAAAATGGCTGCACACATTTCGTGGGGGAAGGGGTCGGATTTACCCCCAAATCCACCACCGACAAAGGTACGGTGGACATTGATTTGATGCATTGGAATGTCGAGGACTGCGGACAATGCTCGGTGCAAATAGTGTGGAACTTGTTGTGGGCTCCAAACGGTCACTCGCCCGGAAGGGTCCCAATGGGCAACAACAGCATGTGGTTCGGTAAATCCATGGTGCAATCCAGCGGTTTCCCAATCAGCCTCATGGCTGTATGGTGCTGCGGACATCGAGTCCAGATCGCCGAATTGCTGGAACACACGTTTCTGAACATTGGATTCACCGATGTGATACTTCCCACGATCGTGAATGGGGTGTTCAGAATCTTTCAGACCGTCTTCCATGTCGTGAATACTTTCCAACACTTCATAATCCACCACAATAGAATTCATGGCGTCGATTGCCGTAGCTTCATCAATCGCACAAACACAAGCAACCAAATCACCGACGTGACGGACAGTTTCTTGGGCCATGGCATGCTCATCTTTGGTCACGGGGAGGACACCGAACTTGTTCACAGAATCTTGGCCGGTGGCCACAGCAAAGACACCATCCATTGCTTCAGCAATCGAAGTATCAATCGATTTGATTTTCGCGTAGTGATGTGGTGAGCGCAATATTTTGCCAATCAGTTCACCGGGCAATCGAATATCGTCACCATACTGCGCCTGACCCGTCATTTTCCAATTGGCATCCACCAATGGGACTGATTTTCCAATCGTGGTGCCGGTAATGTGTCGATCGTGAACATGTGGGCCACGGGGTTGTTTTTTCCACCCACCCACGGATTCGGGCACATAATCCAAATCTTGGTGCTTAGAGTATGGGTCAGAACCACCGGAACCAGGGACTCCGAAATCCTGCTGACCAGCTTGACGCTTGCCATCGGTGCGTTTCTTTGAGGCTCCACCTTTACCGGGTGCCTGTCGATATCCCTTGCCCATTAAAACACCTACTTTGAACTGCCAGGTG
>CATISE010000154.1 GCA_949538655.1 Marine Group II euryarchaeote MED-G33 | reverse complement strand
TTGGAATCCCAAGATTTGTAGGTCTGTGTTCCGCTCTCATTGCTGAGAAGGAGGATGTATCCTGTGGCATCTCCAAGGGTATCCCATGTGAGAGTGGGCCTGGTTTCAACCCCGAGCGTATATTGTCCAACGTCGTACACGACTTCCAAATGTTCAGGCGATACGAGTGTGACCTGTGCTGGAGAAGATGCATTGTTTGGATTATCGACATAACCAACCTCTAGTTCAGGTGCATAAGAGTTTGAACCTTCGGCTGAACTGAAGTAAACCGTACCTGCCCAACTGGTTTGCAGTGCCATGTTCATGACACCCGATGAAGTCCAAGCACTGCGGGCGATACCGGTCACATCCCATTCATACCATACGCCAGATGTTGTACTGGTCGATGTCATTGAAGATGCAGCTGTTGAATTGCATTGGGTGCTTGGATTGTAATTGTTCCAAGTGGCACTGAGTTCATTGAATCCTGCGCAATCGTGAATGGCAATACTATGTGCACCTGTGCCGGATATACTCGCAACATACATTCGCAAAGTGACCGAAGTTGGTAGCATTGTAGCCGGATACGGATATTCAGCCAAATCAATCGAGACTAGGCTCACGGCTTCGTGGGCTGTATCTTCAGGATCCATACCCACTGCGAGGGTTGTATCTGAACCATGGCTGTTGTATTGGCCAAGGGTGTTGGATTGAATCCAAGTGTCTGGCATCGAAGGCAATACACCTGTATCTTCGAATACAGCACTGCGCTGCATCGTCACAGTGTAATTCCCTGCTCCGTCATCGCTACCTTGCTCATCTGGAACTCTGTTTTGGAATGGTGCTGACCAATTGCTGTAAACGCCATCTTGAACAGCACGGATTCGCAGATGATTCCAATGATCACCTTGAGCAGTACTTGCTGATTCAAACATAGTCAAGTTCGTAATATCAAATGTTGCACTACCCCAAGTACTCGAATCACTTGAATCGTATACATGTGTGTCTAACGTAAATCTGTCATTCGTAGCGTACTGAACTTGCCACGAGTCTATCGTACTGGTTGAAGAGTGTGTCCAAGCTGCTGGAAGAGGATCCAATGGAGCTGGGCGCAATGAACTAGTATCCCATGATGTAAATGGGCCATTGGCAGTCAATGCAGAATCCCATGAAGGTGCAGATGGCATGGATTGAGTGCCGGCACGGTAAGTCACAACGATATTCGGTCTAAACGACTCCAAGGTACCTGTGGCATCTTCTTGGACAAACGCGTGTCGGGCGTAGAGATTCGAATCCTCGGATGCAAATAGTAGACTCAGTGTGTCAGAACCACTCATGCGTGCTTGTTGCATGAGTTGAGTGACGTTCCAAGAATACCAGCCATTGCCACTAACGTTGGTCATGACAGCGGGGACATCAGCATCGTTTGCACCATATGCACCCGAGCTTTGCCATGAGTTATTGGTCGCACAATCATTCCACGTAACACTCGATTCGCCCCAGTTACAATGAACATTGGATACTGAGATATCGGTGTTGTAATTGCTCGAACCAGCGAATCGATACATTTCGACGTGGGCTTCGACAACTTGCCAAGGATTGGTGTCCATGATTGGAACGTTGGAAATGTCAAATCGCAAAAGAGATCGTGATTCTTTGCCAGAACAAGTAGGCCCTCCATTCGATGCGCCCACATTCAAATCTGTATTTCCATAAGCGTTATTTGCATAACATGATTCAATATATGCACCTTGAGTAACATCATACAGGTTTCCGGCAGAGTATGCATTTCCATTGGACAATTCAACCCAGTAATCAGTACTGTTGACAGAATCGCCAATATCATTTGGAACGATGAAATTCTCAACTGTTGAACGTGGACCAAACATTCCATCTTGTATGGGTTGAATAATCCAAGAATATTTGTCATCTTGACCAAACTGTGAATTTGTATCGACCATGGTTAGGTTGGACATGTCAAACGTACAAGTTGAACAAGTTCGACTATCGATGACTACTACGCCACCCCATGGGCCTTCATTGGTTGGATAGGAATAGATTTTCCAAGCCGTCACGTTGGTAGATGCAGGGTGGCTCCAAGATGCACCCGGATTGTCATCGGAGGACATTGAGGGGTAATCCCACAGAACATCCCCATTTGCAGGTGAAAGAATCGTTGCTGCTTGAGTCGGAGCTGTTGCGGTCCCATTCTGCCAAGTGAGAGAGAATTCAGGTTCATTGGCATCAAACTGTGTCTCCGTACTGGCCAACACAATTTGATCGTTGGAATTCGCTTCAGTACTGAGCATGAGTCCTACGCTATCATCACCACGTAGAATTGCCGCTTGGACGATTTCAGTGATGTCCATGTGCATTCGAGAACTCGCTGCTTGATCAATCACAACATCAACCCATTCTGAGCGATCTTGTATGCTTGAACCGCCGAGGGCACTCCAATTGGTCAATCCATCATAGGTGAGACCTGTGGCTGAAGAATTCCAATCTTGCAGGGTTTCATAGATTGCAATGGATGGTGTGCTTGAGTTGTTGGTCAAGACCTGGAAACTGATGGATGCGCCGAGTAATTTAGCATTCGAGGGATGTGGTAGTGCACCGATTCCATCGATTGGAATCTCAATGAGGGCACTTGATGTCCCAGAGATGAAGAGTGTGTCTTCATCCGCATGAGAATCATTCAAACTAGAGGAGGACCAAGAAATCCATGTGTCTGTGAACAATGGCATACTGCCATCCGACAAAATATCTCCATGTCCCATGTTGACGTTGTATGTGTCGGAATCAATCTGTGACACATCTAAATCGGGAATGACAAAACTGGTGCCTGCGGACCAAAGACCAATTTGTCCTGTAGCAGAAATTCCACGAGCGCGCCAATAGAACTCTTCACCAGCATTGAGATCGCTCGCAAATGTGAATGAGGTGCTACTGAATGAACCTGTGTCGATCCACGACGAGAAGGTCAACAGAGAACTGGTGCTGAAACTACTCTCTGCATCCACCTGAACCTGCCATGCATTGGCGGCAGGTGTACCGGTCTCATTCCAGGATAGGGTCGGTGTTTGGTCGACTGCGAAGGTGTAGTCACCACTGAGTATCCAATCACCGTTGGCTGGAGACATGTCGATTGGTACATTGGGTGCTGCATTCGAACCGTTGGTGTATACAATGACCAATTCGGGCATTGAACCGCTACCTCGATCGTAGAATGAGACGGGGGCCCAACTTGCTGAACTCTCTGATGCGAGAATGAAATCAACCAGCGAATCGGTGCGCATTGCGCTTTGAACTGCAGCGGTTACATTCCATTCATACCATGTGTTGTCAGCATCGATATCTGTGGTGTCCAGAGATTGGACCCTCTCTGATCCACTTGCACCCAAACCATTCCAAGGAGTGATGCCATCGGTGGTATTCCAAGTTGCACTGCTCTCATCCCAATCGTGCTCACTACTCTCATACATCGTTATGGGGATGTCGAATGAACTGATGCCGGAGTTCTGAAGTGTGCGAAGGCGCATGGTTGCTGAGATAATCGCAAGGTCGTCAGGCATGACGTGGTTGCTCAAATCGCAACCGACGAGAATAACCTGAGTGGATGAAGCGGTCAAATCCTGTCCATCCAAATTCATTCCAGAGGCGCCGCCACTCTCGAGTGTAAGATCACCACAATATGGCAAGGTCAAACCACTCTGCGAAGTCGCGTTGCCATGTCGGTAGCGCAACTCGTGTTCCCCTCCACCCAAATCGGTAGAATTGATTTCCGAGATGAGAAGGGATGTGAATTCCCATGCCCCTTGTTCACCATCTTCAACCATTAACATTCGATATTCATAAGATTGAGCCCAATCAAGGTTCCATGATGAGGGGATTGTATATTCACCATTCGTCAAATCAAATCCACCATCAACACGACTGTCGACGGTCACTGGAATGGAATTTCCAATACCATCAGGGAATAGTTGTAGAACAACATCTGCGGGGTTGCCATTGCTGTGAGATGCAACCGATGGGTCCCATGTAATTGTAGGAGTCAATGTGCTTTCCAATTCCCATGAAGTCAGATCCCATGCCGCACTACCAGCGGCTGGAGATTGAATATCAATATCTGATGTTGGAACAGAGTCACCCCATGAATAGGTAATGTCGAGATGTGGCCTGTAAGAGAAGGGCTCATCGCCCGTGGCAATCTCAATTTCCTCACCGGCCAAACCTTCTGCCATAATCAAGAAGTCTAGATCACCAACATGTCCATCGTCAAGATAAGCCTGAACAAAGGAGGTCGTGTCGAAAGTCAGTGTGGATGTTCCTGATTGGTTTCCATTCACAGTTCCCAAGATTGAATTCTCAACAATGTCATCTTGGCCACCATTTGTCCAAGTCACACCGTTACTGCTGTTAGCGAAATCCAGTTCACTGAACACATGTCCTGTGCTTGAATCCATCAACCAAGCTGAAATCATCGGTTCACCAGTTCGATCAGTTCTTCGGATATTGAGAGTGGCATCATGGATGGTCACATTGTCGTGAATGGGGACAGTGTCCATATTTACCTGAATGAAGGCGTGCATGTTTCCTTCTGTTGAATCGTTAGAGTGACCAATCCTCATTCGAAAGTCATCATTGCCATTGTAAGAGGTGTTTCCGTCCATGACCCAAGTGTCGTGAACAGTTCCGAAACCAAGATTGACGGTATCATTACGGAGTAGAATTTCCGCTTGACCTTGTCCATTGATACTACCAATTTCGGCAGGAAGGCCAAAGTAACCACTTTCCCATGGGCCAAGAATTGAATTGTTTACAGAACGGATTCGGAAGTGCACCCAAGTTCCATTGTCCAAATCAGCTTCGTTTTCTGGAGTGTGAAATTCTTCACTGCTCATCGAGAAATCGCCTGAATCATCCCATGAATTCCAAATTCTTGTCTCGTCTAGGTTGTTGCGGAAATCAGCATCATTAGAAAATTGAATCTCGATATCGCCACTAGATAGGTTGTCCCAAGAAATCGTTGGACTGTAATCTGGCATGATGGTTAATTCACTTTGATCGGCGAGGATTGCACCATCTTCTGGGCCTTCGATTAGTACACTACCCTGAGATGGAGCGGAACCAAGAGTGTATTCAAAATCGAGTGCTGGGGCATCGCCTGAAGCGCCTTCGCTGGAAGTACAATAGACCGGGTTTCCGACACCAGAAATCACGATACTCATGTTAGATTCCCCATTTCGCAATGCATCTTGAACCAACGAGGTCAAGTTCAAACTGAACACTTCAACTGTGGAAACAGAATCATGGGAGCCAGGTTCCCAGTGTCCACGATCAGTACCAACACCTTCGACACCACTGGTGTTCCATGGCACACCTGTATCGCTGAGATTGTGGGTTGCATTTGCTTCATCGAAATCCGTCAAAAGTCGGGCAGGGTATAGAGCGGTATCACCTGAACCCAACTGAGAAATTTTGCGGCAAGTCAACTCGAGCGTCGCTTCACTGACAATCGCTGTGGAAGGCAAGACCCCACCATCATTCAGTGTCAGAGGGAAGTTGGCCAAAATTCTAGCATCGGTGAAGATTGGGAAATCTCCAACCAACAGGTTTTGTGCGCTTCCATAGTTGTTATTTGGTTGACTAGAGTTGGTATGGGTATCGGATGCAAGTGTATCACTTGCAGTCAAAAACCGTGCCACTGGAGCCTCGTCCAAAGTCGCTTCATTGTCAATTATCTGTATCCATGTGCTGAATAGCATCAAGCTCACCATCAGGATTGCACCTGTTGTTGAACTCCAGTTCCTCTCTCCGCTCGTCATGGGCCTCAGACGAGGACGGGCCAACCTACTGTTAATGGATTGCGGTTCATCGACCATACTACGTATGGTCAATGAGAACATAGTTTTCAGGGAAATCTGACCATGGGATAGGTTCATTGACGCCCGTCGGAAACGACGTCTTGGTTCCGATGTCAAAGATGTGGGTGGAGAAGCATCGACCCCGGACGGTTCGAGATATTCGTGGACAATCTGCTACAGTGGAACGCTTGGCTGCCTATGGCGAAGGTGGGACTTTCCCACACCTGTTATTCGCAGGACCTCCTGGTACCGGAAAGACAACTGCTGCGCTCGCTCTATGTTCGGATGTCTTTGGCGAAAGATCGAGTGAAAATCTGCTGGAGATGAACGCCAGTGATGAAAGGAAACTTGAGAGCATTCGAACCAAAGTCAAGCAATTCGCTCGCACCAGCCCATTGGGTGCAGATTTCAAGGTTATTTTTCTCGATGAAGCTGATGCACTAACCGCAGATGCACAAGGTGCTTTGCGGCGAATCATGGAACAGTACTCTGAAACCTGTCGATTCATACTGTCCTGCAACTATTCTTCAAAAATCATCGAACCGATTCAGTCCCGATGTGCAGTTTTCCGATTCCGACCACTTGCCGATGATCAAGTACGAATGCAAATTCAAGTTGTCGCTGCATCCGAGGGTATTGAGTTGGACGAAGATGCCTGTGAGGCCATCGTTCACGTGAGTTTAGGCGACCTCCGAAGAGCGATTACTGCATTGCAGGTCAGTGCCAGTTTGGACACACACGTCACACGTGCACTCATCTACGAAACGACAGCCACCGCACCACCAGAAGAATTGCATGGCTACCTGCTTGCTTGCAAGGAGGATGGTTTCCATCCTGCTCGAAGACGACTCCGCTCAATCCTTGATCAGTTTGGATTGGCAGGGACAGACTTGGTGAATCAACTTCATCGAGCATTGTACGATGCTGATTTTCTCAGTGAAATGCAGAAACTCGAGATTACTGAAATGATGGCACAAATCGATTTCCGCCTGGTTGAAGGTGGGGGCGAAGCATTGCAATTGGATGCAATGACCGCATCGATTTGTACAAAATTCTCCTAATCAGCCCCATGCGGGGACGAGGAGATCTGCGTGATCCCGTGTAGCATCCTCGCACAACGCACTCGCCTTTTCTCTTAGGCGGATTTCATGAGTTTTTGATTCGATTCGAGCGCGTCTTGAGGCTCGAATAATCGGTGCGAGAGGTGTCCAGCATAGCAAATCTGCCGTCACACCCATATTTCCTCTAATCACTCGGTTTGCGAGTGTTTCCATCATTTCTGTCAATTGTTCCAATGTATTATCGTTCAGCATGTTGCATCACTGTGTAGACTGAACAGGCAGGGCCACCGGACTACCTTCGTTCGGTTAAGGGAGCAAGACAATTGAAAGTGAAAGTGAAGCAGTTGCCCGAATAGGGGCGAAAGTGGACTTAGGCATTCCATAGTACGAATCGATGGGTATCGACCTCTTCCAGGTCCCATGGATCTCCACTTTGCGTCAATGTAATTTCAATCGTATATGGGACACCACTCGAAATTGAAAAGTCCTCGGGGAATTCAATCATTATTGGGACATCAGTAGGTTTCTCCACAACACCAGTGATATTGTCTGAATAATCGTCCCATTGACCTGCCATATCGATTGATACACCGGTCCAATTCAGAGAATTGCCCACCCACGTCAGTTCGACATGGACATTCACATTTTCAGCATCAATATTGTCTCGGACTGCGAATGCAAGACCCAGCCTTCGATCAGAAACACCATCATCGCTACCGAAATCCCTGATTGGTTGGTTCCATTCGGGATCATCCAAATCTACCAACACAGTATTCCGCGCCACTTCAGGTGGAGAAATATCTGCCAAGGGGGGGTTCACGAGAATGAAACAAACAGCCAACCAGGTGAATGTGTATAGGAAACTTGCTCGGAACCAATTTCCAAAGGTATACCGCTCTGCAAATTTACTCAAAATGATTCGATGCAGTGGAGGGATTGTAAAGATGAGAAGGAGTGGTAAGGACCACAACACACTGGCTGGTTCTTCCATCGCGGGCATGATGAGGAATCGCATCACGACTGCAACCAGGATTGCATAGACCAATACCAACCACATGGATGCAGCATCAGCCTTCTCTTTGATGACATGGTCAGCAGGGTCAAAGGGTTCGGTACCAACTTTTCCACCAGGACGTTTTTTCTCACCATCACGACCACCACGGCGTTTGTCGCTGGCTGCAGCAGCAGCCATTGCTGTGGTTAGATCAACCATGGTCCTCATCCCCTTGGGATGCTAGGACGCCTATGATGGGTTCGGCAGAACAGACAGAAGAGGACTTCTAATTG
>CATISE010000153.1 GCA_949538655.1 Marine Group II euryarchaeote MED-G33 | reverse complement strand
TAATCGAAGAGGCACTTGCAAATGCACACGTTGCTCGAGACCCCACTCGTTTGGGTGGACTCCGTGAAGCCTTCTTGCGATATGGAATACTGCCTCAGCCACTCGATGGCTCCAGAGGACCCTGGTCGCTATGGGAACAGGCCGCCATGGATGAAAGAGCGTTCAATGCATTGTCGCACATGATCTGGTTACAGCACTTATCTGGGCAAATCGATCCACTTGGAATTCTGCCCCTAATTGAACATGAAGTTGACGAAGGGGGGCTTGATGCTGCCTTTAACCGGGTGATTGATTTGATTATCGAGGCTTGTGAACCACAGCAACAGGGTGAAGAGGGGGGTCAACCATATGATTGGATTGAGGACCTACATGGGATTTCACGCTTACATGCATTTGGAGGTTTTAGCGAGGGCTTGTTCCGACGACTAGACGTTCCTATATGGTTTCACGGCGGCAATGGCCCAGACCTCATCCGTAGATACGATGGACAACAAGGAGATTGGCCCTATGGCACAATTGAACGATTATACGAACACTTCAGAACCGATGAAGTTTCATCGCAATGGGATGATCCATTTTCCAGTGATGATGATGATTTTGAACTGTCACCGTAGGTGACGTTCAAGGATTGGTTTGGTTTGGCGGTAGCATGATCGCCAATGACCCCTTTTCGGATGAGGAACTGTCCTTACCCCCGATTTTCTCATGGACTTGGCCTGGTTCATTATTGTCATGGGCATTTTGGGGCATGGGACTGCTAAGTATGGGATATGGAATCATATCGAGTCTGGCTATGATGGATATTGATGGATTTTGCTTGATTATTATCGGTTTGGTCGTCATGGGTAGTTGCGTTCGAAATCCATTTTCAGTCATGATGGAGAAATATGTACCAGGGGCTTCCGATGACTGGTCGGTTCAGCCATTACCGCCTATGGACCCATCACAATGGCACCTTGACAGGCCTAAATGGAATGCGAAGTATGAGCAGTGGTTGCCTGACCCATTGACGCGTTTTGAAATGGATGGGCCTGAAATTCGTTGCGAAAAAATGGAAGATGGATGGGCTGTATACTATGGGAATCAAGAACTAATGTGCGAGAAATGTCAAGGAAATAAAGTTCCAGGAAAAGAATGTGGAGAATGTGGTGGAGTGGATTTGATCCGATTCGACAATGAAGCCGAGGCCTCTGAAAAAATGGAGAAACTGATTGCGCGACATGAAGGGGATGATGCTCAATCAATCATTTTCACTGAGCATCCGAGAAATCATCGATATCGGGAACTGTACAATGCAACGCCACCGCAAATCACCGCTCGATTCCTGTACCATGCCATGGCAGTCATGTTTGTTGCAGGGATGTTTCTCGGCATGCCAAGTGAAGACCGAGGGAATTATGCAATGTATGCGACCGCTCTGATTATGTTTGGAGCAATTGGAACCATCATTTCTCAATGGTATAACAAAGGAGTTACTGAGGCATGGGATACAGTCACTTCGATTATCAAATTCGTAGACGAAGGACATACTGAACTGGTTGGACAGGTTCGTCCTGCGAATTTCCTGCCAATGGATATTGTGCATGTCGATGGTTATCGCGACCCAGACTGGACCTTTGATAATCTGGCCGTATGGTCATGGAACTATCGCGTCTACAAATGCAAAGAAGAGAGATACTATGATGAACAATCAGAGTCATGGAAAACAAGAACGGTTTGCAATTGGCACCATGTTCGCGGTGCTAGTGACCAACGAGATTTCATGCTACATGATGGAAGTGGTGGAATCATTGTCGACCTGAAATCATTCCAGAATACAGATATTGGCCAACCAATTTGGTCTCGTACAGAGCCAGGTAAAATGGGTGGTGACGAATTGTATCGAGAGGGAGATATTCGCAAACATGAATGGACATTGTGGGCCTTAAAACTAGGGGATCCGGTCTATTTGATGGCCCGGATTCGTTCCAGACCCTTCGATGAGATTCCAAAGGGAATGGTTGCAAACAATTCATCGCGAGTTCACCATACATTGATGGCTGTAGGTGAAGATGCTGTACGACGTCGAGCAAAACTCCGGAAGGGCACAGAATTTTCTGTGTTGAAACCGAAAACCTCGGCGCTGAGTCGATTAGGAGTGTTTTTAATGCTCGCAATCACGGGTTTCGTCGTACTTCTCGTCGGTTCTTGACCAGACCTACTCTTCCAATGATTCCTGCATTTTCTTCAGACGTGCTTTGGCCTCTAGCAATTCGATCTCAGCCTCGATTGCTTTGACCTCATCTTGAGTTTCCTCGGC
>CATISE010000152.1 GCA_949538655.1 Marine Group II euryarchaeote MED-G33 | reverse complement strand
GGACGTTCTAGGACGACGTTCACATCCATCCCAAAGATTCCAATCTCCGGATCATACTTCATCTCGGGGAAGTCGGTGTAATCTCGAATACCAAAGGAAAGGTTCCCTGAAGCATCCCAATTGTAAGCAGGCAATGTGTTCTCACGGCACCAGAAGGCGTCCTTGAGGAACTTGTCGATATGATCTGAACCACGGATTGTAACCTTGCAACCAATCGGCGCACCTTCACGAGTACCCAAATCACGGTTTGTCTTCTTGGAAATCGTTCGAATGGGTTCTAGACCTGATAGAAGACCCAAAACTCGCTCTGCAAGAAGTAGGCGGTTTCCACCTTCACCCACACCGATGTTCACGGTGACCTTGGTAATCCGAGGTGTTTGCATTGGGCTAGCTGTTTCACTCATGCGTTCACCTCATCCAAAGGTAGGCTTGCATCCCCGACCACGAAAACGTGATCCACAATGGTCCCGAAATCTCCGAAGAGAACTTCATTGTCCTTGCTGGAACGCTTGACTACATACTCACTCATTGTGGCAGTACTACCGATGTGACTACCACCAATGAGGTAGCAGTTTGCACCAGTTTCGAACTTGTGATGTTTCTTGACCTTCTGAGAACCAACTTCAACAACAAGGGTATCCATGGTGTTGTACTTGTTGGCATCATCGACCAACATATTGCGACCATCGTGTAGATTGAGCTGTGTAACACCACCCTTGATGGTCGTCTTTCCGTCAACACGGCACAATTTGAGCCCTGCGTCTTTTGCGGAAATGGAGACATATCGCAACTTACCGTTGCCATCTAAGATACAGCGATAGTGATCATCACCAACACTCAATACATCCATCACACCAACACCTCGGCGCATGTCAGTGGTCACACGACCATCGACTAGAATTCTGCGAGTGGCTAGAGCGCGCTTGGCTTCACGCATGGATTGAGCGACACCAAGAACGTCTCGTAGAACAACGCCTAGAGCCATGCATCTCTCGATGGGGTGGCCGCTTGGGCGTGGTCGAGAAATCCAGACGTCAGTCTTGCGAGTCAATGGCCAACTTCGTGGCATTGCGAGACGCTTCATGTGACTTGAGCTCATTCGTCATCACCGCCATTTAGAGATTGTAATTTCTTCAGTCGGAGAGGATCGCTGTCATCGATCTTGACGACAACAACATTGGATGCATGAATCGGAATACCCTCGTCCTTTCCATCTGCCTTGGAATGTGTAACACCTTCAATCATGATGTGTCCAGATTGTGTGTTGACACTCGCAACTGCGGCTCTGTGACCTGCTTTACCACGTGCCTCTCCGTGACGCTTTCCTTTCTCACCCTTCTGTGAGTTGGGGTGACCGAAGTCACCGCGGCGAATCTCTACTTCATCACCGACACGAATTGTAATGCTTCGGATACTGTTGTAATTTGGATCTAGGCAACGGGCACGTAGGCGCTTGCGTTGCTGGTGCAGTGGGGCGTTTGCTGCGGTCTTTCGCTGCTTGTTTGGGGACTTACTAACCATTCATTACACCTCACACAATTTGCTTCGCCGTAGCGGCGATTCGGGGCCAGCGTTCTGCAGCTTCGCGGCTCACAGGTCCCTTGATGTCAGAGCCGCGAACTTCTCCACGCTCATTGACCAGTACACAGGCATTGTCTTCGAATTGAACCCAGGTTCCATCTGGTCGACGGAACGGGCGTCTTTGTCTTACAATGACTGCGTGGAAAATTTGTCGGCGTGTCTCTGGTGTTCCTTTTTTGACCGTTACAACGACCAAATCACCCACACCACCGGCTGGATATCGACGGGCGGTACCACCCGTGTTCAAAACAGAAATGAGTTGGACGATCTTTGCACCTGTGTTGTCTACACACTGAATTCGTGCCTGTGTAGGCAGACCACGGGTGACCTTGGAAGAGATTCCCCTCATTCGCCCGCCTCCGTTTCAATAACACAGAATGTGATTGTCTTTGAAAGTGGTCTGCATTCCATGATTCGAACATTGTCACCTACGTTGACTTCACCGATACAAGTGGGAAGGTGGGCTGCGTAACTACGTGTACGCTTCTCATAGCGCTCAAACTTGGGCATGTAACGAATGTGTTCACGCTTGACGATAATCGACTTCTGCATGCCAACCTTGGCAATTGTTCCTTCAATAATCTGGCCACGAAGACGTAGGGTACCATAGAATGGGCAATTCTCATCGCCATCCCATTCGCCTGTTGGCTGATTGACGTCTACTCCGATGTCTCGCATTTCAGTTCCTCCGGTAGTTTCGGTGAATTCGATCTTCTGGACGCTGACACACCATGGCGCCCTGAATGAGTTCCCCCTCGTTGTCAAGGGTGAACTCGATGACGTTCTTTGCGAGAGTCTTGGTCTCGCCGCCCACGTCGAGGGCAATGGTTCGGCGAGTTTCGCCAACCACGGTTCCAGTAAGCCCAACCAAATGGGCATCTGGAGAGACCTTCACCGTTAGGTTTCTGGCCAAGAATGGCATGTGGATACTATCACTCATTCAGCGCACCTCCACTTGATATCCGTTCTTCTTGAGAACTTGTGCTGCGCGTTTCTTGTGTTCACCCTGAAGCTCAATTGTTCGACCCTTGACCGTGCCACCGCTAGCGCAGGCACTCTTCAGAATCTTGGCAAGTTGGCTAATGTCAATCGCTGTATCATCGATACCTTCTACAATTGTGACCATTTTCCCATACCTCCTTCGAACTGTACTGATGATTGCTTTCTGTTGCTCCTTTGCGATTTCTTGACAAATACATAGTTCATCGGGGAGTCCACACAGATTGCATATTGCCATTCAGTGATCACTCCTTCTTTTCATTCATTTTTGTCAAAAGGCGTGCAATCGACCGACGTGTCGATTTGTATGCACCCAGGTTAGAGGAGGAACCTCCGAGCGCTTGCTGAGCGCGCAACTGGAGCATTTCCTCACGGAGTTCGATCAGGCGAGATTGACGAGCCTCGTCCGACATGTTGTCGATTTCACGGGACTTGAGGTGTGTCATTCGGTCGCCTCCTCATCTGTAGATTCAACCACTTCTTCAACAGGTGCCGCTTCTTCGATGACCTCTTCTAGGATTTCATCTGCTGGCGCCTCTTCAGCGATTGGTTCTGGAAGTTCTTCGCTTGCTTCCGATATGATGGCAACCTCCGAAAGTGGTGAAAGTCCAACTTCGTGGCGCTCTTTGATTCGAATCTCGTGGGGGAGTTTGCTATCTGCTTGCATAATTGCAACAGTGCAACCGATTGTACCTAATTTCTTGACACAAACAGCCTTTCCAATGTCCATGAATTGTAGAGCAGTGTCTCCACAATACTTGATGTTGCCTTTTTGGAACTTCTGCGTTCTGTTACGGCTTCCTGTCAGTTTACCACTGAGGACGACCAAACATCCTTTGGCACCCTTGTCCATGATGTTGAGAAGAGTAGAGTGGCCTGCACGACGGAAATACCAACCACGCTCAAGTGCGCTGGCAAGTTTGCTTGCCATCACTTGGGCATTGAGTTCTGGAGCCTCGATTTCCGCAACTTCGAGTCGTGGATTATCGAGTTTGAAATTGTTCTGTAGGTTGCGTTGCAACTCATTGATGATCTTGCCCTTTCGACCGATAACCATTCCCACACGCTCTGCGGAAAGTGTCACCTTTGTGCCTTCAGGGGTACGCTGGAAATCAAGTCCACCGAATCCAGCTCGCTCGGTCTTAGAGAGCAAGTACTCGCGAACCAATTGACGCTCGACGTTACGATCAATGAATTTTCGAATTGTACTGTTTTGTGACATCAGTAATCATCCTCCTCGTCCTCATCCTCATCGGCATTCAGGTCTTCAATGAAAATCTCAAGGTTGACTTGGTAATGATTGCTGGGTGTTGCGCGCCCGCGCGCACGAGGGCGCATGGCCTTCTTCACCTGACCACGGTGAGCGGCCAGGTGCGTGATGACCATGTCTTCAGCATCGATGTCTTCGTGATGCTGTCGTGCATTGTCCATGGCACTCTCGATGAGTTTGATGAAAGCGATTGATGCGTTTCTTGGATATCGACCAGGCCCCATCTTACCCTTGCGGTGACCAGCCATTGTGTTACCACCCTTTCCAGCACGGCTTCGACGTGTGTATGGGATGGCAACTTCTTGCTTGACGACCTTTTCTAGATACTCAACTGCATCGCCGGCATACATGCCTTTGACTGCGCGTGCAATCTGATAGCAGTGCTTGTGGTGGACATCACGGTTGACTGCACGTGCAACAGCAAGGCGTCCACCCTGCAGTAATTGCGTATATCCTGGCTGTGGTTTGGAACGATCTCTACTCATCTTTTCACCTCACTTCAGAGCTACGTGCTTACTGGACTTGGTTGCTCCGACACCCGGGCCAGTGTGCGTTACACTACGTCGGGTTGGGGCGTATTCACCGAGAGCATGACCGAGCATTTCGGGCAGGATATCGACCATCTTGAAAGCGCGTCCATCGTGGACACCAATCGTACGGCCAACCATCTCGGGTAGAATGTATAGGGAGCGGCAGTGGGTCTTGATTGACTTGCCAGGATCCTCACGTAGGCGGTTGATGAAATGCTCTTCATCAAGATTTGAGCCACCATTGGAAATACCGACTGCATAGCCACGGTTCATACTGCGTCGAACACGAGATGGCATTACACCAGCAACAGACAATGCATCTGGGTCTTCTTCTGGAGAGAAAATTGGAAGCGCCTTGAGTTCGTCAACTGTGTGACCTCGATAGGTGAATTCCTTCTTGCGGCGTTCCGAGATACCGGAGCGGCGCTTGCGTGCTGCACGGCGGGCTGCCTTGGGTGTACGCATAACCTTCTTCTTACGACGTGCCATTCAGAATCACTCCTTTCTCTTGCCTCGGCCGCGTCCTGTGCGGCTTGGGGCGATATGTCCGACCTTCTGGCCGGGTGGTGCTGTTCGGGCGACGCTGTTCGGGCCGTGAACGGCTTGGTGGTTTCCACCGCCGTGTGGGTGATCGACCGGATTCATGGCGACACCGCTGACAGATGGGTAGAGTTTGCCTCGTGCCTTGGCACGGTAGTATGCTGCACCAGCCTTCATCAGAGGCTTTTCTGTGCGGCCGTGACCTGCTAGAACACCGATGGTTGCACGACACTTGGCTGGTAGATCCTTGAGGTTACCACTGGGTAGGCGGACACGAACCTTGTCACCCATACGGGTTTCAAGCATTGCATTGTTACCACCTGAACGGGCGAATTTACCACCGTCACCAGGTCGGCATTCAACGTTGGCGATTGCTGTTCCTTCAGGAATCTGTTCCAATGTGGTCACGTTACCAGGGCGGAGGCTGACGTTTTCGCCGAAAGCGATTTTCTGGCCAACATACATGCCTTCAGTAGCTGCAACGTGGCCAGTGGTTCCATCTTCGAACTTCAGTTTGGCCAGAGGACCAGTATGGACTGGACTGTGAATCATTTCAGTGACTTCAGCCATCTCATCATTCTTACGAGGAAGTCTGTTTGCACCAGGGAACCGATGGCTTCTAACCCGGTTCTTTGGTGATGAACCTCGACGCTGTGCACGAATTCGCTTACCCATACATCACACCTCCAATCAGAATGCTCCTAGTTTGAGTGCTGTCTCTTCAGCATCGTAACCTTCAGCGAGTTTGACACTCGCATGCTTGCCTTCCTTACAGATACGCGTGTTGACTTTGGCCACACGGACTTCAAGAAGATCTTCAATTGCTGCCTTGATATCTGCCTTTGTGGCTTCACGACGAACAATGAACTCGAGACGATTGTTGTTCTGGTAGTATCCAATCTCTTCAGCAGCTACACGGCGCTGTTCGAGAGATTTCTCTGTAATCCAAGGCATTAGAATAACTTTGTACGGATCCATTTCAATCACTCCAGTGCCTCGATAGCTGACTTTGTCCAAACAGTGAGGCGTCCTGCGTCACCACCAGGCGCCAAATCCTCGGCGCAGAGGTCCTTGGCGACGGCAACGTCCACTCCAGGGACATTTCGCGCAGCCTTGGCTAGAGCGTCGCGCTGTGCGACGACCAAGAGGATACTTCGGGGAGTTCGACGGCGACGACCGCGCATCTTACCCTTTCCAGCACGGATGTTACGACCATCATTGGCGCGAATGAGATCGTCGCCAAGGCCGATACTTTCCATCATTGCAATGAATTTCTTGGTGGCTTTCTCGAGAGGGAGGCTTTCGATATCGAAATCCTCTCCATCCTCTGAATAACTGCCAAGAACAACTGGGAAGCGGACATTGTCGCTGAATCGGTGACCACGAGCGGCAACCATTTCTGAATCTGCAGTTGCCGCAATCGCTGAATCGCGAGCCGCATTGGCTTCTTTGGTGTTGAGTTTCTGGCTCCAATCCTTCTGGACCATTGGCCCGTGTGCGCGCCGGCCCCCGCGTGTGTGAGGGTTCTGAGCACCGGTACGGGCGCCTGACTTTCGCATGATACGGCTGACACCACGACCCTTGCCCCACCATTCGACGGAGTGTTTCATACCAGGTTGTGGTGCACGCTTTCCACCGTGTTCACGGTGTCCATATGGCTGACGACGGTTTGCGCGAGAGGAGTGAACCGCTCGGCGAATTAGATCCGGACGGAAATCAGATTCAAAGGCACCAGGAAGGGTGACGTTCTTTCCGTCAGCAGCTTCGATACTGTAATCGATGATGATACCAGCTTCGAGTTCTTCGACTTCAATGGTGTTGGAGAGTTCGTAAGTCTTGACCTTCATTCATCACACCCCCTGCTTGGACGCCGTACTGACGTAGGTAATGTCGACAGGATGCTGCTCACTTCGTGGACGTGCTGCATCTCGGAAGCGAATCAATCGCTTTGCTGGACCAGGCAAACTGCCTTGGATGATCATGTAATGATTGCTGATTTCCCCATAATGTAGGAATCCACCAGCGGGTGTGATTTGAGTATCTTCTTCACCTGCGATTCGTAGAATACGTTTGTTGTATTCGGTTCGCTGGTGATATCCGGTTTGACCGGCTTGTCGAATGGTCTTGCGAACGTATCCGGTTCCGAAGTCACCCATGTTGCCGATTTGACGTCGGCGCTTTGAGTTCTTGTGCGAAAGTAGTTTGACACCAAACCGACGGACAACACCTTGGTTACCATATCCCTTGGTGACACCGATGACATCGATGTCCGAACCTGATTCGAAGACATCTTCAATCGTCAATTCTTCACCAAGTTTCTCAGCGGCCCACTCTAACTGAGCAGCATTGTCACCACCCGTCATACCCATTTCCATGATTTCGGGGGTTTTGCTACCAACCGCAGAAATCTTGTCTGGATTGGTTGCAACAATAATTCGAACTTCAGATAAGTTGGACTCACGGAGTTTGTTGAGGTGTGCCTCAGCATCGTGTTCCTTACGCTCAGGCATACGGCGAGGAAGACTTGGCATTGCATCACCGAGTTTTTCGGCGCTGGCCCAAGCTTCACCTGCTGATTGCTTGCCGTAGGGTGTCATCTTGTATCCACGAACTGCGAGAACGTGCATGGGTGGAACT
The DNA here is from genome assembly GCA_949538655.1 of Marine Group II euryarchaeote MED-G33. Classification (GTDB taxonomy): domain Archaea; phylum Thermoplasmatota; class Poseidoniia; order Poseidoniales; family Thalassarchaeaceae; genus MGIIb-P. Next base: position 5,216 of record CATISE010000152.1, on the reverse strand, counting down.
TCGACGACTGTAACCGCTTTGCGAACTTCGGCACCTGCACTCGGACTACCTGGATTGAGATCACGCATCAAAACGTGAGTCATTCCAGCCTTCCATCCTGCGAATCCTTGAACTCGGACTTGATCAGAATCGGTGGATGGCCAACTCTTGACACGACCATATGGTCGGTTGGCTCTCTTTCGCGGGCCAAAGCCCATGCTACCCTTCTTTGGGCGGTGCGTATCTCCCATTTGGGTTCCTCCATGTTTTTTTGCGGTGTAAATGCCACCGAAGCGGCAAAACGCCTACCCATCACTTCAGGAGCGACCGTGACACCGAACCGCGATTCACAAGTGGAATCAACGGCTGTGTGGGATACTGCTGCATTGCCCGATGGTGTCTGGACGCTCAGTGTTGAGCGGCCCTCCGACCTACATCCCGTATATGAACGGCTCGGTTTGGGAGGACCCCCTAAAGGGGGCCATCTGGCACCCCGTCAAGCGGTTTGACGAGGCGATTTGCCTAAGAACCTCGGCGTAAACGGAGGGTGGCAATGTCCGCTACGATTCGTCACGACTTACTCGTCCAAGGGGCGATTGAGGCCCGAGGATATCAGCTCTCTGCCGTGGATCATTGCCTCAGTGCATCGACTTTGCTGGTTTTACCCACAGGGATGGGCAAGACTCCGATAGAAGTGATGGTTCTTGCTGAACGCCTCCGTTCGCCTGGTGGGCGAGGAATCATGCTCGCACCGACCAATGCTTTGGTCAACCAACATTTGTCTGATTTGAAGAATTTACTGAATTTGTCTGACGATGATGAAATTGTTGCACTTACAGGGTCCGTGCCTCCCAAAAAACGGCAGACTATTTGGCAATCGGCAAAAATTGTTGTCGCAACACCTCAAGTGGTTCGCAATGATGTTCAAAATGGAATCACAAGATTAGATGATGTCGCCCTGTTGATCGTCGATGAAGCACATCGTGCAACAGGGAATCATGCGATGGCACAAGTTGGCGATTTGTTTGCAGAACAGAATCCCAGTGGGTTGTTGATCGCTGCAACCGCCAGCCCAGGGCACATTGAAGCGGAAATCAATGAAGTGTGTGATCGATTAAGAATTGTCAATATTCATGCCCGCCCTCCCGAAGATGCTCTACTGGCCCCCTATGCAACCGGACTTGAGGTCAACGATGTCTTCGTTGAAGTACCCGAGGAATTGCGTCTTTTGGCACAGCCTTTGGAAATTTGGCTCAATAGAATCGTCGAAAGGTTGCGGAGACTCGGATTCTACACTCGACAAGGCCACATTACTGCGGGTGGTCTACAAGAAGCCCAGAAACGAATATCAATTTCAATTGGTAACGGGGAGTCTTTTGGCTATAGAGCAGCAAAGGAAAACGGAATTGCAATGCGTTTGACCCATTTGATTGCATCCATTCTTTGCCAAGGGGTTGCAGCGACAAGAGAGACTCTATCACGAATCGGAAAAGGCGGTGCCGATGAGAAAAAATCCACCAAGGAATTCGCAGCCGACCCACGAATCAGCCAATTGAAAGATACGCTCAATTCGATGGATGAATGTCACAATAAGGTCACCATGGTTCGTAGAATGGTTCGCCGCCAGATCAAGGAAAGTCCTGAAAGTAGAATCATTGTTTTCGCTAATTTCAGAGATACAGTGGACGAAATATCTCGCGTTTTACAAGATGTTGAGGGAGCAACCCCTCAGAGATTCGTAGGTCAAGCAAACCGTGATGGTTCGACAGGAATGAGCCAAAAGGTCCAACTCGAGAGTCTCGATGCTTTCCGTTCGGGGGCTGCCAATGTATTGGTGGCAACCAGTGTGGGTGAAGAGGGGCTTGATGTCCCCAATGCTGATTTGGTCATCTTCTACGAACCGGTAGGGAGTGAAATTCGAACCATTCAGAGACGTGGCCGAACCGGACGTCAACGTGCAGGCACTGTTCACGTACTGATCGCAAAAGGTACCCGCGATGAAGGAGCACGTGCTTCAGCTAAATCTCGGGAAGCACGAATGTTCCGTGCAATCCAACAAGTTCGTCGGAAACGCGGAGGAAGTTCAATCGGTTCCGAAGGCGCGAATCTTGGTGCTTTCACTCTCGATGATGGAAGCTCGGCTGCTGTCTTCTTGCATTCAGAATCTGAAAGATTGGCTCCTGAGATTGACGATACTGTGGCACCAACTTTGGTCGTAGAAGAGGAGAAAGTGGAACCCAAACCAAACCCGGCCAATTTGGCTAGAAGAATGAGGCCCAGTGGCCAGGTTGGACTCGATTCTTACCCAACCGAATCTACATCTGAAAGGATGATTGTTGAAACACCTGTTCTCAAAGCTGAAACATTGGTTCAATCGATTGCAAATGAGCCCATCTTACCCGAAGGGGATGGTGTGATTGTTTCCATCGACCACCGGGAAGGGAAAAGTGCACTCGCTGCCAGATTGCGGCAAGAGGGGTTGACGGTTGAAATTGTCAACTTGCCTGTCGGTGATGTAAAGATAAGCGACCGAATTTTGATTGAACGCAAAGGAACCAGAGATTTTGTCGATAGTCTACTCGATGGACGATTGCTAGATCAAGCCAGTCGATTGGTAGGTGCTGCACCAAGGTCGTTACTTGTTTTGGAAGGCGATGATCTATTCCAACATCGGGCCGTCAGTGGACAAGCCATCATGGGTGCATTGGCCACATTGACACTGGACTATGGGTTACCTGTGGTCACATCATCAGATACGGCTGAAACCGCTAGATTCATCGCAGTTTCAGCACGTCGAGAAACCAAAATGCTCGAACATTTATCTGAAACTGCTCAAGAACGTTTACGAGCCAGTGAACATCCAGACATGGCTTCTGATACAGAAGAGAACCTGGCGATTGTTGCCGCCAATTCCGCCGCAGATGGAGTCTTTGATCCAACTGCACCCATTCTAGATGCCACTGAAGGTACAATGTCAGAGGAAAGACGGAGAGAAATGCATGGAATTACACGTTCGATGCTTGAGCAGGTTCCTGGAATTGGTCCGGCCTTGGCCTCCCGTATTCTCGATCGGTGGCCAACAATGGCTGCATTGGCAAATGCAACCGATGATGAAATCGTACAAGTCCCAGGACTTTCAATCAGTCTCGCACAGGAAATTGTACGAATCCTCCATGGAAGTGGAGATTAGTCCGCGATTACGAGGACACGAGTTCGCAATTGAGCGAGGCGTTCAATGTGGTGGCCGAAGGCAAATGCCAGAAGTTCGGTAAGGTGAATGGTAGGGACTTTCGTGGCCTGTCCCGTGGTTTTGCCAGCCTTACCTTGGTAGACATCGAGTAACATATGGGACAGATTGCAAGCACTGACAATCAATTGAGCACCTTCGGACTTGGCATCTGCCAAAACTGCAGACGTTTGTTTGAGTACCGTCTTCTCTTCAGAGAATATACCAGGGACACCAACACTTTGCGTACGACTCGTCCAGTCGACAGGCTTTCCACCAACTGCAGAGATGACCTGTTCAAGATAATCTGGATCGAAGACATCGTCGCCTCCACAGGCTCCTTCTTGCTGCATATTTGGCCCATAGTACCCGGCAATTCTGAATTCAAATGTATTCTTGACCGCGTCTTTGACCTTGTCAATGCCAATTTCATCTACAATCACATGTAGAAGGTGATGTACATTTACTTCACCCGTCAATGTAAGCCCACAATTCCGTTGAAGAACATCATTGGTCTTGGCCATCAATTTACCATCATTTCGCAAGGAAATCAAATCCTCGTGTAAGGTTGCAGCTGTCGTAGCACATGGTGTGATGATATCAAGGCCCAGCGCTTCAGCTTGTGCCAACGTTCGGGCATTGAGTGCGACTTGGAGATCTGCATTGGCTTGACGGATGATACCTGCACCGCAACTTGTTGCCCCTTCCAATGCAACCAGTTCAATACCCAGTGATTCAGCTGCAAGAGGCATTGTGTCTGCTACCTCAATGGCATTACTGTGTGCCACATTGCCAGGATGATATGCATACCGATTTGCCATCAGAATCGACCATCCATCTCATTGAAGATTGAAATCACTTCATGGTGATTTTCAACTCGTGAATTAAACTGCATTGGCATCTTTCCAATTCCGGCAGGTGGGGCCACCATTCCAAGCAACGAATTAAACATCGGACGACCGGTTCGTGTGAATCCGAAAATCATCCTAGATGAGACGCCTGATAGAGCATTGCTAATCAGTCCTGTTGGGCCCAGCACAGTTCTATAGAGCGTGGTCTCGTTAACCCTTCCACTGCTCTTGATTGACCAGGTATACCACCATACGTGCTTTCCATGACGGCCGTTGTACCCGTCGTGCGAGAGTACTGCTGTCTTGGCTTGAAGAACGGATTTCGCTGCATTAGAACCCATATCTCCCTGACGATGGATGCTGGCAATATCTGTCTCTGACTTGACCCCATTTGTGTCGGCTAAAATGTTAAGGATTGCAATTCGTGATTTGTCGGAGATTCGTGGGTCGCATGAACGATTCCACAATTGACAAACAATCGCCGGACCCATGTAAGATCGATTGAAAGGTACCGCATCACTCGCAGCATGCAATAGTTGAGGACTTGCAATATCACCGGATACGTGAAGTTGCGTGGCTACGACAGCGTCCATCTTACCAAGCACGACTTTACCTGCATAGACTGCATCTCTTTGCCCACCCACAAACCATGGTTTGGATGCGGTGCGGAGGTTGTCATAAGAGCTGTAATCGACAACCAAATCCCGGATGACGTCGTAAGCTGCCACTGGTTCAATTCTCAGTTTGGCACCATCGCCCTTGTCTCTGGAAATATCACACAACCGAGTCAATCCAGGCAATACCAATCTCCCATTCACTGTGACACCTGTTGTGGGGTCATCGGCTGCACCATCGCGGAATGTCAAGGTTCCATCTTGTGTCGCCTTCAGTGTGCGAAGCAAATCAAGAACGCTGTGATGTCCTGGGACTGAACATGCCCAAGAATCCAATCCGGTTTCTTCCGTATCGGAATTATAGCGGAAAATACTTGCAACCAACTGAATTTCAGGCATGATGACTGAGGCTACATCGCCACTGCTGGCAGTTGCTGAATCTCCAGAAGCAAAAGTAGTCATGTCGGCAACCAAATCTTCGTTGAATGTACCGCTATCATCTACACAGGCAATTCGTGATAGAGTCTCTGTGATCCAGATGGCGGC
>CATISE010000151.1 GCA_949538655.1 Marine Group II euryarchaeote MED-G33 | reverse complement strand
GAGAGAGATATCTACAAGGGAGCCGTTTTTAATCTAGCACATGGGTTGGATCAAATGCTTTGGCGCCGGCCACAGAATCGCTTTGAGGAATTCAAAAAGTTGTATCTGGTTGGGGGTGGAACACATCCCGGAAGTGGATTGCCTACGATTTTTGAAAGTGGACGCATTACGGCCAAACTCATTTGTGCCGATATGGAGATTATTCCTGATTGGAATGGCGAGGAAACTTGGTTCTCTGATTGGCGAAAACCAAAAGCGATTCGCAAGTTGGAAGCTCAATTATCCCAGTCTTCGGCTTGATCTGTATTGTAATCAAATGTGCAACTACCGTTGCAAGTATCGTTGATAATTCCAGTCAATAGGAAGTCTTCAACCATTGAATTGACTTGGGTGATTGGTGCAATTTCGTTGTGTGCCAAACCAGCGTCACCAAGTGGTGGTGCTGCATTTGTGTCAGGCATTACATCGTAGCCACCATCCCAATAGACAACGGCCGAACCAGTGATTGGACCGTCGACCACATCGACACCAAACGGTAACCACATTGATCCGTTTAGCACCGGAATACCCGCCGTTCTTGCGGCACGGTCTGATGAGAGCATGGGAACTTGAGCATCATTGATGGATATAGTTGAGAGGATATTGAATGGACCTATTTCATTTTCATAACCACTTTCAGCAAATCGCAACCAAGTCTCGGCATCGGTTGCATCCCACATGTGTTGGCAGACTGCAATCAGGACGGCACGGTCATTCCGTTCGGGATATGCTTGTGGGAGTACAAAACCATCTGCGAATGTCGCATAGTTTGTACTTCTCTCGATGAAGGTTGAGAATCCCGATCCTCCGACCCACAGAGCGGCTCGATCAATGTCTGGGGAGAACGCTGTGATGCTGGCACCGTAGATTCCACCCAAAGAATAGCCCATGTAATGGACATCCGAACTGTCGACTAAATTGGTTCCATTGTAATACAATTGTTCAATGTCGCTACAAACACCCTTGAAAGTACGCGCCAATGCCATCTGATTGACCAGCATTTGTTGAAGTCGATCTGATTGATGCTCAAAATATGAGATATTTGCAAGACCCATGAAGATGGTATCCATGTCTGAACTAGACCACCCTGAGATGGCAGTACCAACCATGGCGACCTCATATTCCTGCATCCAACCGATGGCTGCAGAGGAAATAGCGCCTCTTCCATTTCCGAGGAATCCGTGGCCCCAGACAACCAAAGGTCCACTCTCATTGTTATCTGCTAGAATCTTGGGAATGACCAGTGTAAAGGGTATCTCTGCATATTCGACGAATTGTGGGGTTCCATTCTCATCCGTACTAATTTTGCTTGGAGGATTCTGCCACTCAAGATATTGCGGTACTGTATAGGTCCCTGTAATCTTGCGGAAATCAGATTCTGTATCGTCAATCCAATCGTTGTCAACATCCTCGACTGTACATCCAATTCCTCCATCACCCAAGCGATCTAATGCATCCGCACGCATGGAGAGAGTTGGCCCCACGATTGAGTCGAGAGAGGCCGTGTGGAATTGCCAAGCGTCGTTTAGATTCTCAACGTCATGCCCAGATTCATTCAGAGCTTCAATCAATACAGCCATCGAATCTCTTCTGGCTTCAACATCGGGTGCGTCTGTTTGGTGACCATCCAGAATCGCTTGGAATGCGACGGAAGGGGTTACACCCAATCCGGAGATTCCAATTCCATATGCTGTATTGGGTTCCAGCGAGCGCATAGTTCGAATGAACAAAATCGTAGCCTCGGCATCATCTGCTCTTGCATCGCTCTCAACCCAGTGTGCTACTTTATCGCCGGTGTCTAGATTCAGTAGGGTAGTAGCGTGACCCGCTTCCATCGAGAGTCCAACTGTGTATTGATCGGCAACACCCGTAAGGTTCGGCAATGTACTGAATGCGGTCATGATTTGTGTTGAGGGACTCATTCCATCCAAGAGATTCAATGATTGAATTTCAGCATTTTCTCCAGAATTTGAGAGTGAACCGGATACAGGTAGGGTGTTCTCTGCATAGTTGACTCGCAATCCAGTCACTGTAGTATTGTCTTCGATTAGGAATGCATCCGATGGGAAAGGAAGCATGCAGTGAATCGAATTGAGATTGTCACAACCAGTAGTCTGTTCTAATGCGACAATTGTTGGAAGAGTGACTTGAATTTCTTCTTCAGTATCATCAGAGGTTTCAGTTTCAGCTGATTGCAGGCAGCCTGGGAGTAGTAGCATCGAAATCAGAAGCAAGGCAGTCAATTGGCGATTCATAGCGCGGCGACAGGTGATGCCATTATGAAGGCCACTCTAATCAAAGTCAGCCTAGAGAATGAGTGAATCGCATTCAGGGCACTTCATACCTGGGAAATAGACACCCGGCATAAATCCACAATTTGTGCATATAGACAAAACTTCATCCATGTCTACCCGAACGGGTAACTATACTTGAACCTCTACGGGGTTCACAGCGAAGTATATGGTGGAGTCTCTTTGGTGTGGCAATCGGGGCTGTTATGACATGGGGGACAAGATTCCGTTACCTATGAAGAAAGGGTTCGGTGCGACCGATCGCATCGATGCTTGGTGGAAGGGCCCGGGTGCGATGGCATTCTACCTTGGCATCATGGTAGTCTATGCTACTTGGCGAGGTTTCATGGAAGCAGATTTCTGGATTTTCTCTGAATTCGGGCGCTCCGCTGGAACACAAACCATGGCCATTGAGAATAACGGCAGCCATGTTTTGAGTCCACTGTTTAGTCCATTGATTATACCCGGCCAAGGGACCTTTGGTGGACCCATCCCTGAAGCCCTGTGGTGGTTGTCTCCGGCCATGTTCATTCTCATCTTCCCTGCTGGTTTCCGGGGCACATGTTACTACTATCGAAAAGCGTACTATCGTGCATTTTTCCAACATCCGACAGCATGTGCCGTCAGTAAACCCTGGAATACATACAAGGGGGAAACAGGACTTCTGATCGTTCAAAATTTGCATCGCTACTTCATGTATGCTGCGCTTGCTTATCTACCCCTACTGACCTACGATGTTTGGCTTTCGATTAACTTCCATCAAGGTGACGTCCATACCTATGGTGTATCGGTTGGTACGCTGGTTTTGTTGATCAACGTAATCATGCTCACCGGTTACACGTTGGGTTGCCACGCATTCCGACATGTCGTCGGCGGTGGTTCGAATGATTGGACATCCACTAGTATGGCCCGTCTCAAATACAAGTTGTGGAAGTTCAGTACTAAACTGAATGAGAAGCACAAGGATTGGGCATTGTATTCCCTATTTTGGGTCATGTTCACTGATTTTTACATCTATGCGTGTACCGATCCAATGTTTGGTTGGACTGATTATGTTCTTTGGGGAGGGATTTGATTGACTGAAGATTACACAACTCACGAGTATGATGTCGTCATCATTGGAGCAGGCGGTGCTGGTCTTCGCGCAGCGATTGAGGCTACACGACAAGGGGCATCAGTCGCTGTGATCTGTAAATCTATGCTGGGTAAAGCACACACCGTGATGGCTGAAGGTGGAGCAGCAGCCGCACTGGCGAATAAAGATCCACGAGATTCTTGGGAGACGCACTTCCGTGACACGATGAAAGGTGGAAAATATCTCGGAGATTGGCGAATGGCCGAAATCCATGCCAAAGAAAGTCCCGATAGAATTCGAGAACTTGAGCAATGGGGTGCCATCTTTGATCGAACTCCAGAAGGACTGACCAATCAACGTAATTTTGGTGGACACACCTACCCACGTTTGGCCCACATTGGGGACGCCACTGGTTTGGAATTGATTCGAACCCTCCAGGAACGTGGCATCCACACGGGCATGGAGGTCTTCATGGAATACACCGTCCGCCATCTATTCAAGAGCGATGGACGAGTTTCCGGCTGCTTTGCATACAATCGTGTGGATGGTTCACTTCATGTTTTCAAAGCCAAGGCCACTGTTTTGGCAACGGGTGGGATTACCCGTTGTTGGGCAGTTTGTTCAGGATCTTGGGAATACACCGGTGAAGGTCACGCACTAGCATACTGGGCTGGCGCTGAAATGGGTGATATGGAATTTGTTCAATTCCACCCAACTGGAATGATTTGGCCACCCAGTGTCAGAGGAATCCTCGTAACCGAAGGAGTTCGTGGTGAAGGTGGTATGCTCACCAACTCAGAAGGCAAGCGATTCATGTTTGACTATGTTCCAGAAATGTATCGTGATGAATTCGCAGACACTGAAGCAGAAGCCATGGAGTGGGTGGACTCAATTGTTGCTGATGAGACCCCAACTGCCCGGCGCCCTCCTGAATTGTTGACGCGTGACGTTGTTGCAAAGGCCATCAATTCCGAAAGAGAAGCAGGCCGAGCAAGCGAACACGGTGGTGCCTATCTCAACATTTCATGGAGACCCGAAGAACAGGTCAAGAAGAAGTTGCCCGGAATGTATCATCAATTCAAGGAATTGGCTGCTGTTGATATTACCAAAGAGCCCATGGAAGTGGGACCCACTGCTCACTATGTCATGGGCGGTGTCAAAGTCGATCCGATTACTCAGGAATCGACGATTCCAGGTCTCTATGCAGCCGGAGAGGCCGCAACAGGCCTCCACGGTGCCAATCGCCTTGGTGGAAACTCTCTATCAGATCTGATTACCTTTGGAAAGCGAGCCGGTCAATATGCAGCCGAAGCTGCAGAAGGTATCGATGTCTTTGGTGACATCGATGACGATGAACTGAATCGTGTCATCGCAGAAACACTTGCTCCCCTTTCACGAGAAGGTGGTGAAAACCCTGCCAAGGTGGTTGAAGACCTAAGAGACATGATGCAGGAGAAAGTGGGAATCATTCGGCAGGGCCATCAATTGAAGGAGGCCCTCGATGAACTCGAATCCTACCGTGAACGAGAGGCATCAACTTCTCCAGGTGGTACTCGAATTTACAACCCAGGTTGGCATCAGGCTCTGGAGATTGGAGCAATGATTGACATCAGTCAAATGTGTGCTCTAGCCGCATTGGCAAGAGAAGAGAGCCGAGGTGGCCATACACGCTTGGATTTCCCCACCCCTGAACATTCACATTGGGGTAAAATCAACAGCGTCATCACAATGGGCACCTCTGGAGAGATGGAACTGAATCACGTAACATACCCACCAATTCCTGATCATTTGAAGCAATTATTGGATGCAGACGATTTGCATGAGGAGGAGTAATCATGTCTGAAGATGTAACATTCCGAGTTTTCCGAGGTGAGCCTGATGAAGAGGGTGTCCCCAATGGCGAGATGGTCGACTACACAGTTGAGATGGACGAAGGCATGGTTGTCCTGGATGTCATTCATCGAATTCAAGCAGAGCATGCTCCAGACATGTCATGTCGATGGAATTGCAAAGCTGGAAAATGTGGTTCTTGTAGTGCAGAGGTGAATGGAAAATCCCGTTTGATGTGTATGACACGAATGGAAGACATCTTGGAAGAAACACCAGAGAATACTCCGGTCGTTGTCAAACCAATGCAAGCATTTCCTCTAACCAAAGATTTGGTAACCGATGTACAATGGGCATATGACCTGAACAAAACAATCCCTCCGCTCAAAGGTCCAGAAGAAATGGATTGGAAGTTTGATCAAGTCGAAGCTGATCGCGTACAAGAATTCCGCTCCTGTATCGAATGTATGTTGTGTGTCAATACTTGTCACGTGATGCGTGAACACCAACTGTTTGACGAATTCGCAGGTCCTCGCTTCTTCGTCCGACTGGCCAACCTTGAGATGCACCCGATGGATGAGGATAATCGCCTTGAAATGATCAAGGATGATTTCGGTCTTGGCTATTGTAACATTACTCGATGTTGCACAGAGGTTTGCCCTGCAGGCATTAATATTACAGACAATGCAATTATTCCGTTGAAGGAACGTGTTGTAACCGAGTATTACGACCCAATCGCGATGATTGCAAAGAAAGTGGGTCTCCGAAAATAAGGTACACTAATTGAATAATAATTGAAATTAAAAAAGCCCGCCAGAGGCACCGAAGCGCCTCTGACGGGCCTGTGTGTTATCTTGTGTTTTCCGAATCAGAACCTTTTGTTTCTAATCAGAGATGGTCGACTCGCTGCTTCTTGACATTGGCCTTCTTGATCTGGCCCTTGTCCTTCAGCCACGCAGGCGCGGACGCCGGCGGGGTCACCATTTCGGTCCAGCCTTTGAAGACGTGGACACGCTTGGTGCCACGCTCTCTTAGGTGGATGTCTGTCGCGCCACGAGTGGCTGCCTTCAAAGCCGCGCCACGAGGCTGGCGGCTTGCGAAGACCTGGCTTGTGTCTTTTCCGCCCTTCATCAGAACGAAATACTTCTTTTCTCCCATGAGTTTCACCTCGATAAGCACGCATTCTAGAACCTCCTTAAGGATTACTACTGCTAAACGCTATACTGCGCCCCAAATAGGGGTTTTTCATTTTTTTCGAATACGTTCGTGAAGTTGGCCGCAGCCCCCTAAAATTCGGTTTC
>CATISE010000150.1 GCA_949538655.1 Marine Group II euryarchaeote MED-G33 | reverse complement strand
CCTCAATCCTTCGCATTCAACCCTTCAGCGCCAACCCGCTTCTATTGCGGAGTTGACACCATCAACAATTGATGATTCAACGGGCAACCACTCCATGCCCAAGTCATCCATTGCCGGCCGCACATCATAACTACAAGTCATGCCGATGTTCTTTTTCACCCAAGCGAATGACAATTGCGGATGAAAGACCGATAGTACGTAAGTCAATGTCTTTGGCAACACAATTTTTGGCCACTTCCGATCAGGCACCTTTCTGCGCAATAGTTTGGCAATTTCAGGCATCCACAATGAGTCGTTGTAGACGATATAGCGACCACCATCGGGTCCATCGGTAAGAGCATTGACATGCGCCTTTGCCACATCTCTAACATCGACAATATTGACATGCATTTTAACCAAGAAAGGATATTTCCGTTTGAGTAAATGATCGAGAATAGTCATTGAACCCTCCAGATGCCTTTCAGCCATCACAGGTCCAAAAACCACGCAAGGATTAATTGAGACGTATCGTGGTTTTTCACCTTCAACCTTCGAAGCAACCCAACCTCTGGCCAACATCTCCGCACCAGCTTTCGCGAAACCATATGCGTTAGAATTTACAGAAGCATCGTCACACCAATCTTCGTAATTGAAAACACGACCATTGTCAAAATCGGTCCGTCGCACGGCTGCTACTGAAGAGGTGTGCACCATTCGCTTGACACACCCTACAGCATCCATTGCATCGACTAAATTTTGAGTACCTTGAATCGATGGATCAACCACCTGTGTTTGGGCATCATCCACACCGACATACAACGAAGCAGCACAGTGAATAACATCCTCACAATCTTTCACTGCATCTTCCACCGTTGACTTGTCCAACAAATCCATCTGCACAATTTCCAGCCGCTCAGACCCTGGCAATTGATTGAGGAATTCAGCATTGGATGGATTCCGAACCGTCGCACGAACAGTATGCCCCCGTTCAAGCAATTCACGAACCACATGTGAGCCGATGAACCCAGCCGCACCCGTCACCAAAACAGTCCCAGACATGCCCCTGACTCGGGCACCCCTATCATCAATCAATCGACACGACTCGTTCTTCACGCATCGCGACATCAGCCGCGTATGCAATTAGGTGACCATTGATAGAATCTGATAACTCAGTCGTCGAGATCGAACCCCCTTCTCCACGAACCACACTAAGGAAATCAGCCACGAGCCGCAGGTCCCCTCCGCCATGCGAATCCCCCTCCAAATCGATATCCACCTCTTCATCGGTGGCTTCCGTACCCATTACAGCACCCGGCTTCGAAACGGTGAATTTACCAGTCATCATATCCCCGTAAATCTCGCCTTTCGTTCCAGTAATCTGTATTCTTCGCGTACCCTTTGCTGAATTGGTCACCATATCGTGGGTAGCAACACAACCATCCTCAAATTCAACGATGACTGATTGCCGGTCGACAACATCATTGTCACAGTGCCACACACAACGGCCATAATCGGAACCGACAACATGTTCACGCTTCGCTTCCAAATCCACTTCCAACCCTTGCTCGTAACTCTCCTGTCCCGCAAGTGCATAGAATGGCCACATACCATTGTCAACATGATGCCGAATTGCAGAGTATTGACACCCTCGCTCAATCGAGCAATCATTGCAATGAAAGCCAGAACCATCTGGCGCCTTCTCCGCCTTGAAGAAATGTCTGCCCCCGAATGAGGCAACTTTTTGCGGATCCACACCCGACTTCATCCAACAAATCAAATCGAGATCATGACAACATTTTGCCAACAGCATCGGATTGGTTTCTTCACGATTCCATTTGCCCCGAATAAAACCAACAGCCATGTGATGGTAAGAGACATTTTCAGTCGTGTGGATATGCATGATTTCACCAATTTCACCTGCTTCAATGCGGGTTTTGATGGCGGTGTAGAATGGAGCATATCGGAGAACATGACAAATGACAACTTTCTGACCAGTACGCAATACAGCATTTTCCAAAAGTCTCAACTGTTCTTGATTCGGAGCGATTGGCTTTTCCAGTAACACATCATATCCAGATTCGAGTAAAGGTATCGTTGTCTCAACGTGAATTTCATCCATCGTACCATTGATTGCTACATCAGCAAACCGCTGAACTGCGGCCAAATCTTCTGCACTCTCAAAACAATTTTCAGCAGGCACCCCAAATCGCTCAGCATACCTTTCTCTTCGCACATGGTCCGGCTCTGCAACACCTACAATTTGCAATTCGTCAGGATGGGAATCAGCGTAGGTTGCATACCCAACACCTCGGTGCCCCAACCCAACCAAAACAGCAGTAATCACAGCGAACCCATCCACGGCACACACACATTACCTTTCACACCCACGTTTTTG
>CATISE010000149.1 GCA_949538655.1 Marine Group II euryarchaeote MED-G33 | reverse complement strand
GGAGGCGATTTCAGGTTCAGGTGTCCACTTGAACATCAATGCCCCGAATCCCCACCACCAGAGCGCAGATGTCACAAAGACAACCGAGATTGTGAAGTTTGTATCCCAAAACCCACCGAGTAAAATGATGAGGTGGAAGATGAGCAGCATTGAACCACCCATGAATCCATACATGTACCCCCAAGTCGAAACCTTGTCTTGATCTTCCCTCGACCCCAGATATGGCATGAATGAGTAATAGATGACATTGCCACCGGTGAATCCGATTGTACCGATGGTGAACATCACGGCGAGAACCATGTACCCGTCTGAGCCAAAGTAAGGGGCTGCCCCCATCAATGCAGTGAATGCGATACCCACAACAGTATACCATTTCAGCAACTTTTTCTTGATTGGCATTCGATCTGCAATGACTCCCAATGCGGGCGCGGTCGCGATAACAAACAACATCGACAGTGTCAGTACTGTGGCGTAGAACGAATCACCCGTTTGAGTACCTGTTGCTTGATTGTACAAACTGGCCATTAGTGCTGGCGCAATCACGGTCATGACTGTGAGTGCATAGGCTTGGTTTGCCCAATCGAAGAAATACCATCCCCTCCAAGCATTCCGGTCTTCATCAGACAATCCCTCAACATACGGTGAAGGTAGTTTATCCATCAGTGCTGACATGACTCGGGCGAGAACCAAGCAGCCTATAACGGAACACCCGGCCAATCGTGATAGGTTTCATATCCCTTCAGTATTCTATTTGCGCCATGAGGAAGGCCATTACAGCACAAATTTGCTTGTTACTGCTCTCAATTTCACTCGCTGGCTGTCTTGATCGTTTGTTGCCTCAAGATGAAACTTATGATTTGGGAAGTCACACGTATAGGGCTGACGACACCTCTGCATCGCCAACTGAAGGTTCCTCGGATGAATTGATTCGTATTTATTGGACTCACACAGAGAGTGTTGAAAATGCCCTCCTTTGGAACCACACCACCATCCACTTGGAGGTTGGAGAGTCAATGTTTGAATGCCACATAAGCGCGGACGGAGAAAGAGGAGAGTATTGCCTAATCAGTCAAGATGGAAGTGAAGATCATCTTTGGGAAACAGGTGAATTTCTGACAATTTGGGAGGATGACACCGACATCGTATCATCATCTGGTACCAATGTCATATTGCATATCTACTATCGAGGGGAGCAAATCCCAGGCACTTCTGAAGTTTTGGTACAGTGACGACGGATTGAAAACAGGACGTATGCCCCGAAGGGGCATGGCCGAGGAGGTAACAGCCGGTTTACTCGCCCTTCCGGGCAAGCCGGTTAAGCTCCATCATCTAGTCAAGGCACCAGAGAATGCCATCGACTCCATTCGTATTCGAGAATCTTGGAATGCTGACGAGCCAGCGACTGTTTACACCACACCAGAGCGTATGCCCGATGGTACACCATGCACGGCTGCAACGGTTATACTTCGCACACGTGGATGTCAATGGTGGTGGAAATCAGGCTGTACTTTCTGTGGATATTTCAACGATGTTCGCGACGACGTAACCAGTCTCAACCTCCATGCTCAATGGTTGGCAGCCAAGAATCAGCTCAACGATTTTGAAGGCTGTGATATGATCAAGGTTTACACCTCTGGCACATTCTTTGAAGATGAAGAAAACCCAGTGGATTGGCAGGAAACAGTTCTCACTGAAACAGCAGCTATGGGCAAGCACCTGATTGTCGAGGCTCAAGCCCATCTTTGCAATGAAGAAAAGATTGCTTGGGTAGCGGAAAAACATCCAGGGTGCACGGTCGCAATCGGGCTTGAAGCCTATGACGATGAAGTACTCAAATTCCATTGCAATAAAGGGTTCAGAATTAAGACCTGGAAAAAAGCAGTTAAGACCTTGCAGTCACATGGTTTGAGGGCCAAATCATACTTATTGTTCAAGCCACCATTCATGTCGGAAGGAGATGCGCTCCATCATACGACAAAATGGATTCGAGAAATCGCCGAATACAGTGATGAGATCAGTGTGAATCCAATGAATATTCAGAAGCGAACAATCGTTGATCGTATCTTCAGACATCGAGAATACCGTCCACCTTGGCTTTGGTCATTGGTTCAAATGATTCGCAACGTCCATGCAGATATTCATCCAACAGATGGAGAACCCCTGACTCGCTTGATTGTTCACCCGACCGCAGCAGGCTCGATTCGGGGTGCTCACAATTGTGGCCTCTGAGACAAAGAAGTCGCCGCAGCCATCGAGCGATATTCAGTATCGGGTTCTTTGCTAGAGTTTGAAGGCTTGAATTGTGATTGTGAAAGCCGATGGGAGGCTGAAATAACTCTAGATTCATCCTTACCAATCCCCTTGGGGAGTGGCCTAGATCGCCGCCTAAGCGCTGTCGAAGCGCTCCTCTCACCCTGAGTATAGGACCCCCTTTGGGGGTCCATTTAGACGCCGAACGCTTATGAGCGCTCTGCGGGTGGCCGTGTTGCCCAAAGGGCAAATCTTGGTGAGTGTTCAGTAATGGCTTCAAATTCAAATCTCCCCGATGTCACGCTTGGCGACGATGAACCACCCATGGCTAGAGTCATGTTGGTGCTCAGTATTGTTGTTGCAATCGCACTGCTAATTCTACACGGTGTTTTGTTCCCTGGTTCAGAAATTCCAGCACTTGGTGATGTAGTCTCACTGTTTGGTGGTCTGGCAAATAGTGGGATTTGGATTTTCTTAGTTGGAATAATGATTGGATTTGGTATGATGGTTGCTACTGTCATGGGTGGGGCCCTAGAGGATTAGGAGGTGTGATGTATGTTGTTATTTGATATCGTTATGCTTTGGGGCGCTTTCTTACTAGTTTGGGCTCTTGTAAATCGAGGCGTCCCCATCTTCCAAGAACTCATCACAGACATGACCGACTTCTTCATGGAGAAGGCATTGGGACCTGGAGCTGATTTGTTTGAAGGACGTAGTGGTTCAGGTCCATCCGCGTGGATGATGCAGGGTATGCTGTGGACCAGCATCGGTGCAACATTCACCTTTATCGGGATGTGGATGGTTCACGAACCAGATGCGATTGCAAGCCTATCCAGTATTGGATATGATCCATCTACAGCAACCGTTCAAACTGCAGCATACAATGCTGCAACCGGTGGTATTCTCATGCTCCTCATCGGCGCTGGTTTGCACATCAACGGTCGTCTTTCAGGATCTGGACTGGCGAGTGATACCAACGCATCCCTTGTCTCCTATGCATTCTCAATGAGTTTGTTCCTCGGCTTCCTTAGTGACCATATTGGTGGGAAGTGGGGCGATTACCTATGCACGGCTGCAGCAACGATTGGAACCTCTGTGATGGTTGCAATCTTGGCCAACCATCTTCTTACAATCGGACGCCGAACCAATTCCACAATCATGCCAAGTCAGTGGCTGATCGTTGGTGGCCTCGGCATGCCTCTAGTCATGTGTGTAGTGGAATTCCTACTTGGGGTCGACGAAGCAATCGGAGACAGCCTCGGTGTATTGCCAATGCTTGCGAGCGCTCTCGCAGTCGCACTCTATGTCGTACCATTTGAGGCCGGAGCGCCTCTCTGGAGCCGTTCTCTCGCTGGCGTGACCATTCTCATGACATTCATGACGCTCAGCCCGATTGGTATCGAAGGCACAGGCGTATCGCTCAGTGAGGCTGCTATGCTAACCATATTCTATGCAGCGAGCATGATTCCAATTCTTGCATCTGCAGGAAACGTCTTCCAAACCGCCCGTTCAAATTGGGGACAAGCATCCTCCAGCGCTGCATCAACATCCATCATGCTTGGAATGTTCATGCTGGTTGGAAGTGCAATCGGCCACCTTTTCGTAAGTGCAGATCTGCACACGACAGGTGAAATCCAACACCTCTCTCAATCCATGGACACCCTCTTCCTTTGGGGTGGAATGGGCATGATTGCATGGGGTGGTGTCATCTCTTGCTTCCCTCAAGCAACAGGTCGTTCTCTGAATTCTGATGAAACCAGTCGGATGACGATTTGGATGGTCTCAGGTGGTGCAGTTCTTGCCTTCCTCTTCAGTATGGGTGCCAGCATGGTATCAGCAGCTTATGATGCGGCCGCTGTAGCAAACGATGGTATAGATCCTGATTTGATTGACATGAGTGCAACGGATACTCTAGGCCTGCTTGCCTCTATTGCCTTCTATGCAGTTGCAATTGCAGCGATTTTGATGATGCTCAATATGATTCGAGGTTCATTCAGTGGAACCCCAATAGGTACTGGAGAACCATCAGGACCATCTGCAAACAGAATCGCACTTACCCCAGGTTCGACAACCATTCGCCAACTCCTTGCAGCAGGCGCAGGTGCCGACACGGAAATCGACGTCATCTGCGATACCTGCGATGAGGAAGAGTGACCATGCGAATCGGGTTGGTTGGCAAGCCCAATGTGGGCAAATCGACCACCTTCGCAGCCTTGACTGAAAGTTCAGTTGAAATCGCAAATTATCCGTTTACCACAATCGATCCCAATGTAGGCGTCACCTTTCTACCAGCTGAAGCCAATTGCCCTTGCCAGACCCTTCGTGAGAAACGGGAAGCAGATGGCCGATTAGAACCAGTATCTACAGATGATGTACGTGCAGGAAGTTTATGCGAACCACGAACTGGGACCTGTATTGGATTTTGCAGGACCGTTCCTGTGACATTGGTTGATGTCGCGGGCTTGGTTCCAGGTGCACACGATGGCAAAGGTCGCGGTAACCAATTCCTCAATGATCTCGCACAATGTGATGCACTCATCCAAGTGGTGGATGCGTCGGGTAGTACGGATATCGAAGGCAATCCAATGGGACCAGGTTCATGTAATCCAATTGATGAGCATGCCTTCCTCGTAGAGGAACTTGCAATGTGGATTCATGGGATTCTCGATACGGGCTGGACACGAGGT
>CATISE010000148.1 GCA_949538655.1 Marine Group II euryarchaeote MED-G33 | reverse complement strand
CGTCCACCGCGTAATTTGGGCAACATCACTTCACGTTTCCATTCAGCGCGGACGATTGCACCCAAACTGAGGATGATGAAACCCAACCCCATTAGCGTTGAAACACGATGTCCTGTTTCAGTGGGCCCATTGTCTGCAATTGGTACAGACATGGCGAGTAAAGCATGATTCTGTTCGGTCATCATATCAGATAACAGCACAATCAATTGAAGTCGATGTGCATCATCGATACTCAAACCATTTCCAAGTTCCAATTCTCGATGAATAGTACCATTCCCCTCGCCAATAGGAGTGGGGTCGTATAGGCGGACAACGGCGTTTTGGTTTGGCGTCCGACCAAACATCTCAATCTCATCTTCGATTACGATTAGACGCAGAATACCATTTTCTATTTCAGTCGTCAGATTGACCTCAACCGTGATATTGAGGCTTGATTCAGTAGACCACTGAACTGAGGTGTGTAGCAACGCAGATGATGGTTCTGAGGTGTGATCTACGATTGAATTCTCACCGAGTTCCACATATCGATCATTGGTTTTGAAAGAACCTAAATCACTCTCTTCAGGATGCCAAGACATTCGGATGACCCCATCATTCGGGATGTCATCATCTGTATCCAATGGAAAATGTTCGACAAAGCGGGGAATGTATTCTCCAGAATTGGCTTCTAGAGTCTGCTGATCTTCTGGAATAAACCACAAACCCCACGCCGATAATGACAGGAGTATGATTGCGACAAAGATGGGGGCCCAAGAACCCACTTCATCTTCGTCCATGCTTCACGGAATAATCGATGGCGCATGAATGTCGTGACTAAAGGTTCAGTTTC
Source organism: Marine Group II euryarchaeote MED-G33 (assembly GCA_949538655.1). Classification (GTDB taxonomy): domain Archaea; phylum Thermoplasmatota; class Poseidoniia; order Poseidoniales; family Thalassarchaeaceae; genus MGIIb-P. The sequence continues at coordinate 24,173 of CATISE010000148.1, read as the reverse complement.
CAACGAATCATTTGTTTGTCCGAATCATTCATCATCAGACTGAGCCTTCCTGCAATCCAAGCCGGAAGAAAATGACCATCATGCACGAGTAGAACACCACCATCGCGAATCTGTTGAAATTCAGAACCTAGAGTGGACCGCCCTGGCTCTTCACCAGCCAACAAACTTTGAGCCAACTCACCATCAATTTCGATTCTATGGTTTCCAACCCGATGGGCCATACCATGTAATCCAGCTGAGACCAAACGATTGTGCTCGTTCCGAACTTTCCAAACAGGTTGTCCTGCTTGCAACACCAAAACTGGTTGCCAGTGACCCCCTGGATAGAGTTGATTTTTCCCTGTCAAACGTGGTGCATTCCACATCCAATCAAAAATTTCCATGTTACTGATGTGTACATGTTGCCCCCTTCTCCACATTGCCAGTCCTTCTGAATCCACACCCCATTCATCCAACAAATCGAGGTCTTTTTGATCAGGCATTTTCAAATCATTGCTCCTCAGTGGTTTTGGCTCGATTGGAATTGGTTCTTTTCCTTCATCACGAGGATGAGATCGTGTAGCACGTGCAGAAAGATGATCTGGTTCGGTTTGTGTAAATATTGCAATGAAAAATCCAGAACCGTCATTCTCATCGTTCCAAACCCGGATGCAGGGGTGTGTCAATTCCGTCATCCCGGGTCGCGTCTTCAATCCAGGGAAGGTTGACTTCGAATCGATTTCAACTAAGGACAACCATGGAAATCTTTCCAGAATATTCTCTACAACATTCTCATTTTCTTGTGGATCGACCGAACAGGTTGAGTAAACCATTTTTCCACCCGGGCGTAAGAGTAAAGCTGCTCTCGATAGAATCGCCATTTGCAACCGAGACATTTGTTCTCCATGCAGCGGTTTCCATTTGGACCAGACATCCGTATTTTTCCGAGTTGTACCGCTACCGGTACAGGGGGCATCGACGAGAACGCGATCAAACCCGGGTTCGGCCACCCTTGGAAAATTACGCCCATCTTCCCGAACAACAACCATGTTCAGGTGCCCAGCGCGCTGGACATTCGATACCAAATGATTCGCACGTCCAGGTTTGGGTTCACTCACCACTACCAAACCTTCACCACATAGATTTTCTGCGATTTGAGTCGATTTCGAGCCCGGTGCAGCACACATGTCTAGGACACGCATTCCAGGTTGTACATCTAGAGCTTGAACCGGCATCATCGATGCCGCTTCTTGCTGAGTAATACGGCCAGTAGCGTGTAAGATTTGAACCTGCTTTCGAATATTTTTGTCGGGGCATTTTGATTTGTCCCATGGCATCGTGTATGCACCCCCTGATCCTGTGAACCATTCTATTGGGGTCGCCCCCATCTGTTGCAATTTTTCTTGAGTCCAAGAGACATCTTCACGGCAGGGGTTGACCCGAACGGTTTCGGGCAATCTTGGCGTTGCCGAGTCGAGCCAAAGGTCGAGTTCTCCGGGCCGTAATCGTTCAACCAATTTGGCCAATTCACTGGCCTCAGCATGAGCGCGCCAATCAGAGATCATCTCGCCCATGTCGACTGCGAAGTGATACCCAACTTCAGCGCATCGGCTACGCCCAACCTTCAACGGCTGTGGATGTATGCCCTCCCTTATGGCGAACGTCACGACACAGTTGTTGACCGTCGCCCTGTTGGTCGTACCAGTTCTTTTGTTGGCGCGGGATTGGATGCCGAAATGGGTTCACAGAGTCCCATTCGCAATCATATCTCTGACCGTAATGATTCGCATTTTGGCATTTTGGACCATTGATTTGTCCGATGCCCAGGTTGTCGGCTATCTTCCATCCGATGTTTCGGGTTTGGCTGCGATCACCCATATTTTCGATGGACCTGATGGCCTCATGCTCGGATTGGTGTTTGGTTTCTCAGCGGGAATCTTTTGGATGAACCCAACCTCTAGCGAATGCCGCTGGATTACACTTTGCTGGATTCTTCTAATCGGTTGGGGTATTGATTCAGAAGGCTTTGCAACCATCCCTGAAACAGCGCTTACAGCACAACCTGCAAATTTGGCTTGGCTGGGTCTAATTTATCCACTGGTCGGTTTGGGTTTATCGATGATAGTAATTCCCACACTCGTAGATATTGAGAATACGAGTAACCTCCAACTCATCTCCACATTTTGCATCATTATCGTGTTCCTTGATTTTTCTTCCAGTCCGGTAGCCTGGATGCTACTGGGTTTGGTTTCTCATCGTATTACGGCATTGAGAATCCATTCATATCGAGGGGTGGCAACACAACATCGGTGGGCCGGTTTGCTACTGACATTCACCCTTTCTTCTATTTTCATCATCATTGGATTGTCGTGGCTAGCGTCGTCACAAGAGCCTCTCAACGTATTGTGGCCATCTCGGTTTACCATCGGTTGGATTCTGCTATGTGGAATTGTGGGGGCATTGACTCCAACAATGGGTTATGACGCGTTTCCCCGCCCAGAAGCATGGGGTTTTCATTCAGGATTGATTCTTGCTCCGGCACTGCTACCCAATCTTGCATGGGTAGAGTACGCTCAATATCCAATATTCATCATTGGAATCATCATCCCAATTCTTGCAACACTTCCTGAATACCGTCCTCAAATGAATATGAAGAGACGCATATTCGAAGGTTCATTGCTGGTTTCAATACTGCCAATTTTTCTCTATTTGTGTACCTATATTCCTCTCTCCTTACTCGTCATCATTGCTATCGTACCAGTACTGATTAGATTCCAAGAGTCGGTTGATGAAGAGGAGTAAAGAAACCTACATTTTGACCCCAAGTTCATCCCGAACGGTTATACATGAACCGTCTCCGATGAAGGGAATGTAACCAATGGTTACAGGATGGGATTCAAAATGACAACACAGCGAAAGCCGGCTCGCAGGTATGCATCTGAGAGCGAAACAAAGAGAACGAACGCAGTTGAAACTGCAGCGAAATTGACACAACTGACAGACCGTGCCCGCCGCACTGGAGCGGCCCAAGGTCCGCTTGTTCCAGTTGAAGCCCTCATGACGATAGAGTCAGATGCTTGGATTTGGCAAACTGTCGATCGCAAGGTGCTTGAACAACTCAGTCACCGTTTGGTTCTTCAGACCGAAGACGGACGACGTAGAGAGCTCTTCATGACCAATGGAATCGATTCAGCAATGGACGCTGCAAGTCGCATAGTCGAATTCAACAATGGCGTCGTATTGATCGAGACTCTAGACCCCTGAAAGGGGTCATTTTCCGATACTATTCGATTCGGCGTCTTGAAATATGAAAGGCGGGTCGGCGAATCGCATGGCTGTAAAGAAGTCGAAGAAGAAGGGCGGTCCCAACATCCAGCAGGCCGCTGGTCTCATTCGCTATTTCGATGAGGAGAGCGAGGACGCAATCCAGATTTCAAAAGGCGCTCTTTACTTCGCTTGTATTTCCGTCAGCATCGTGATTTATCTTCTCAACCACGGTGTCCTACAGTGGGCATGGGCACAGTTGACAGGCTTCTGATTACTCCTCTTCGGAGAGATCGACAAATGGAATGTCTTCCTTTGCGATAGCGTCATGCGTTCTCACCGCATCATCAGGCAATTCCTCAAATTCCAGAATTGTCTCATTAAGGTCAACATCATCCGCTTCAATCGCAGCCATTTCCTCCAATATATCTCCACCTGAATATTGGGCGGCTACTTCTGTTCTCGGGTCAGCTTCGATTAGATGAGATTCTGCACGAGATAGTGCACGCTCAACCCCTGCTGCTGAACGATCGTGCAATGCATCACTAGCAACGTCACACTCCGCTAAAGCCGCTCCGATTTCTTCCAGAGCGAGATCACCATCCCACCCATCTGGGGCAACTTCTGTAAGTGAAGGTAATTCTTTCTCAAGATCATGCGCCTTTGACCGAACCGCATCGATTGAATCGTTCAGATCTGCTTGTCCGCGTTCGATTAGAGATTCCCATGTATGCTTTTCATCACCGGTAGGAATCTTGGTGGATTTTACAAATCGCCCCGTCCATTTTGCCTCCCAAGGATTTCTGCCGAGTGAGGCACATAGATCGAAGATTAATCTTGCACGACGATTGAGTGGGCCGACCATATGGATCGAATTTAGAAAACAAGATGAAAATAGTCCAAATCCCCAATAGGGACGACTTTCAATGGTGACACACAATTCTACATCTGAAATGACGACACGCCAAATTTGTTGATCAAATCCAGGGATTTCAGTGACACGTGGAGGTTCGTGCACCCCGAAACACCGCAGAAGTGCATCGCCAACATCACCGAGATATAGACTTCCTTCAGCTCCGGGAAAATTTGCATGACGCAGTCTTCCGTCTGCATCAATTTTCATCTCAGGATCGCCGGAACGAACCTGGGCATGTAGAAGACTTTCTTTGGAATTCAGCCCCATTTCTTTCGTAATCCTCGACACCCCCTACTGTCCGTCCTTTACCATGCGAGAAGAAGAACAACTTCAATACGTTCGACGGTTTGTACGATACGGAGCGGGAATCATGGCGAAGAAGAAGTCCTCGGGTGACGACAAAGCAATTGCAAATTTACAAGCAGTACCAGGCGTTGGTAAATCAACAGCAAAGAAGTTAGTGGATTCGGGTATCCGAACGGCCAATCAGTTGGCAAAAGCAAGTACGAAGAAGTTGCTTACAGCAGGTTTGTCATCAGGAATGGCGACGAAATTGGTCGCTGCTGCGGCTAAGAGTACAGGAAAGAAAGTCGCTGCGAAAGCAAAGGCTACTCCCAAGAAGGCTGCAGCCAAGGCAAAGACGATTGCAATATCAGCCAAAACCGCTGCTGCAAAGGGTAAGGCGAAGGCCAAGAAAGCCATGCCCACCAAGAAGAAATCCCCCTCAAAAAAGAAGACTTCTGTGACCAAGAAGAATGACAAAACCGTCGAGGTTAGAAGCAAGACACTCGCCACACCTTCGTTGAAGGATATGCTGAAGAGAATCAAGAAACGAGATTGAATTACTCTTCTTCCCTTCTCGCTTGTTGAGCGCGATGATAAATTTCTCGAAGACTTTGGTCTCCAATTTCTAGGTAAACACGCGTTGTCGATATATTCGCATGTCCGAGCAATCTTTGAATGCTGACAAGATCAACTCCACCTTCAAGCAGTCCTGTGGCAAAATTGTGCCTCAAAGTGTGCGGACTTAGTTTTGAGCGTGGAATATCTGAGGCATCTGCGAGTGCATCCATTAATTTCTGAACAGCACGGGGAGTCAACCTCCTTCCACGACGATTTAGAATCAGAGCATCCCTATGGCTATCTGAAGGAACATGCCGCGAAACGATTTGATCACGAACCATTCCATAGGCCTCAATCGCTTCAACGGTTGATTCGGTGAAGAGCACCAGACGATCCTTCCCACCTTTCCCTTCACGTACTGTAGCCGACAAATCATCGATATCCACTGAAGATCGATCTAGAGCGCAAAGCTCAGAAACACGCATCCCTGTATCGAGGAATAACGTAATGACGACATTGGCAAATGGGTTTTCGCTGGTGGCTGCGGCTTCCTTCAATCGATCGACTTCTCGATGTGTGAGAGTTTTGGGTAAACTGCGACCTTTTTGTGGGCGAGTAACCCAATCGGGAACCCGGTGTCCGACCCAGTTCAATAGATGACTAACCGAGGCCAAACGAGCATTGATAGTCGCCGCTGCTAAATGAGAAATTGACTGAACCCAAAGGTCGAGTCGTCCATTGTTTGGATCGACCCATCGGGCAATATCCTTCACGGGAATTGCTTGCAAAGCATCCCATGACGGAGGAAGTTCTCCAGGTAGCACAGTGGTGAGGAATTGTTTGGTTGCAGTTCGATAGGATCGAAGGGTATGCTTGCTTTTCTTTTCACTCGCCAATTGCATTTCATAGCAACCATGCCACGGCATGTCTGCCAAACGTGTCAGCCGACTCGGTAGGCCAAATGGTATGCCCAAATCTTCTTCTGAAAATGGGGTGGCAAAACGCCCATTTATTGTCGATTCCGACCAACTTTTTTGTGTATCTCTTCTTTGATTTCCATTGTGCATGCTTCTACCGTCCTAGGACCCGAAGGCCCCTGCAATCCCATCCCCGAAGGGATACCGCAGTCAGGGGGTGAGGGTATCAATGCTACGCAAAGCGTTCGAGATTATCCGCCCCAATGGTGCGTGTTTTGAAAATGCCGGGCCTTCAGCGGCGTCGATATCGCCAATGATGTTCGGGCGCCTTTGCTGCCCACGCTGCCTCGTGTTCAGACGGGGGCTCGACATTCCATGGCTGGGGTTTTTCAGGTGCTGTGAATCGAGCATCGATGGTTTGTTGAATCAGTGGACGAATACGCTGATGCAAGACATCAATTTCACCGTAGAATATGAGTTCATCTGCTTCCCGAAGAACAAGATCCTCCGAAGGGTTCCAGATATGTGCTCCTGCACGACCGATGGCAGCGATGGTCCCATCATCATCAAACGTCATCAAATCACCGAGACGTCGGCCGACGAGTTCGGGATATTTTCGTACTTTCAATGAGAGTGTCCCGTGTCCTTCTTTATTGGAAAGTAACTGATTCAAATCTAAGGGTGTAAAGGCGTGGGATTCCACAACATGTGACATGATATGTCCTGCTACGTTGATTCCCGTCGCCTTCTCGATTCCTTCAAGTCCTGGACTTGAATTGACTTCAAGGAGCAAAGGTCCTCTAGAGGATTCAAGTAAATCTACACCTGCGACATCGAGACCCAGTAGGCGAGCTGCTTTACAAGCAATTCGTGCGTAGTCATCTGGCAAATCAATATCTTCAACACTGCCACCCAAGTGGAAGTTCGATCTGAATTCTCGTCCATGGGCACGACGGCGCATCGATGCGACAACTTTGCCCCCAACCACGAGCACTCGCACGTCACGACCATGACTTTCCTGAATGTATTCTTGGACGAGAACCCGCTCAGCGTTTTCAAGCACCTTCCAAGCAATTTCACTCGCTTCTCGTTCTGTGTGTGCTAGGTACACACCAGTTCCTTGTGTACCTTCGGGTGCCTTGATGACACAGGGTACACCTCCAACTTGGCGAATGGCCCTGTCAACGTCACGCCAATCACGAACCAGCGCAGTTGTAGGTACAGGAATATGATTTGCCGATAGAACTTGAGTCGCGTGTAACTTATCCCTGCTGTTTTGGATTCCGCTGCTACTGTTTGCAACATATGTTCCCATACGCTCAAATTGTCGAGCAATGGTCACACCATGACCTGTAATTGAATATCCAATTCTGGGTACAACTGCATCAACCTCGACATTCCATCCTTCATGCAGAATGCGTCGACCATCATTTCCAACGGTCACAGAGAGCTTCATTGGATCTAGAATATCCACTGAACATCCGAGGGCATTTGCTTCATCCACAAGGCGTCTTGTAGAGTATAGCCGGGGCCCCCGAGATAGGATGGCTACGCGCAGTGTCATCAAACCGTGGCGGAACCGCTTCCGTTTTGAGTCCTACGCAAGAAAACCGCGTGACCGCGCGCTCGCTCGCACACTCGCCCGCGCGCGTGCGAGGAGCGAGGCTTTGAAGTGGCGTCCGGCACTCGACAATTCATGCAGCCCACGCCTGGACCCACTGGTCCACCCGTTGCTGGCCCTACTGGAGCCCCCGATATTGCAGGTCCTACTGGCCCCCCAGTGGCCGGTCCTAGCGGTCCACCCGCGGATGTAAATCCTGCTCAATTTGACCCTCTTGCTGAGATTGAGGATGCGCGCGCACGCCGTCAGGGACGTGAAGATCGTCTTGAGATGTTAGAGAAAAAGCGGAATAGCGCTAGAATCAATGTTTACCTCTTCTTGGCAGTGACAGTCATTTTGGGTATTTTCTCATTCTTCCCAGGTCCAATTCATGGTGATGTATCAGACAACCCTCAGGCACAAATGAGTCCCAATGAAGCCGAAGCATGGGTGCGTGACGGTGGAGACAACGGTGATTATCGTGACAAAATCTGGGACGGTTCAACCAATGCGAGTTCAGCCCACATGAACATCTACATTCCACCACCATTGCCAGATATGGGCTCAACTTCGGCTGTTCGAGTCGAAGTCACGTTCGTTTCCTATCGTAACTCAGGTTCCACGGATTTCAAAGCAGGAATGTTCGATGGAGATTGTGACCAACCTCATCCACCCCATGAAGCCCTACATGCAGACTCTTGGCATTTGAGTGAAGAGGACCTTCCACCTGGTGAGCAGGTAGAATTCACTCTCTACACCCAACCCGGTCAGAAATGTATCCTCGTGGAATGGGTAGAACCTGTATCCAATCCAGGAACTCTTGCAACCATGGATGTTGAGGTTGCAGTCTACTGGCCACGCATGTTCACCGTTCCTGTGGGCCTCATTACTTTCTTGATGGCTGGCTTCGCATTCATCGGTGCTCAGAAGACTGGTAAATCATACAAGGAACTGAAGTATCCAGAAGGCCAACCAGAGAAGAAGATCGAAGAAGAGGTTCTTGAAGCAGCAGAATCCGAACACCGCGGAGAACAATTGGGTGTGCCTGATGTTGAAACCCCAGAAGATACTGATACGCCGGAAATTGGAGGTCCAAACCTTGCAGAGGCTGCTGCAAGCCCTGAGCAAGATGATGTAATTTCAGAAGACACAGAGGCGGTTGTTGAAGAATCAACAGAATCGGGAGGCTCTGCATCTGAATGGACCGATGAACAATTGCTCGGAGCAGGTTGGACGCAAGAGCAAATCGATTCCATGCGAAATAGCTGAAACGGCTCAGAATGCATTGTTGGTTCTCACGTTAAGCGAAGAGGTTGAAAGCGGTAGGCATTGCCATCCTCTCTGAGGATGGCCTATGGATGAGGATGAACTCTCTGCGATGACGGTTGCAGAGTTGAAGAAACGCCTCAAAGAATTGAGCTTAACCACCAGTGGGAAAAAGGCCGATTTAATCACACGTTTGCTCGAGTCAGAAGACGATGAGGATGTACTTATCCTCGATGACGACGATGATGAAGAAATCACCATATCTCACGAATTTGAAGATGATGAGATTCTAGAAGCAGAAGTCTTTGAAGCCGAAATTATTGATGAAATAATCATCGAATCAGAATCACCAATTCGCACAACTCGTAATCTAAATCCAATCGAGAAATCACCTCAAATATCTGGAGTTCAGTGGTACAAAGACGGAACTGCAATCGCCACCATCCTGGTCGTAGTATTGCTGGCTGGTGTCGGTGGTTGGTGGTATCTTAGCAACCAATCTTCGGATTACCAAGCCGCTCCGTCTCGATATGGAGAAGATTTACGATTCACGGTGAGCAATGGTCTACTTCTTGCGGATGGGGATGAAATGGTTGGCATGTTGCGAGACGCAATATCTCCAGGTTTGGATGATGTTTGCGACGAACTTAAAATCGAGTTTGACGGTACCGGTTCATCATCGATTACCAATGGGGAATTGAGTGATCTCATCAATCCAAGTGACACAGATTTGAAGGGCGCAGTCATGGCTCAAGATGCCTATGGAAGAACATGGAATGCGGTACAATCAAATCTCAACTATGATCTCAATGCAGATCTTTCAGGATATACTTGGTCGGCAATAAACGAAGACAGTTGCAGCAGTTCGATAAAATGGAACCTCCAGAACAATGAGTTGGATATTGGGGTCACCCAGTGGCATGAAATTACAGAACGGAGCTTACTTCGTTCCGAGGTTTCAATTAATTTTGCTGATGGTGAAGGCCAATCGTTCAGTTCGGACGCCACTACATTCGACGGACTCATTGGCTCAGACACAGTTTCCGAACTAATCGGTGCCGCTGTAATGCCGATGCATCCCGTTAACCTATACGACCACTTTGGCTTGATGGAACTTAAACAAGGAATGACTGGGGAATCGGATGATGGTTACTGGAGTTGGGAAGTAGGTTCCACAGGCACCATTGGTGGACAAGATGCGATCCAAATTAGAATGGAGCATATCAAAATCGGCGAATGCCTAGGTCATGCATACATGGTCCTGTGGGCGATTCCCGGACAACCACTGGCTGCCAAACAAACAGTCGATGTTCAAATTGACAAATCCAAAACAGAATCCGGTTGTTCCTTTACCGAATCTGAAGCGATTGACCTGACTTTCCCAGAGGGTGAATTCGTTGTTAGGTACACCTTAGAACAGACTTCTTTCAAATCAGGGGAGGAGTTGGTTATTTGGCAACAATACTACGATGGCCGACCCGACAGTTCAGACGGAAAACCTTCGACAACGCAGCGAGTATCGTGGGCAAACCACATGCCTGATAATTCCTCAATAAGGTTCAACCTTGAGCAAGCTGTTGCTTGTGTAATGACGGATGCAGAAGAATTTGGAGGTGCGCACACGGCTCTCAATGGCGATGGCTATGTGTTCGCAGCCAAAGATGACCGGACCGGCAGTTCACCAGTATGGAATCTATCTTGGGTTAGTTCAGTGGAATCTGGATGGGTTCGAGTTACATGGCCCGGTGGTGAAAACTGTATCAATTCTGGCGATGGTCAGTTAATCGGGGATGATAAACCGGAGCATTCCCGCGATCAAATTCCTCAAACACATAGGTTATCCCAACTAGAAAGCAGAATGGTTTCATCCACTTACTATCCAAACTTACACCCTCAAATTACAACAAATGGAGACATCCGTGATGATGTCCAAATCGGCTACGCTTTGGTTGTACCTGAGGAAAATGCTCTCTCCGAGTGGCTGGATGAATTCGACATCATGGGTGGCAAAGTCACCACGTATCTTGAACGCACATGGACCTCAGGAGATACTGAATACAGTCTTCGGGTTGGAATGGATGCTGAAAACGGACGAATGGCTGGTTGGCTTCTGACTTCGAGCCCAGCCTGATTGCCAAGAAATCACCATTTTACAACCAATTTGGCCCGTCAGCCTCAAGAGTATATCGAGAGCGGACGCAAGTGGGATGCACTATGGATGAAGAGGATATACTGCCCGAGGCGGTTGCAGCACCCTTGGTCGTTGAGTTCACTGAGGAAGAGATTGAACGACCTGAATCCGATCCTTTGAGTTCTGCTGAACCCCGTACTGAAATAGATCTTCCACGGGCAGGACCCACTCCTGCAAATCGAGGTCGTGTAGTCACAATCATGAATCAGAAAGGAGGTGTTGGAAAAACGACTACTGTGATCAATGTCGCCACCCACCTCGCCTTGCATGGTGTGCGAGTATTGGTTGTCGATTGTGATCAACAAGGGAATTGTGCAACAGGATTGGGCATTGACAAGAGCCGTGTCCTTCATACTACTCGAACCCTCTTTACCGAACCAGAACAGGCAGCATCATGCCGCCATGCAACCGCAATACCAGGTCTTCACCTCGTGGTTGGGGAACGGTCCTTGGTTGGTCTAGAACAAGAACTCTCGACCCGCCTTGGACGGGAACGGTGTCTATCAGAGGGCCTTCAGACATTATTGCCCCACTACGACATCATCCTTCTCGACACAGCTCCAAGTCTCGGTTTGGTCACCATCAATGCCTTGGTTGCAAGCGACGCGGTACTCGTTCCGGTTCAAACTGAATTTTTTGCCTTGGAAGGGGTGGCCATGCTATCCGCCACCATTCGTGAAGTCCGCCGCCGTCTTAATCCAGAACTTGGATTTGATGGAGTGATGATGACTATGCATGCTCCAACATTGCTCAATAGCCAAGTGATGAGTCAATTAAAGGAAACATTTGGCGATTTGGTCGTTGAGCCACCCATCCGCCGTAACATCAAACTCGCTGAAGCACCTAGTGAGGGGATTCCAATACACATTCATGCCCCCCAATCAAACGGTGGGAAGGATTATCGCGACCTTGCGGTCAATCTTGCTCAACGGTGGAACCTCACCCTGGAGTGACCCTCATGTCGAAAAAGCGCGTTTTGGGCAGAGGTCTTGACGATTTACTCGCACAGCATGATCAAGATCTCCCCTTCCTCGATGCTTACGGCCCCTCGATTGGGGAAACAGAAGGTCTCCCTCCTGGCACCGGTTCTGATGCAGTCGAACAGTTGATGGAAGCCATCTCTCGGTTGCTACTTGCAGAAGGCCATCAGGGCACCCAACTAATCACAACAGAAGCCAAAGAGAATGGCGTTCACCTATCATTCCAAAGTGGTGGCGATAAATTACCATTGGTCCCCTCAGATTTGGGCGCCCCAGGTTTTGAAGATGGGAACTTATCTTCCGATCGTAGTCAGGCCACTGTAACCATCGTCCAATGGGGAATTCCTGCTAGGCGTCTCATCGAACGTCTCTGTGAGCATTGGTCTGGGTGAGTGATTGAGTCTCCGCAGTCGTTTGATTTCACTACCTCTTCGAATCAACAAATTGTTGGCCCGAGTTTTTCCACTCTCACCCAAAGTTATCCGTTGGACTGTGCATCCACAAACATGGTTCTTCGCAAAATTAACTCCCGCATTTGGTGTGAAAACACATCGCTCAACATTTGGTGGTGTCCCTGGTGTAAGTTTTGTACCAAAGAAGCAAACCCAACCAGACACGAAAATTGTGTATCTACATGGTGGTGGGTACTGTATTGGTTCTTCATTGACAACCCATCGAATTGGCTTGAGGAATCTTGCTAAAATAACAGGGAGTATTTGTCATTCGATCGATTATCGACTGGCCCCCGAAAATCCCCATCCTGCTGCCCTTGACGATGCGCTTTCCGCTTGGTTGGATATCGCTGAGAAAAATCCTGAATCAACACTCATACTCAGTGGTGATTCCGCTGGAGGCGGACTGAGTCTTGCCCTCATGATGCGTCTTCGAGATGAAGGCCACAAACTCCCTGATGGGGCAGTTTTATTCTCGCCATGGACGAATTTGACATGCGATTCAGAAACCTATGTGACCTTGGCCAAGGCAGATCCTATGATATCCGCTAGAATGGCAATCCGATGTGCTGATTTTTATGCCCCATCTCCCAGTGAAAAAAATAATCCTTACATTTCTCCGATTTTTGGAGATTTCAAGGACTTGCCGCGCACGTTAATTCTGGTAGGTGGGCAAGAAATATTGCTTGATGATAGCCGAATCGTTGGAGAACATGCTAAAACTGCAGGAGCGAATTTCGAAATCGACATTTGGCCAAACATGTTCCATGATTGGTGGTTGTTCGGTTCATTGATTCCAGAATCCAAACAGTGTTTGATGAAAGTTGCAGACTGGATTCACTCACGCTAGTGAACCCATCGGGTCCCAAGCCTCGAGTACAACAGGCTCTGTTTCCAGAGACGCCTGCATTTTTTCCGTAAGGTAATCTTTGGGTGCTGCAATCTCAAACATGTATTCATCAAACCAAGAGTCATTCATGGTGTAGTACCCTTTCTGTCCGGTATCGCCACCCCAAGAATTCTCGACACGCCATCTTCGCGGCTTTCCATCCACAACATCGACTCCAGTGAATAGCATCGCATGCGTCATCATGGTTTGTCCATGACGCAATCGGTTTTCTTTGTTCATTCCATATTCGACACCATATAGTTCGCTTACATTGAACAAATTGGCATCCCAATAGCCACCTTTGCGATCCATTTCCTTACCGACGTCACAACCCATCCAAACCGGCACACCATCTTCGAGTAATTTCTGCGTGATGTCCTTCATCTCATCATTTGGGACATTGAGGTAAACGACGGGAGGCCCACCCGCGACATTCTGTAGATAATCGACAGTGTATGTTTGGTAGTATTCATTGCGAGGGTCGTTGACAATGCACACATAGTTTCTCCAATCGACATCCACATATTCATCTGCAAACTCTTGTGGAGTCATCGAACCTTTACGATGGAATTCGTTGTCTTTATCTCGCCATTGCCAATCAAAGGTAGTCGGCGGTGTTCCAAGATGAATACACAACATGTTCCAGATGTCTGAAACCCTCATCTCCTTGTGTGCTCTTGCATCATCTTCACTACCGCCATTTTCTAGAATGGTGCGAATTTCACATGCAGAACTTCTGAGGATATTCTTCAATTCCGTATTCATCCATCGAGTTGCACTACTGGTATTCGATTCCGGATAAGCTGATTTTGGAACCAATCCATGTTTTTCGATGAGATTCATCGCCATGTTCCATTGCCCACCGTCTCCGATGGGATCTGAAAGCAGGAAGTGAATGGTTCGATCATCCACTGGGCGATCAGCCGTATCGATGATCGCTTCTAGAAAATGATTCGAACGCTCAAATTTATCCCAAAAATGGATATGAGCTTGACTGAATTCGAAATCTTTGACATTCATTTTTTTCATCGCCCCAACCCGGAAAAGATTCAGAGCAGCAAACAGCCAACAACGACCACTTCTCTTCTGTGAGGTAACCTTCCACTCATCCAATTTGACACTGAACGTGTTGTCTATTTCCTGAACAACATCTCTGTTTAGAGTTAAATCTGGTAATTGAACACCGGTTACAGCATTCTGTGCTACTTTGTTTGACGGATTTTCATCAAATGCCTTACGAAGTTTCGAAATCTGTTCATTCGTGATTGTCATTCCCATGGGCTCACCTTAGGTGAGCCATTCCCATCATCGACGACGCTTAGTCATCTCGCTTGGCGATCAAGGCAGCGGATAGACCAACGATGATTGTGGTAACCAATGCGGGTGCTGGCAACGGGTCATCGGGTAGAACTGCTACAGCGGGGCAGTTGTTACCACCATTGTCTTCACCGGAAACCCAGCAATCAGACCATACCTTACCCCCATTAGAGAATCCACTCTCTGGAAATTTCTCATCTTCTCCATCTGCATAGGTTAGTACGATGTCATAATTGACATATGAATGAGTTTCTACAGGGGTAATGGTACTGGTCCAATTGGCATCAGAACCATTCATTGCAATTTTTTCAGGAGGATTGCAAACGCCACTATTGATGCATTGTTGAACAGTCCATTCAACAGTCGTTCCATTCTCCGCAGCTTCACTGGATAGCGTTACGTTAATCGTAAAATCAACACCATCGGTTGATACCTCCGGCACAAGGATTGAATCAATCGGCGTGCCTTCCAAATCAATCGTCCGGTTGACGCCTGAATCATCTGCTGCAATTGCAAACGGAAGGCACAATGAGAGTGCGAGACAGAGTACAGCAAAACGACGCATCATACAATGTCGTCATATCTTTCATTCAAGACTGTTGTTGTGGGATACCCCAAGCAAAAGCGTATCCGGCAAATATTTCACTGCCTAAATATATGCATTTTTCCAAACTGCTTAGGGTATCTGCTTCAATTACTATGACGATGCGCGCAGGTGATATGGCACAAGGTACTGTCAAGTGGTTTAATCAGACGAAAGGATTCGGATTCATCGAACGTGAGGGCGAAGGCGACCTCTTTGTTCACATAACCAACGTTGAAGGAAGAATTGAAGACGGAGACCCCGTTGTATTCGATGTTGGCGAAAGCGATCGTGGTCCAATGGCGACCAATGTTCGCAAAGCTGACGAAGAAGAGTAACTAGAGTTCTAGTTCCCAAAGTTCGTCACCTATATGGTGAAGCATTTTGACGGCTTTGCCTTTGACGGCATCCACCATTTCGGTGGAATTCATCGTAGCCCAACCGATGGCTAGCGGTTTACCATGGGATTGATCTCGAATCCAAATCAGATCACCCGTTTCGATGTGGTCGCATGCACTGTGAATACCTGCTGCCATACAATCCGCCCCATTCATCAGGAAGGGGATTGCACCGTGATCAACTTCGCACCATTTGCGTGATGGGTTCCATGCAAGGATACCACGAAGTGTAGGAAATGCGATGGTTTCACCCTCTGAATTTTCCACTTCCATGCCGAGTGGTGATTTATCGACAATTAGCATATTCCAAGGCCCAAATGTGGCGGTTTCAAGGAATGCAGTTGACAAATCAGTCTCCACCCCAAGAGGAGTTGTCAGTCGTTCGATGAGAGATTTTATTTTCTTATGTCGAACGGGTTTCCGGCCCTTCAATTTCCAATCCTTCTTGGCCACGTTCAAACCAGTGCTGGACACTCCTTGAATTCTCGCCCGGAGTCGTGTACTCAACCCCGCTCATTTGATGCTTAGTCGATGACTCCGCACATCATGCCGAGTATCTGGTGTGCTCTTCGGACTTTTGCAGAACATGCAAAGGAAATGGGTGGGGAACCACTATCCTCCCCTCGCTTTTTCCTCAAACCCTGGGCCGCTCTTACACAACCACCCCTCGGTTGTGAGTTACAGCTCCCCTCTCATTTGGAACAGGTTCATCATGAGGTTGAATTGGTACTCAAACTTGGAGAAAATCAAAGAGTTTCAGAAATTGCAGTTGGTTTGGATTTGACAGATCGAATGACTCAAAAAATCGCCAAATCAGAGGGCATGCCCTGGACACAATCGAAGGGCTTTGCCAACAGTGCCATCATCGGGAATTTCTGCGAAGTTCCCGTGGAGATCACACATCTTCGGTTAGAACTCACCATCAATGGCGAACCTCGGCAGGTTGCATCGATTGGAGACATGTCATTTTCACCACTGGATTTAATCTCGAATTTATCCCAATGGGCGCCTCTTGAAAAGGGCGATTTGCTATTCTGTGGAACACCCTCCGGTGTTGGCCCATTGAATCGAAAGGACCGCGTTAAAGCCCGACTGCTAAGCGAAGATGGAGCCGTTATTTCAGAACTAGACCTGATTATGGCTTAATCAGGGTGGGACGGATTCGTGCATATTGAGTGTCGCCCGGGCCTTGTCCAAATCATCAACAGAGAAGGCAAGTTCAGTCGCCCCTTGAATTCTTGACAATACGTAAATCGAAGTGATACTCACACCAGCATCCGCCAAGCGCTCTGAGAATTCTGCAAGTGCACCGGGCTTATCCGGCATTGATTGCGACAGTAATTTTGTGGCCGTGTACGGAATATCCAATGCATCCAATGCCATTCGTGCCTGAACAGTTTGGGTTGTTACAATCGCCACGTTTGTATCGATCGCACACATGGTTTCGATGTTGATTTCTCGATTTGCAAATTCACGACTGACAAGGGCCAGTTGACCCGCTTCATCTCGCAATTCAATTTTAAATTCCAAACGCCCATCACTCATGGTCATCACCAGTTTAGCCGTGCCGTGTTTCCTCTATTTACCCACCGCATGGCAAAAATTGCCAATCGCGCTCTTGAAATAAGGGAAGTAGGTCGCCCGCTTCCCAGAGGGAAGTAACATGGCACACTGGCACGGTATCTCACGACGCAAGCCATCCGGCGGTCGACTAAAGCGACCAAGCAGTTACCGAGGCAAGCGTCGCACTGAAATTGCATCTGAAAAGCAGTTCACCATGATTGGTGATTCAAGTCGCAAAAATTACCGCAAGCGTGCGGGTTCTCAAACCGTTCGTGTTCTATTCGATACAGTCATCAATGTTGCAGATAAGAAGACCGGAAAGGTAACCCAAGCAACCCTTCAATCCGTTGCAGAAAATGCAGCAGATCCCAACTATGTTCGTCGAAACATCATGACCAAAGGTGCAGTTGTAGATACTGACAAGGGCCGTGTTCGAATTACCAGCCGCCCAGGCAGTCACGGCGTAATCAACGGCGTTCTGCTAGAGTGAAGGTTGACAATAGATGACCTGTTCCCAGTCTCGGAGGGACTGAGATGGCCAATCACCCAGACCGAATTGTCGTGTGGCCTGGATACTTCGATTCGAAGGTCAGCCGAAGGTCAGGTAGACGTGTTTCAAAGAGTCGTTCCGTGTCCAATCCAACCCTCGATGGTTTGGCCTATGCCGCCCGCAGTGCAGGGATTCGCAAGATGAAGCGCGAGGAGAATATCAGCCATCCTTCCAGACCCAATGTCCGGGAAGGTCGGTTGTGGGTGTCGACTGCAGATGCCCTTTCGGCTACGGGTTCAGATTCAAAGGAAGGCATTCTTCAGGTGATTGGTTCAGCATGGAATAGTCAGCAATCAGAGACCAAGGCAGCGGAGAAGGCTGCGAAGAAGAGTGGCCCGAAGGTAGGGGATAAGCGTGGACAAAGTCAACGCAAGTCGTTCAAGTCCGGGAAGGGCCGCAAACCAAGTGATCGCCGTAAGCGTCGCAAGTGATTCACAAATTCGGGCTTTGTTCTGGTAAAAGCCAAGTATCGAATTTCAGTCCAGCGTTTCATGAGTGAAAGTAGTGGCTTGAAAATCCTAATCAAAAACCAAAGTAATACTGAAAGAATGATTCGGGCAGCGATTGCAATTGTTGTAATCGCAGTGACTTACTTTACTGATTCTTCTTTGTTTGAACCAGCACTAATCCTTGGAGGTGCATTGATTTTCAATGCAGTCTCTGGAAATTGCTACATTTACCGATTATTCGGATTCAGCACCTGTCCACTACCAGAGAGTGAATAAAATCACAAATTCGCAAATGCTCCCGGAAGGAACGTCCAGCGGATATCATCTGGACTCACTGTAGCATAATGCGCTTTGATCCGAGGCTCATTGGCGACTTTTTCATGATACTTCAGTAGTTGAGGGTAATCAGAAATCACAGATGCTTCTATGCCGTCATAGTTTCCAGAGAATAGTGCGAATAGTTCTGTGAATAATTTGAGATCAGCGATGGTCATCTCATCCGTACCAGCCGCCCACCCAGTATCTGATTGGGAGACTTTCCTTTGCAGTAAAGCGAGATTTTTGGTTCCTGCACCTTGGGGCGAGAACAATTCTTTCCTGAGTCGAATTCGCTCATCTTCATCTGAGATTCCAAACGTTGTATTGAGTGCAGTTGCCAACGGCCCCATTCCATCGATAAACTCGTCAACTTTGGCTGATTGAAATCGGTCCTCTGGAACCAAACCTACATCGTGCCCTACAAATCGAAGGATTGCTGATGATTCGGCAATGGTTCCTTCTGGGGTCTGTAAAATTGGCAACATATCCCAAGGCAACTCCCCATCATTTTTCATGATCTCAAATCGAACTCCAGTGACTTCAACATCTTCCCATTCTAAACCTGAAAATGCCAAGGCAACCCGACAGGCTTCAGCCCGGCCTGGAACTGGAAAGTAGACCAATCGTAGCATCATGAATCACTTCGATTTACAGAATCAGAGATTTGGGAGTGGGACATTGCGAATCCAACCGAATTCATCGGGTTCCGATTGAGTTTGAATTCCAGTGAGAGAATCATACAACTCACCGGTTACAGGCCCAACCTCATTATTGGAATACATAGTACAGATATCACCGTGACAAATTGAACCAATCGGACTGATCACGGCTGCGGTACCTGCACAGAAGCATTCATCTGCCTGCAAGACAAATTCAATGTCGACCTTTTCTTCTCGAACCTCGTAACCCTTGCTTCGAGCCAAATCAATGATTGAAGCGCGAGTAATTCCCGGCAGGATGGTCCCTGTCAATTCAGGGGTGTAAACGACTCCATCTTTGACACAGAAAAAGTTGGCCGCACCCACTTCCTCGATGTAACGATGTTCGACGGCATCGAGATAGATGATTTCAGCAAAACCTTCGCCCTTTGCCCCTTTCGATGGCATCATCCCAGGTGCATAATTTCCAATCGCTTTGACACCACCAGAACCACCGGGACATGCACGATGATACTCATCGCTAACCTTCAGAGAAATAGGGTGCATTCCACCCTTGAAGTAAGGTCCGACAGGACAGACGTAGATCATGAATGTATATTCGGGGGCAGGAGACACACCGAGAATTGCACCGGTCCCCCACAAAACGGGTCGAATGTAGAGGGCCCCTTTTCCTGTCGGGGGGACCCAATGTGCATTGGCTGCAACCACACCTTCGATTGCGTTGAGGAACATCTCTTCAGGAACGGGAGGCATGC
The DNA here is from genome assembly GCA_949538655.1 of Marine Group II euryarchaeote MED-G33. Taxonomy (GTDB): domain Archaea; phylum Thermoplasmatota; class Poseidoniia; order Poseidoniales; family Thalassarchaeaceae; genus MGIIb-P. The sequence goes on along the minus strand of CATISE010000148.1, from coordinate 4,284 downwards.
CCAATCGTTTCGCACCCGCTTGTAGACGGGCCGCATTGCGCTCAGGTCGGAACAATACGATTCCACCATTGACACTTCGTTGAGCTTTCATGCCCTCAAACAGGCCTTGGCCGTAGTTGAGGACACCAGCCGCTGGAGAAATTGTGATGTCACCAAAGGGCATCATCTCGCCTTCATCCCATTCTTCACCGAGTTTGCATTTTGCCACATACATGACATCCGTAGGGGTGAAAGAGAAGGTGAGTGAGTCCCAATCAATTTGTTCATCCATCGAAATCCCTCACGTATCCCATATCTGGTAACCTCGCGAACTCAAGGGGTGGTTCTCAACCATTCCGCATGACTTTTCTCTAACTTTTCAAGCAACACCCCCCCCATAGAATTCAAAGACACCCGCCACAAACAAGACACATGTCCGCGGAAGAGGAGGCCTGTATTGTCTCAGCTTCCTACCAAGGATTCGGTTCAAAAACCGTGGTTGAACTCTGGCTTCGCGCACGTGAAGGCCATTCCACATTGCTGCTCGTTCACGGATTGCGCCCCTTTTTGGAAATCGCAACAATGGGTTCCGCAGAGGTCCCTTCACAGATTCTAGAAGAACGATTGGAAAAAGCTCGCAAGGTGAAAGATGTCACGCAGATTCATCCGCCTGTAGACAAGTGGACGGATTTGGGTACAAAGCCGCACTGGAAAGTTGAGGTCAAGCAACCCTACAACGTACCGAAAATCCGAGATGCTCTCAAATCTGATGGATGGGTGGTTAGCAGTGCCGATATCGTATTTCCACAACGCCTTCTCTTGGATTTAGACCTCGGACCACACATTGCTTGGAAAGGTGAATTGCTTCCAAAAGATGGTGATGCCATTCGCGATGCGGGTGGTCGAGGGTTGTATCCAACTGATCAGATAGCCAGCTGCCATATCGACGATTTGCGTGCAATTGAAGCGTTTGCAGCACCATTTGTGACTTTTTCATTTGATTTAGAAACCAGTATTGAGTCCGGCCGCATTCTATGCGCTGCGGCAGTGGTTGAACAAAATGGGGTAAGTGAGACTCACACCTTCAAGGGCGATGAACGTGAGATGCTTGAAGGCTTGACACGATTGGTGCGTGACAGTGACCCCGATATCATCACAGGATACAATATCGATAATTTCGATTTGCCGAAGATCAAGGAGCGAATGGAGGAGTTGGAAGATTCTAACGATCGATTGACAAAGGCCGCACTTGCAGGCTGGGGTCGAATTCCAATCACTGAAGGGGCCTGTAAAGGGGGGGTGAGAGGCCCACCAATTTTGGCCAATCGCCAACAGAACCGGAAATGGAATTTGACCGGTCGTTGTGTGATGGATGCCTGGTGGGAGGCGAGAATGACGCTTCGCCCCAAGCGTGAAACACTGAAGTTCGTCTCTGAACTATTGTTCCCCGATCGCGAAGAGTTACGCAAAATGGATGTCGATGCCAGCCGTATGGATGAGGAATGGGCAGCACGTCCAGATGTTGTCCTCGAATATTGCGCGCAGGACGCTTTGCTTCCCATCGAGATTCTAGATGCGATCTCTGCGACGGCGAGAAAGGAAGCACTCGCAGCTGTTGGCATGGTACCACTGGAGACAGCAATTATTGGCTCGACCAGCCAATGGTTGGATAGTCTGGTGATCCGCCTTGCAGACCGAGAAAATATTGCAGTTCCCATGACCAATCGTAGAGGAAAATCCGATGCCATTACCGGCGGTTACGTCCACGACATCGAAGGAGGACGATATCCATGGGTAGCCATACTCGATTTCAAATCGATGTACCCCTCAATTATGATTACAAACAATATCTGCCATACAACACGTGTTGATAGTACAGATGAATCCTCCGAAGTGAATCGATCTCCGAGTGGGACTAAATTCCTGAAGAAGGAGGTTCGCGAAGGACTTGTTCCACGTTTGCTACAGGACTTGATGGCACAACGAGATGAGCACAAAGCACTGATGAAAAATGCGAAGGATGATTCCACACGTATGTTCCATGATCAAATGCAATCTGCAGTGAAAATTCTGATGAATACTTTCTACGGTGTTTTCGCCTCAGCCTTCTATCGGTTCACACATCCAGATATCGGTTCAGCAATTACCGCTTGGGCTCGCTCCAACATTAAGAAAATCATTCACTCACTTGAGGAAGAAGGACACCCAGTTGTGTATTCAGATACTGATTCAGTGTTTGTTTCAGCACCGGATGAAGGAAAGGAGGCATTGGTATCATTTGGACATGAACTCGCAGCTCGATTCACCAAAGAGGGTGCAGAACTCGAATTTGAGAAAGGCCTCTCAGTATTCTTCAGTCATGGTGCAAAGAAGCGCTATGTCGGCCGTGTTGTCTGGCCTGAAGAAGATTTACTCATTCGCGGTTATGAGGTTAGGAGAACAGATTCTTTTGACTTGCTCAATAAGACGATGATGAGTACATTCGAACGAATCCTCGATGGGGATGAAGAAGGTGCATACAAGCACGTTATTGGATTAATTCGTTCGGTGAAGGCAGGAGAAGCCGATGTCGAGGATCTAATCATCAGCCGCTCATGTAAAGGAAAATGGGACTCAAAGAAGAACGAATGGGATTTCCACAGCGTGTATGCGAATCCCGATGGTTTACCCTATGTCCAAGCAGCCCGGAAACGAATCGCTCGGGGTCTCCAATTCACACCTGGTATGAAGGTCAGTTACATCGTCACAGATGCAAAAAAAGGCCAAACCGTTGAACCATGGCTTGTTGCCGAGACCGGAGATGCACCACCAGTACCCGATTGGTCGTTCTATGCTGAACGTCTCGCTAGGGCCATGGGTCGAATCACCGAAGTGTATGGATGGTCCGACAAAGATTTGTTATTGGGAAGTCGCCAACAGACATTCGACTTCTTCTGACGTCGCAGACGTGCATTTTAGCGAATGGTTGATGACGGGCAAACACTTCCTGTATTCATGCGACGCGTAACTGTGCTGCTCACAGCGACCCTTCTTTTGGCCACTGCAATGGCAGGGTGCCTTGAAACAATGTCGGGTAATTCCGCTCCAATTGTGTCGTTCACAATTTCACCTGCGGGAACGGTAAAAGTTGGAGAATCTGTCACCTTTGATGCATCAGCAACACGAGATCCTAACAACGATCAAATGACGTTTGAATGGAACTTTGGTGATGATAATACTCAGGAAGGCATTGGCCTCTCATCGGTTACCCACACATACAATGCCGAAGGCGCCAAGACAGTCACTCTCACGGTCACAGATAGTGGTGATATGACGAATTTTGAAACCAAGAGTATCTTTGTTGCTGCTGCCGATGCGGCAGAACCAACCGCAGATATTGAGTATTACAAAGACAATGATTGTATGGACGAAAATCCGCCCGCAGGTATTTTCATTCTCTCTTGGATTTGTGAAGAAGAAAACGATATCAGCGAATCTACATCGGTTTCAACCACTACTGTCTACTTGGATGGTTCAGGTTCTGCTGCGGGAGATTCAAGTTCATACTTGACCGATTATGAATGGGATTTGGATACCAGCGTCGATAGCGATGGTGATGGAGTTTTTTCCAATGATGTGGATTTGATAGGCGAGACTCCTGAATGGACAAATGTCCCACCGGGTGAATATGAGATTCAACTCAGTGTCACGGACAACCAAGGTTTCGTTGCCACCATGGACATGGATGTATTCGTCAATTACCGAGGTGCATGGGCTGAATTCACAATCGATGGAAATGGAACTTCAGGTTCGGGAACAGAGACATTTGAATTTCCAGTGACCTACAATCAGGACACAGGCAACACAATCCGCTATGTCAAGATTCAATTTACCTACCCAAAACAGGATGATGACTGGCAACCGGGAACCTGCACACCATCCAGCATTTGTGCCAACAAACTCGATGCCTACGTATTCAATGGTTCACAATCAGATTCAGAAACTGAAGAGGTTGCAAATTCGACTTATCTTGAGGATGAGCAGAGAACAGTAGGAGATTGCCATGAAGATGATCGCTGTGTTGAACTTCGCCTCAGTACACAACATTTTAGAAATAATGGGGATGGTGAATGGACAGTCGATTTGGTCAATGAAAAGCAATACGACGCGACAGTCAAGTCATTTATCATCATTTTAGAGTACAAGTGATCCTCATTTGGCCCGAAGGTATTGCTTTTGAGTGATATTGATTGGATTCAATCGCGATGTATACCTTCATATAGAGGAGTTTTGTCGGCGGGACGCTCAAAGGAAGGACTCAAGATG
>CATISE010000147.1 GCA_949538655.1 Marine Group II euryarchaeote MED-G33 | reverse complement strand
TTTCTCCCTCGTCCATTCGATTTGCCAATTCACCACATGAACAACCTTCGCTGGCCAATTTGGACATCAAGTCGCGCTCAACCAGTGGTGGGTACTGACTCTCCTGATAGTAGGGGTAATGTCCACTGGTTCGATACAGATCGAGTTTGCCAATGTGTGGCGTGTAGACTTGATTGTAACCTTGTCTTCGCAAATGACTTGAGATAAAATCCTGTAATTCGTTGCGGACCACTGAACCTCTTGGTGTCCAAAGGATGAGGCCCTGACCAACCATCTCATCGATGTGGAACAATTGCAAGTCTTTGCCCAATTTGCGATGATCTCGCTTTGCGGCCTCACGCATCATTGTCTCGTGGTTTTGCAAATCCTGTTTGTTGGCGAAACACCAGCCGTAGATGCGAACCAAAGATTCGCGTGTGGCATCTGCTTTCCAGTAACAGGTACTGGTGCTGGTCAATTTGAACCAGCGTAGCATGGCGGTGGTTGGAACGTGGGGGCCACGGCACAAGTCGACGAAATCACCTTGACGATATACGGAAGAACCCGCACCCTCGCCAATCTTGTCATCCATGATTTCAATCTTGAAGGGATTGTCCGCAAACATGCTTCGCAATGATGCATTGTCATGCTCTTCTCGCTCAACTTTGAGGTTGGCCTTCACCAGTTCCTTCATGCGTTTTTCAATCGCTCGAAGGTCTTCATCGGAAAGTGGATCCATGTGGAAATCGTAGTAGAATCCATTGTCGATTGGTGGACCAATGGTTGGTTTTGCATCGGGATAGAACTCGACGATTGCTTGCGCCAACAGATGTGCACATGAATGCCGAAGAATGTACAGTCCAGCTTCCGATTCGCCCAATATTGGTAGAACGGTTTGTCCATCTGAGAGTTCGTGACTCATGTCGCGTTCAACGCCGTCAACGAGAGCGGCGACCGCTCCAGATTTTCGACCGTGGACATTGTGAATCACCTCGCCTGCGGTAATACCTGTAGCATATTCGTGGGTCACTCCATCGCCGACAACAATGTTGAGCATGGACATGAGCACCCCTCCTACGGCCCCTATGGGGCCGAATCGGGCATATCAAAGCGATGGCAAGAAATGACCCTAAGCAAGCAGTCGTTCAATGATGTCGGCTTTCGTGCCACTGCTGGGAACGTTTCGCAATTTCGCCAATTCAACCAACATTGCTTTCTTCATTTTATTCAGTGCTGCTTTACTGGGTAGCGAAGAATCGTCCTTTGATTCTGTGGCTTCGCCAGATTGTGCATCCCATTCAACATCATCTTGAATTGCAGCCGGAGAATGCTTGGGGTCTCCGCTGACGAAAACATTCGCTTCCTCGTTCCAATCTTCATTCCAATTGGAATCCCATGATTCAATGTCAACTTTGTCAAAGGTTGGCTCGACAGGTGCAATCGGTTCTGGTGGAGCAAAATGCGCAGTCGGTGATTCAACTGGTGGTCCAGGAGGAGCAGGAGGTGAAAATACATCTAGAGATGATATTGGGGGTGATGGTGGAATTTCCTCTTCCATGGTGAGACTAGCTGTTAACAGATCAACCGGGGGTGCTGGTGGGCCAGGAGGTATTGCATCCATCGGTGGTGCTGCAGGTGGTCCCGTGGGTGGGCCAGGAGGTATTGCATCCATCGG
>CATISE010000146.1 GCA_949538655.1 Marine Group II euryarchaeote MED-G33 | reverse complement strand
GAAACAGGACATCGTGTTTCAACGCTAATGGGGTTGGGTTTCATCATCCTCAGTTTGGGTGCAATCGTCCGCGCTGAATGGAAACGTGAAGTGATGTTGCCCAAATTACGCGGTGGACGAAATTCAGCAGGTGAACCGATTGCCTATCTGAAAGCCGGAAGAAGAGATCTGCATCTGAAAGAGGTACGGGTGTTTCCACCTTGGAAACTGGTGAAGGCGGTTCGATCTATTGATTTACCCGCAGGAACTGAAAAAATGATACAGATTCAGGTTAAACCTGCTCGAGGTGAACAGGATATTTTGACTCGAATTGTCCAGACAGAATGGAGTATAGAAGTCGATGAAATGGGGGGCTGGGTTCTCGATCTTACGCTTTACAAAGACCCACCAACATAGATTCAAAGTCTGTCGAGAATACGGCGAATTATGATTGATGATACCGATCGCCGAATCTTGGCAGTTCTCCTCGCTGACGCGCGAACTTCAATGCGTTCTATTGCAGAGGATGTCGGTGTTTCACTCGGTACTGTTTCCAACCGTGTAAAGCGGATGGAAGAAATGGGTATTATTCATGGATATGGAGTTCGAATCGATGCTGAAAAGGTGGGATGGACGATGACTGTCCTTTGTGGGCTCCGAATCGAAAAAGGCCGATTGATGGAAGTTCAGCGAAGGATTGCTGAAGACCCTCGCGTGTTCGGGATTTACGATGTCACAGGAGAGTTTGACTCAATGGTTCTCGCACGAGTCCAAGATCGTGCACATTTGGATGATTTGTCGAAAACGGTATTATCAAGCGAAGGAATTATGCGAACTGTTACCCATGTGGTCTTGAATACTGTCAAACAAAATGGCGTCGAACTTCCCTAAGAAATGGGAACACCCGTCCGAGGGTTCAAGAACGCCCGCTCGACCGTTGGACCTATGGCTGTCTCCGGGACTAGAGATGATGGGGACTCCGCAACGGCGGATAATCTACCTCCATCGCTTCGTTGGACTGATTTGTTGTTGAGGCACCCATCCAGCGACTCTGCACCTATGCATGATTTTGGACGATGGGAAGACCAGCCTCACCAACACCTACCGGCGGCTAGATTGGCTACTTCACCATGGCAGGGATTGTTGATCGCTGACGAAGTTGGACTTGGAAAAACAATTTCTGCAATTCGAATCATTCGTCGACTTCATTCGATCGGTGAAACCGGTGCAATCATCATTGCCTGTCCAGGCTCCCTACGTTCCAAGTGGAAACAGGAATTACATCACCGTGGTGATCTTGAGGCTGAAATAATCGACAGTGGAAGGCGATTGTTAAGAGTTGTAGATCGATTGGTCGAAGGTGAACCAAGAATCATCATCGTAAGCCATGGTGTTCTACGGCGGTCAGCAACCCTTGAACAATTGATGGAAACTTTACCTGAAGTCATGCTGACGATTATTGATGAGGCACACCATTGTCGAAATCCCAGAAACCGCTTACACGATGCGGCACAATTGCTCACCATGCGCTCTCGCAAGAGTGTCCTCATGACGGCAACACCGGTCAATCTTCGTGAGGAAGAACTCTGGGTCCAACTCAGTTTACTCGCCCCTGATCGATGGCCTACCATTGAACAATTTCACCGAACGATGAGGCCGACGCGAATGCTGAATGATGTATTGGATGGTATTTCGCGACCTGTTCCAAACCTACCAAGGGCATTGGATCACTTTAGAGCGCTTCAACATACAATCGGTTTCGCAGGAGACCCTCGTTTGGAACAAGCATTGAATTTGGTTCAAGATGAAAGTGCATGGCAGGAAGGTCGGATTGAAAATTCAAGAATCATTTTGGCAAATTTGATTCGTCGGTTACGACCTCTCAACGATCTACTGGTAAGGACCAGACGTAGAGATCTGGATTGGCATATGGCACAAAGATCTGCAATCACAATCGATGTTTCCCTCTCTCAAGAGGAATGGCGACTTTACGAAGCTGCACGTGCATGGGCGAGAACCCTCATCCAAATGCGTCATCCGGATGGCGAAGTGTTCGATTGGGCCCTCATTGTACCTGAAAGAATGGCTTCCTCTTGTTTGCCAGCCTTTGCTGGACATGTTGTAAGACAATTGCATTCACAGGCTCGAGAGGTTCTAGACAACTCAATCGATGATGAAGCTGATATTGATTTAGAAGAGGTTGAAATTCGAATGTTGAGACGCCTTGGAAACCTCAACGAACTCATTGATGCAGCAGAGGCTCTAGGTGAAATCGATTCAAAATATGATGCATTTCAATCGTGGATTGTCGAAAGTCTCAACCAAGATGATGATGGAGGGATTCTTCTTTTCAGTCATTTTCATGCAACATTACAGCATCTACAACGACGCTTGACCGCCGATGGGATTCGTTGTGAGGT
>CATISE010000145.1 GCA_949538655.1 Marine Group II euryarchaeote MED-G33 | reverse complement strand
GCCCCCGTTACTTGGGGTTTCGTTGAGTCAGGACCGCTCAGGTCGACCGCGAGATACGCTTGTCAATCTACAATCTGGGTCAAAAATTAGCGCGATGATTCTTCCCGGAACCTGGGATGCATCTCTATTGGTCAATCAAACGGCGGAACCGATTGCACACGAACGTAGCGAATGGGATGGCCTTGATGATTCGATTGAATCACCCAATGAATATCCACCATACCACCCTATTTCTGCTGCTGTACTCGAATGTGATCTTGCTGAAATACATCCTTTACCCGATTCCGTAGCGAAATTGGCCATCTTGAGAATTCGCAATATTTTGCGACCTGACATTGGCACCAAGAGACAGATGCCTCCGGATGCGGAGACGTGGCGACCATTGTTGGCACAATTTGGTTGGGATCGCCTTACCAGTGGACCCGATGGCTCATCATGGTCATTTGAAGTCCGTAGTCACCGTGGCTAATCCAGAATTGAGTTGCCACCCAGTTCATGCGTTTCCGTGTCGATGCGTGAACCTCGACCGGGGACCAGTAAGAGCCGGTTCGAATCGTCGAGAGAAAATACGGGTAAGCCATTGTAATTGGCCATATCCTGTACTTGTCTTGCAAGTGCACTACGCTGGCTATCCATGTGTGCTAGACTATTCAAATCAACGACGCAGATATCGCCTTGATGAAGACGAGTAGACATGGGCTCCAATGGCAATCGGTGCATCTCATCAGGTTGGATGTATCGAAGGCCACGACGGGGGAGTCCTTGCTGAGAAATTGCCCATTCTAACCAGCGCTTGGATCCCAAGTCATGAAATTTCAATTCACGGACTGGTTTACGTACCGTTTTTCGAACCGGTTTTGGGATGTGGATTGGGTCGCCTTTCTCTACGACAGTTTGAGGTTCAATCTCCGCATCGATTGGTCCACCCTCAGGCAATTCTGGTAAACCGAAAAAGTTGTACAATCGGCGTCGCATGGGATGGGCTCAGAAGTCAAGGTCCAAGTCATCTTCGGCTGAAGTTGGGGCTGAAAATGGATTCTCGACGACCGGAACTGCAGCCGGTACGGGTTGTGCAGCAGCTTGTTGTGCCAGCCATTGCGCACCGTAGTGGTCCCATTGCTCCATGGTCCAACCGGGTGGGAGACCTTCTGCTGGAACGGGTGGTGAACCTGTTGCAGTAACGGGTGCAGCGGCGGGTACAGGTTCAGGAGTTGCTGCGACAATAGGTTGGGCTGCAGGAGCTGCAAACATATCCGAGGGTGGAGCCGCCATGGGCGCTTCTTGTTCAATCTCCAAACCCATCGGAGAAACTTGGTCCCAAGGGTCGCCTGCGTTGCGACCGCGCAAAGATGTCCAAGCAAGAATCCCAAGTAGGCCCACTAGAATCATGCCCAGAATCATTACAATGATTGAGACAATGCCTCCACCACCAAAGAATGCAAAGAAGCCTGCATCGCTTTCCATCACTGTGATGGTGTAATCCTTGGTTGAAATCGAACCATCATCGTCTTTTACCGTCAAACGAATCACTCGCTCACCTGGTTCATCGAAAGAGGTCCAAACTTCCATTTCTGTCCCATCAAGGTCATTTGCAGGATTTGAATCACCATCGGAATCAACAGTGATATCGAAATCCCATTCGTATTTCAAATCAGGTTTGTCGGTCGCAGTGTCGTTTGTCAAATTACCCGAAAGACCGAACATTTCACCTGCGGTAGGCATGCCATTACTGACCCAGATATCGGCCACAGGCGCACGATTTCGTACGGTGAAGTTCACGGTTTGTGATGTACTAGTTTTATTATCATCAGTCACATGGAAAATGGCAGGATAGACTCCAGATTTGGACCACATGTGATTGTCAATTGTGGCTCCACTCACATCGCAATCGTCATCTGAACTTCCCTCTTGATCTAAATTGATGAATGGATCTAAATCCCAACAGGCGGTCAAATTGTCGACATCGCTGGCTGTATCGCCAAATTCTGCAATGAATGTGAACGCTTGATCTTCCCAAAGTGGTAGAGGGTTTTCGAACGGTTCGATGGTGGGTGCTACGTTGTTTATTCTTACGTATGCACTGATTGTGCCCGTCGTTTCATCATCATTGTCAAACACTTGCAGTACGATAACAACCATATTCTGGTCCAGCCAAGAGACTGGGACCACTGAGGTTGGACCCTGTGTGGATTCAAACCAACTGGGGTTACTCTGAGAATCTGGCTGCCATTCCCAGCGCATGGTCGGTAAATCATTCGGGGAATCTTCGACGAATCCAAGCAACTCAATGGGTTGATCTTCATCAACAATCCAGACACCCTGGGAATCCTGTTCAGCAGGTTCACCCGTTGTCGCATCTCGCAACTGAATCGATGCGTTGTATGGAGCAATGTTGGTCACTGTGATACTGGTGCTCGCCGTGGTAATGGCAAGGTCGTCATCTACGGCTCTGAAACTCATTGTAAATTGACCTTCCACCTCTGGTATGACTGTGCAGGTCTGAGTGATCAACCCCTGAGAGCAAGTGTAGGGCACTCCATTGGGTGCATCTGGAGGCATCCATAGCATGTCTATGGGCGCCTCAGGGGTTTGTGTATCAATATCTGAGTGATCATAGGCATTGAACGTCACTGCTTGCCCCACCATGACACTTGGGTTACTAGAGGCGAGATTGACAACAGCGGGCCGATTGTTGATTACGGCTAGAACGGATGTCTGTGTGACATCTCCTTCGTCATCCACAATCGTCAGATTGACAACATATTCACCATCATTTTCCCATGTTTTTTCGACCATACAATCTGGGGCAACTTGAGATTCAATTGTCCCGTTTTCCATTTCAATGCCAAACACACAATTGATTGTGCCGCCATCCGTGTCAATCGACTGTGATGCATCGATTGTAACCGCTTCAAAGGTCAATTGAGGAATCATGTTTGCGATTGTCGCCGTAGGTAGCCGGCCAACGAAGACGGTTAACGAACCTTGATTGTTGGAACGATCGGCATCTTCTGTGATACTCTCGGTTGGGTCTACTTCGTATTGAATTTGAATATCTCCAATGGGTTGTGATTGTGGTACAGTCCAAGCCACATCGGCAGTAAATGTACCAAGTGGAGATAGAGACGGAATATTGACTTGAGCGGTCGAGCCATCGGGGGCTTCGATCTCAAGCGTTGTAGATGGCGCTGCAAGAATTCCAATATTCTGCACTGGAATGCTAAATGTGAGTTGGTCATCGGGAATTACATTGAATCCAGTGATTGAATTCAGTTGTTGAGAAACACCGTCACGTGTGCGGGTAATTGAGACACCTGAATCCACAACCAAAAGGTCGACTTGCACGAAGTTCTCCGCATAATCAGTTGTAATTGTTGAGGCACCAATCTCTTCAGTGGATGGAATCCAAGCGATGACCCCGTGACTTGCATAGTCAGAACTTGTGGGGGAGGGGTCCACTTCATGCCCTGTATCAAACATCAGATATGCACTACCATTCGCCGCTGTTGTCACGGTTCGGATGTCTTCTTCAATCTCATACCTAAATTCAACTTCTTGATTTGCCACAGGTTGGCCACTTGAGGTCGAAACATTGACCCACACTCCCAAATCCATATCCAAAGGCCAAGCAGGGAACAATAGATCTACATCGATTTCGTGAACTCGAGATACTGGAGTGTATTGATTCAATCTAAAATCAATATCTGCCCCCAATTCAATACTTTGGTGCCACCAAGCATCATTATTTGCGCCTGGACACCACCATCGGTAACCACTGTTGGTTCCAGAACTGGCATTGTAGGCAGTCACATTGTAAGCATTGGAGCATCCCGAATAGGCGACACCTGGGTCTCCTGAACCGACCACTTCAAAGCGCTCCGTGGTTTGCTCTTGAGTGTCATCAGGGATGGGGAATAAATCCTCAAAAACGCTTCCACTCCAAGTTGTAGTGGTCGTCGTATACGTATCCCAAACCTCTCCTAGGCCGATTGGGAAATCGTAAATTTCCTTTGGAGGTGAGTAGTCTGTATCGATTGAAATATCTGCCAAATCGATTCTTGAATACAGAAGTGCAGCAGTTCCAGAAATACTTTCTAAATCGACATTCAAAGTCATGTCAATTGAAATCTGTCCCAAATCTGAAGCTCGTATGACTTCAACCAAATCGAAATCCACTTCCAAATCGCCTACGATGTTGATTGTCCCAAGGAAACCTGTGTCATATGGGATGGAGGCTCCACTGTACGTGAACAGGCCAGATGAATCTCGTTGGTAAACAATCGTAGAAACATTGTCGATGGTTTCTACACGAATATCTACAACTTCTTGATCCAACTGACCCGTTAGTGTTCCGACACTCGCCCCCGTAATCCCACCACTGGCCAGTAGATTTTCTACATCAAATTCAGCATCATAAATCCATTGATCACCGACTCGCCAATTGGGGACATCAATCAGACCTCCGCTCTTGGTCGAAACCAAACTCAACGAAGACTCAGGTTCCAATTCGGGCACGTTTTGGTGCTGGGAAAACGGCACCAATATCGAAAAAATTAGCAATAGCACGAGGCTGGTTGGCAGAAGGCGTGAATGGTCACCCATAGGGTGACCAGAGAGGACACCCCTATTCAATTGAGCGCAATGCGAGTTATCGAGATGATTGTGGTCGCCCACATCCAAATCAACATGATATTCCGGGTCAACTGTGTGGGTGGCCTCCAACCGGTAATGGCCTCAGTCATTTCCTTGACAAACCAACCTTCTTCATGTTCCTCGAGTTGCTCATTTTGCATCAAACGTTGTTCCCAGGTTGTGAAAATACAGGTCCGTTGATTGAAGCGCCAATGTAGGCGGGTGAGAGGTGTCAAAATGGCATGGATCCACCATGCAACCGGCCAAGGTAATGCCCAACCTAGCATCAGGAAAAGCATCACGATGAGATGGCTGAAACGTACACATTTTGCGGCAATCCAACGCCACATGATCTCACCAAGGTAGATGGTCGCCTAGATACAATCGCAGTGCGCACAATACCAAACCCATGTAGGACAGACCCCACCCCAGATTGGCTGCGGTCTCGTCACTCATGTGCCAACCGACAAGCGCCCCCATTCGCTGAATAAAGCCACCTTGTTCACGGGTTCCTGCTTGTGGGTGACCTCTCAATTTCATTTCAATCGTCGATAGAATACAAACGTCAGCGGTTTTCCAATGAATCAACATCGTCGGGATGAAGAAGAGGCCGAACCACCAAGCTTCAGGCCAAGGCAAAAGCCAGCCCCAAGGAACGAAAAATGTGACTCCAACATGCAGTATGTAGACGGCCTTGGCTAACGCTAAGCGGATGGGACCGACACTGTCGGTCATTTCCAAGCCTCACAGGAGGTCGGCGAGTTCGTCTTGGATGATTTCAACGGCCTCAAGAATCTCATCCTTGTGGCGTGCGCCGGTAATCACCATCTTGCCACTGCCGAAAATCAGACAGACAACCTTCGGGTAATCAAGGCGGTAAATCAAACCGGGGAACTGCTCTGGCTCATATTCGACCTTGTCAAATGGAAGGTGGAAAGTTAGGTGGTTGAGGTTGAGTTTGCGAGGTTCGCCCGCTTGTGGCTCGTCGGTCCACTTGTCCCTACCATCGTAATCCTCGGGGTAATGTAGAGCATAAGTCGCAACCATGTTCTGAACTTCGATTTGAACATCGTCGAGTTCCCATGTCTCGATTCCGGCTGCACGCAAATCACCGATCATGCGCTCGATACCCGTGTGAATGTTGTCCTCGTTCTTTCCACCGGTGCAAACTGCACGACCGGAGCGGAACATGAGGATGGCCAACTTGGGGTCAACCACTCGATATACGACACCAGGGAACTGCTCTGGTTCATACTCGCAATTCAACTGAATTGCGATATCTGGTAGGTTCAATTCCTCAGCCACGCGGGTTGAGGCGACTACATTCACTACGGTTAGGCGGTCTTCATCACTTGTTGCCATGGCCGGCCGTAACAAAACCCCTATTTAAAGCCGCACTCAGACTCGTTTATAATGAAATAATAGTGACAAGG
>CATISE010000144.1 GCA_949538655.1 Marine Group II euryarchaeote MED-G33 | reverse complement strand
CATCAATCGATTCCAAATCGATGTTACCGTCCGCATGATCTGCAGCGATGGCTCGAACAGCCTCGATAATTTCCTCTCGGCTACCATACGCCAAGCAAACTGTGAAGACGAATTTATCATGTTCTGCAGTGACTTTTTCAGTATTGTCGATGGCTACAAGTACGCGTTCTGGAAGCAAGTCTTTACGACCAGCCACCCTTACCTTAACCTTGTTTTTCAGAATCCTTTCATCCTTGGAAAGATCATTCAAACCCTCAACATAGAGATCGAAAAGTGCATCTAATTCCTCAGGCATCCGATTGGTGATATTCTCCGTACTCAGTGCATACACTGTAAGGTATGGAATCCCAAGTTCTAGGACCCAATCCATGACATCCTCAAGTTTCTCTTTACCTGCCCGATGACCGAGTGTTGCCGCCAATCCGGTATCAGCTGCAAAGCGACGGTTGCCATCCATGATGATCGAAATGTGTTGTGGAAGTTTGCCTTCCATGACACGGGTTTCCAATCTTCGAGCCCGAACACGGTCGGTTCTTGATACGATACTCCAAGCATATCGTGAGTTTACCATCCATCGTGCAGGCCCACGGATGATTCGCCACTTCAGGAGCCAGTGGGCTGTTCGGTCCAGCGTACGGCCCAGCCAACCCATGCACCCTCGAGTGCGCCTTCCCTATTGATGCAATCGGGTGTCTTGATAGCGTGGACCTTGTGGCCATTGCATGCGCCGCGAGGTTGTCTATATCCTCACCATCGGTATCGGCTTGTGGGTCGATCAGAATGGGACTGATTGGGCTCTCAAAGGCGAATACATTGTCGATATTTTTTGTTGGTCTCTTTTCGCAACCATCTACGCAAGGGGGGAACGATTGGAACGCATTGAGATGTTGACAGTCTTGGCCTTTGCTACACCGATGGAACTGTTCTTCACTGAAGTTTGGCATCTGTATGAATATCGTGAAGGGATGATGCCTTTGTTTGTGCCTGCAGGGCACTGGTTCCTCTTCGATTTAGGTCGTCGTTTTTCACGTCATTTGAAGGAAAAATGGTCGTGGCCAGCGATTGTTCCATTCGTCCCATTGTCCCTTTATTTCGCCTACCAAGGGGTCGACACATCAGGCCTGATTCTGCTTGTTGCTCTGCTCGGATTCATGCGATGGGGTCCCGAACGCCGACTGTATGCAACGATGGCATGGTTGGCACTTGCGATGGAATTGTGGGGCACTCATTTGGGCAATTGGGCCTGGCATCCAGATGTGGCATGGACTCCATTGACCGCACTGAATCCTCCATTGCTTTGCGGGGTTGTCTATGCGCTTGGAGATTTACTGGTGAACTTGACAGTCAATCGGTTCACTCAAACACAATCGATGGTTGATCACCCAGTGCATTGAGCGTTGATTGGCTGGCATTGACCACAATGACTTCACCTGCATAGGGCCAAGTTTTCAAATCATGACTAGAATTTCCTGCATAGGCAAATTGACCCTCCCCATAACGCTCGGCCAGTGCCTTACCCTTTGCTTCCATTCGCAAATTTGTAACTCCATCACTACCCATGACATCGTCAAAGATTCCAACATGGTCAGCGATTTTCTTCGCGACAGATATCTCTGATGCTGTGCACAGAATGACCTCTCTTCCACTTGCTTTTTCTTCCTTCAACCAAGCGAGGAAGGGCTGGTTATACTCCAATTCAGCAGGATCAAATTTGAGTTTTCGACCTAGGATTTGCTTCCATCTTGCACGCTTTCCAGTCAAATCAAGGAAAAAGATCCAAGGAATCAACCAAAACCGAGGAAGGACCACTCTGCGGATGGTCACTCGTGACATGTCGGTGAAAATCAACGTACCATCGAGGTCGACCGCCAATGGCAGTTTTGTCGCCTCTCCCATGTCATCTCTGGCGCCACTGGAGCGTTTTCAATCTGTCCTCTGCTTCGCAGAGATTTGATGTGGATGCGGCCTTTGGGCAGGGTGTGGACATCGAATCGCAGCCATGGTATCCGCGCGTTGCAGTGAATTCTGTAACCGATGCAATCATGACACCTCCGACAGGATTCACTGCTCATCTCCTTCACGTACGGTGGGACAGTTTACCCATGCTATTGCCCGAAGGGGATTTGTCATCCAGTGAATGGTGGGGTGCTCTTTCATACACTTGGGGGAAATGGATTGAGGGCAAGCCAATCTCAGTATCGCCGAGTTCGAAGGGATGGGTTGTTGAGTTTGAAAATCATGAAGCCCATGTCTTGCCCTTGGACGAAGATGGCCACGGACGTCGCCTTTCTAGTCTCAATTGCAACGAATTGCATACAGCAATTGGTGGCTTGCAGTTTGAGGGACGTGACGTTATTCTCGTTTTCGATAAATTGGAATCGAATCCGTTGTCAATGGATGATGGGAATCTAAGATTGGCGGGTCAAGCACTCGGTCGTTTCCATGCTATTTGCGGTCGTCATTTGGCAACCCCCAATGATGAACGGAATTGGAACCAGCGTCTGGATCAATTGGAACCCCGAACCCGTTCCGCTACCAAATGGAGAGCACCGCATTCAGCAGATACTCAAGGAACCATCACACATCGAAACTTTGGACTCGAACATTGCCATTTGGTCAATGAAAAAATCATCATCAAAGGGTGTATTGGAGGTGTCTACAACGCCCTGATTCCCGAAACATCTCCATCCCCTGCAATACGGGATGTCGCATCTGCAGTCATCGATTTAACGGCTGATCAGAAAAGAGTGTTTTGTGAAGGATGGGTTTCCACCGCTCCAGCGCATTGGTATTCACACAAGGCATTGGACGGCCATCGAGGTGGTCTTCTGATTTGGGAGTATGAACAGCATCTTGAGCAGCGATTGTTCCACCAAGCCTGGGGTCACGAGGAACCACCTCATGTCACGCACTTCCTCTCCGAAGTATCGACCGTTCAGAACAGCATGTATCGTGTACGCACCATCGCTGCTGGTGCTTTGGTTTGTACATTTGTTCCCTTGGCTGTGATTCTCTATTGGATTTTTTATCCCGATTCACCCATACCTTCTGGTTCAGCAATCGCAGGAATCGGTGCGATGGGAATTTGTGGATGGGTCCTGAACAAATTCTACCGACATTTGGCGCCTAGGCCCTGGTGAAAACACCATTCTCATAACTGTAAATTCGTGGTTCGCCCGTCGCGATTTCGAGGCTCAAAACCTCTTCTTTTGATAACCCCTCAATTTCCATGACAATACTGCGCAAACTATTGCCATGCGCAGCGACGAGAACGGTCATTCCAGAGTCCAAATCGGGCTTGATCGCCTCATCCAAATATGGCAATGTGCGTTTTGCACACATGGCTAGACTTTCACCATCTTTCCCAGGAGGTGGGACATCATACGAACGACGCCAAATGTGGACCTGTTCATCTCCATATTTTGCGCGAGTGTCACTCTTGTCGAGGCCTTGTAAATCGCCATAGTGGCGCTCATTTAGACGAAAATCACGATGAGTCGGAACATCATTTGAAACCCGGTTGTGTTGCATGACAATTTCAGCTGTATGCTGGGCTCGAATCAAATCACTCGTATGGACGACATGGATTTGCATGTCTGCGAGTTCTTCTCCGGCTTTGGCCGCCTCGGCTTCTCCGACTTCCGAGAGCCCAACATTGGTCCAACCAGTGAACTTGTTTGCGGCATTCCAGACCGATTGTCCGTGTCGCAACAAAATCATCGTGGCCATGAAAACCCCTCGATTCAGTTGGAACTTCTACGGACACGAGGTTCGTAGAACATAATCTCGTTTTCCTTTGCAACTCGAGCGACGTTTAGGAGGAACATTTGACGCGCTTCCTTTTCGTCCGCACCCCCGTCAACATCCCAGTAGATATTGCAAGAAATTTCAATGGAATCCTTGGCAATCGAAGTGACCTTTGCCCATGATGCGTCTTCTTTCATTGTATTTTCATCATTGCGAATCAGTTCTTCAACACCCTCTGTAAACTTCTGTACAGCATCGGGATCACTATCAAGATCCAATGAGATTACTGGCCGGAAACGCCGCCAGCGCCGCTTTCCAAAATTCTCGATGGGTTTACTGGTTAGATTTGAATTTGGAATCGATACGATCGTGTCTTGACTTGTTCGGATGAGCGTGGTTCGCAAACTAATGTTGATAACTTCACCTTCTGCACCACTAATCAATACCCAATCTCCAACACGGAAGGGCCGGTCTAGCAGTACGGTTACGGCACCAAACACGTTTGCGATGCTGTCCTTAGCGGCAAGTGCTAGTGCAAGACCGGTAATGCCCAGTCCAGCCACCATCGTGGTCAAATCGAAATTTAGTGCATCGGCGATGAAAATCGAACCAAAGACAACGATACAAAATCGGATGACGCTTTCAACTGCGCCAATCAATGTGCGTTCCGCTCCGTCGAGCTCATCGTCATCATCCCAATATTCGACCACTGCTTGAACAATGACGGTGAGTCGAAGGGCCCAGATCATCATGGCGATTAGCATTACAACCTGTGCGAGAGAAGGTAGCCAGAAACCAACATATGAGGGCATCATGGCAACATCACTGGTGCTTAGAGCCGCACTGCACTGCCACAGTATTGCAGCACCAATCGCAGTCCCCAACGCCTTACTAGAGTCTTGCAGTGCTAGCTTTGCGACAGGACTTTTCTCACATATGGAGTTGAATATTTTTGGAATTGTCATCATGGCGAGGAATCTCAATTTGAAAACCAAAATGATCAATCCTAGAAGCACGACAAGCGTGCCAACATTGAATCCCACCATCTCATTACTCCAATTTGGAACGAGTTCGACAATCTTGTCCATGTTCCTGCGACCGTAATGGGGTGGTTGAGTATTTCGCTTGATTATTTCGCGAAACCGTCCCCTAAAGGGACGGGTCGCATAAGCGGTCCATTCAAACGTAGAACCTGTCTCGACGAATCGGTCGTCATGTCATCTCGTCGAATTTCAGCAGTACTTGCAGTTCTCTGCATGCTCATACCATTGCTAACTGGCAGTCTCACCACGAACACTCAAGATGATGACCCTTCAGGACTGGCTCCTGAAGACATCTGGAGTGAAGATTATGCAAACCATGTCCATCCTTGGGGTGGCAATGATCGAATTCAATTCAAGCAATATCATGATTATTTCACAATGAAAGATCGTATGATGGAATTGTCTGAGAAGAACTACGTTTACCAAGATCAATCCGTCAATATCATGTCTTTCCATGAAGGACTCAATGGTGGCACGAATGCTCGTGGTGTCGATATGACTGCCAACAGTTACGAGGGTCATTTCTACAGCCATTCATCGCCCTGGTTGAAGATTACCGGTGGTGGCGAAGAATTGAACGGGGTTGATGGTGGGGAATGCAACGACTACGTTGGAGATTGTGGAAATTATGCCGAAATCCCTGACATCCAAATGATTGGAAATTTCCATGCTAGAGAGTGGATGTCATACGAAGTCCCCATGATGTTCCTAGAAACCATTGCCCATTACTATGGAATGGCAGGGATTGACAATGATGGAGATGGATTGGTAGACGAGGACACTTGGGGTGACTCGGATGGAGATGGCCAACTCGATGATGATGGAGACTGTTTATCATTGGCCTCGAATTTCCAAGATTCAAACGGCGATGGCTTGGCCTGTGGCCCAGGTGATCTCGGTGTGGACGAGGATTTCCCTGAGCAGCAAATCACAGATTTGGTCAACACTCGCGAGATCTACCTAGTACCCATGCTGAATGTCGACGGTAATCGCTATGACCGCGAGGTTTTCTGCGGCGAAGATGCTTGGAATTGTGATTCAGCAGGTTGGAGAAAGAACCTACGAGACAACACCGTATCGGGTGTCACTCCAATACCAGATTTGGATGAGGAAGTTGACCCAAGTTGTGATGGTGTGGATTTGAATCGAAACTTCCAGTATGAGTGGGGGGCACCTCTCGGTGCCACAGGTCCACTATTCCCAGGGATGTGTTATGCCGATGGTCCCAATAATGACGTTTACAATGGCCCAGTTGACGATACCGACAATGATGGTGATGGACAAATCAACGAAGATCACGTCGATGGAAATGATGACGATGCTGATGGCCAAGTAGATGAGGATTGGTGGGGTGGAAATTCCGAACCTGAAACTCTTTTTGTCCAAGATTTGACTGAAATGAATGATGATGATAGCAATGGTGCATCGGACTTCAAAGCCACCCTATCTTGGCATTCTTACTCTGAGCTTGTTCTGTACCCGTGGGGTCACTGTACCGGTTGCGAAACACCAGATCATCAACAACTCATCTATCATGGAAACAAAATGGCAGAAATGACCGAGTATGCAAATATCCAGAGTAGTGATTTGTACCCGACGACTGGCGATTACTGTGACTGGCAATATGGACTACACGACTCATTCTGTTACACAATGGAAATAGGTACAGCCTTCCATCAAGTACCAGAAGATATCAACCATATTGCAGTTAGAAATCTAGGCATTCCATTCTACATTGCCGAAATTGGTGACAACCCGCGTGAGCGTGCAAACATTGGCATCCAAGAAGTCGAAAAGAGTCAGTGGATTGTAAGTGCTGAGGACCTCGATATCCCAGAATCTGGTCCGATTCCAATCACGATGTGTATCGATCCGAACTTCCCATTCACCAATGATGAAAATTATACTCATGTGATGTGGAGAACCGTCAAACCAACTCGCCAACAGAGTGATTTCGGTCCCAAGGAATGGGTTGCAGAAGATTGGATGATGACCGGGTTCCAAGAAACTGGTGAAAATTGCACTCTAAACAACAACGAAACGGGTGACCTCATCGCTGCAAACGTTCCGGTTCCTGAAGATTTCAGTGGTAAATTACACTACAAATCGATGTTAGGAACACGTTCAGGAACATTCCCATTCTCCTATCCAGCACCAGGTGTGTATGAAGAAATCAATGTTGCTTATCGAGCTCCATTTGGAAACACGGCTCTCGCCTTGTTACTGTTTATCATCGTAGCTGGAACGGTCTGGGGTAGTCTTGGAAT
>CATISE010000143.1 GCA_949538655.1 Marine Group II euryarchaeote MED-G33 | reverse complement strand
GCACCTCAAGCCCCCCCGTCTGGACCCCCATCTCCGCCTGCAGCTGCACCTCAAGCCCCCCCGTCTGGACCCCCATCTCCGCCTTCGGGTCCGCCCTCATCACCACCTGCTTTTGCTCCTGCGGCAGATCAATTCAATCAACCACCTGGTCCACCAACAGGACCACCGCCCAGTAGTCCATCATCAGGACCACCCGGTAGACCACCTGGTCCCCCACCATCTGGCTCACCACCAGGAGCTCCGCCCAATTCTGGAAAACCTCCTGGCCCCCCACCAAGTTGAGGCTGACGCATGATACCTGATGAACTCAAAGAACGTGAAAAGCGTTACAGGGCACAATGGCGTGCCTATGCAATCATCAAGCGGATGCGATGGATTGCGCTCGTATTGGGGCCAGTTCCACTTCTATGGGACAATGTGGTTGGGCCGATGCTGACAAAATTCGGTGCACCTGAAATTGTTACCATGGAAGATTTGTCACAGGCACTTCTCTTTGAGATCTTGCCATTGGAAAAATGGATATCTAGAGAGACCTTTGAAACGGTTTGGCCACATTTGAATAATGTGTGTACCGTTCTATTCGTTGTATTCTTATTCTGGACTGGGCAAAAGAGCAGGTCGGC
This sequence comes from Marine Group II euryarchaeote MED-G33, assembly GCA_949538655.1. Lineage (GTDB taxonomy): Archaea > Thermoplasmatota > Poseidoniia > Poseidoniales > Thalassarchaeaceae > MGIIb-P. The sequence goes on along the minus strand of CATISE010000143.1, from coordinate 8,756 downwards.
GAAAAAGGCGGCCCGAGAAGTTGTTGAATTGGAAGGTCGGATGGCAATTGGAGGATTTGGCGGTGTCCCGTGAGGGTTTCCTGCTCGAGATGTGCAGCGGGCGTGCAGCTTGGACTGTTGTTCCTGAACACATTGACAAAATCGATTTGGAAATGGTTACTGCAAGAATTGAAGCTGAAGGTTGGACTTGCACCTTACGAAATCGACTCTGTTGCACCTTTTCTAGTGATTTAGCAGATATTACATTGTACCCGAGTGGAAAACTATTGGTGAAATCTGGAGATCGTGAGGTGGCGGCAACCGTCGCTGAGCGCCATATACAAATTTGGCTCGCGTAGTTCTGAAATGCAGGAACTCTTCGGGTATGCATGGTTGACACGGTTGAACTGCCGTCTGGCATTGTCGAACGTGTCTTGCAAGGATTGCCTGTAGTCTACCCTACCTCGACTCTTCCTGCATTGGGGTGCCTCCCCCAATCTGATGCTCTGAATTCATTGTTTGAACTGAAAAAACGTTCAACAAACAAAATCGTTAGTCTGGGTGTTTGTGATTTGAAGCAAGCGTCTGCACTCGTAGAAATACCCGAAATTGCCAATGAAATGCTCGATTTTTTTCCGGCGGGTTCTCTGACATTGATTCTCCCTGCGCATGAAACACTGGATGAGAGATTGGGGGGCGATGCTGTTGCTGTACGCGTGCTCGCGGACGCGCGCGCGAGAGAACTCGTCTCGAAAACCGGGCCACTGACTGCAACCAGTGCCAACCCAAGTGGGGATGAGCCCGTGTCTGATTGTGAAACGGCTGCAGAAATACTCAATCTTCCGATACAAGCAGCCTTTCCTGGAAAGTGTGTGGGTGGCTCACCAAGTACCTTGATTAGATGGAACATCTCCGGTGACCCGTCGCACGATTCGGATTGGTCCGTCGTAAGAGAAGGTAAAGTTCGAACAGAGGAGATTCACACATGGTTGACGCAGAGAACATGAAACACTGGCGAGATGCCGGACATGTCGCACGTCGAACCCTTGAGGCAATCAAGGAGGAAGTGGTCGCCGGAGCCAACTGGCACGATGTCATTGAATCTGCTGAGCGTTACATCCACCGCCACGGTGGAAAGCCGGCTTTTCCATGCACCATTTCTGTGAATGATATCGCCGCACATTACACGACCGATCATTTACTCACACCGCCAGAAGGATGGGGTGATGAACTTGTATTCCAGAAAGGAGACCTTGTCAAATTGGATATCGGCGTTCACATCCATGGTGCAATTGCAGACAACGCAATGACGATTGAAGTTGGGAACGGAGGCAATCATACCGAACAAATCCGAGCCGCGAAGGAAGCCAGGGATGCTTCAATCGAGCAAATGCATCCAAACACACCTTGGTACAAAGTCGGTGCTGCGGCTGAACAAGTCGCTGTAGATGCCGGCTTCCAACCCATTCGAAATTTATGTGGACATCAATTGGAATTGTTCAATCTGCATGCTGGTACTTCAGTACCATCCTATGCCTGTGGAGCGGAACATCCGGGATTCAAGGGTACAGTTCCACTCGGTGGAGTTTTTGCAGTGGAACCATTCAATACAACTGGGACATCTGGAGAAGTCGAAAATATCGCACCACGCCACTCATCCAACATCTATCGAGTTACAGGTGATGTTTCAATTCGGAAAGTGGTTGCGAAGAAGAAGTTGAAGCCATTGGGTGCTACGATGGCCCGCTATATCGAAGAGAGATACAGTACACTTCCATTTTCTGAGAGATGGGCGTTCCCCCTTATGGAGAAACCATTTCCGCAAGAAGATGAAGAAAGTCGGATTCGCAAATGGAATGCGTTGGTCAAGAAATTGATCAGTATTCGTTTCCTTGAAACATATCATGCTCTTCGTTGCTCAAATGGTGGGATGATTGGTCAATACGAGCATACTGTTTGGATTACCGATGGTGGTCCAGAGATTCTGACAATCGAATAAGGGCTGATAATCCGCTATTTTGGCTCAAAAGACCTGTTTGGGAATGATTATACGACTGTGAGTGCAGCCATCATATGAACAGGGTCGATTGGTACTCGTCGAGTGCATCCCATCCCCTCTACGCTGCGTCTCTCGCCCCTGTTCACCTAACGAACTCTGGCCGTTAGGCTAGAATACGATATTTTTGCCCTGTTAGAATCAAAAAAAAACACTATTTTCCAGGCCTTCGAGGATGTTATTAAAATGGTTCACAAAATGTTTGTACTAGTGTGCAATATCTCTCAGTGCACCGATTAAACTGGTGTTTCCTCGATTCGGCGCGGTGGGAACCTTAATACCAATGAGGGCTATAGCAGAGCCATCCCCGCTGGGGAAATGGAGGACATTGAAATGAAGAATGAAATGAAGAACGAGCAGGCAGTCAGCCCTGTTATCGCAACCATCCTAATGGTCGCGATCACTGTGGTTTTGGCTGGTGTTCTGTACGTGTGGGCAAACAGCCTCGCTGCAGACCAGCCAGAAAGCGGTACCCGCAACAGCTACACAGCTGAAGACGCAACCGCAACCACAAGTGCAGCAGATGACGACCTATTGGTGCAAGTACGTTGGCAACACGCAGAGGACGACCTAAACTGGGCGTTCGTTGTAATGAAGCTAAGCGTTGGTGACAGCACGTACAACTGCAACACTGCAGGTGACGCAGAGTGCAGCATCGGCCAAGATGGTAGCGATGACGCAATGTGGGAGACAGGCGAATTCCTGACCCTCTCAGAGAGCGGAACCGATATCGCAAACGGAGCAACAACCATCAGTCTGTATGTCACATACCGTGGCACTGCAGTTGCTGGCGACGACTCCGTCTCCGTCAGCTGAGATTAACTCAGTAGACTGTGATAGTTCGTAACCAAACCAGGATTACACACATGTCCCTCGAGGGCGCTTCGGCGCCCTCGGGGGGCTTTTTTTTTGTTTCATTTTCGGGTTCGGTTTGATTTACTCGCTTCCCATTGGTGCATGCTGTTACCAAACTGAAGTAAGATCATACCCTGAACCAATCGAAGATTTTGTGTTAGGAATGCGACTGCTGAAGCACACAATGGTACTCGAAGACCGGTGAGGCCTACACCTAAACTCGCCAGGACAACTGCATCCAATAGGAGCATGCCACGATCTAGTAACATGGGTTCACCCCCAAGCCAACCGAGTAACAAGACGGTTGCTGCGTGGGCGATACCGGCTAGAATACCAATCAGAACGAACCAAGGAGATATTGAGTGCTGTAAACCGTTGAGGCCGAGAATCGTACCCCAACGCCCATTTCTAAACCAATAAGAACGGTTTCTCCAGAAATGTCGAGAAAGACCTTGTCCCCTTCGTACTGTTCGAGCATGATGCTCTTTCAAATTGGTAATTGGATCTTCGGAGAAACGAATTGATTCATCCGAAATTGCGCGTAACCCTTCATTCCTCACCAATACTGCAAGTTGTGAATCATCAGCATTTGCTCCCGGTTCAATCGGATGCAGGGCACTTGCCCGGTAAGCCGCAATTGAGCCTTCAAAGATTGGAGTTGAATCCGCACGTGACTCTCCAGAGCGGAACCATCGATACCACCCTCTGTAGGCGGAACCATCTGACTGATTTAGAGTGCCACAAACAGCTCCAATTGAGGGGTCTTTCATCCATCGACCTATTCTGCGAAGGGCACCGTCTTCCAAAGTGGCTTCAGCGTCAGTCATCACGAATACATCGTCGCCATCTCGTAATTCCTGCATGGCGCGGTTCATGGCAGCGGATTTACCCAACCGCGCAGGCATTTCCACTATCTGGATCTCACAATCATTTGACTCGCTCCATTCCCTCGCAATTGAAACGGTATTGTCGGTCGAAGCTGAATCGATTAACATGAACCGCCTCTTGGAAACTGGATATGTCTGAGACAGTGTATTGCTCAATTTTGATTCGATGACATTTCGCTCATTCCATGTCGGGATGACTACGCAAAGAGATGGGAGGTCTTCATCCTTACAAGCATCTGGTGATGGGGGTTCTTGTTGAATCCATTTACGATTCAAAAACCAATGAATCGCCAGTGGAAGTATGACTGCAAGTGTTGCACCAACCTGTACTGTGAGGAAAGCAAGTCGTTCAATCATGGGTCTCTCCAATGCCCTCTCTGACAGCGTCAACGATAAGCACACCGTAGAGAACCGCATCGGCGAGCCCTTCATTCGATAGATGGGTGTGTGCCGTCCGAGGGGAAAGCGATGCGTACGGTGCTTCACGTCGGGCCCTCGAATACACGAGGGGGAATGGGGGCTGTAATCCGGCTTCTGGCGGACAATCCTCCCGAGGGTTGGAATGCCGAGGTGATGGCGAGTCATGCCGATGGTGGCGTTATTCCAGTCCTACGTGCTTGGTGGAAAGTCCGCAAGGATTTGGAGGCACGGCTCAAGCGTGGAAATGTCAGTATTGTACACATTCATACGGCGACAAGATGGTCGTGGAAACGCAAAATGGGACTCATTAAAATCGCTCAAAATGCCAAGGTTCCAGTTATTCTTTCACTTCATTCCGGTGATTTTGATCGTCATTGTAGAGAACGTGGACCTGAAGTTCATCAGATTTGTTCATCATTACACACGGTTGTTTTGACTGAACTTTGGAAAGAGAGATTGGCTCCTTGGTTGGGTGAATCAAGCGTAATCCCAAATCCGGTACCAGACGTTGAAATCTCAAAGGAGCGAATACGTACAGATTTTCTTTTGATGGGAAGAGCGAATCCAATGAAGGGGCAATCAATCGCGATGGACGCGACAAGAATCCTGAGGGCGCGAGGCAAGGATGTAACTTTACATCTAACTGGAATCGAAGTTGATGAGCCAGGAATCAGAGGACATGGATGGGTGGATGGAGCAGACAAAGAGCACCTCATGAATACCTGTGGCACACTTTTGTCACCCTCTAAATGGGAGGGGCTTTCCATGGCTGTAATCGAATCAATGGCGAGAGGTATGCCAGTGTTGGCATCCAAAGCAAGTGATGGTGTCTTTGAGAAGTCGGGTCAAATTGTAGAACTGGAGGCTCATGCATTTGCCGATGCGATGGAACAAATGCTTGAGGGGAAAACCTGGGAAAAGATGTCTGCTTCTGGACCCAATGAGGCGAGATTCTACAATCTCAGTAAGGTCATCCCATTGTGGAGGAAATTGTACGATGAGGTGGCAATATGAAGCTCCTCTGGATTACACATCGTAGACAAACCGAAATGTCGGCGACATCACGATTGGGAATTTCATCCGCATTGATTGATCGTGGTTGGGAAATAGAATTCATGAGTCCAGATGGCGAACATCAAGTCGAACGCTCGAACAAGTTCGGCTTTGGACACCGCAGTTTTAATCGAAATGTTTCAGCGAAACTGAAAGCAATTGATCTGAGTTCGTTTTCTTCGGCCATTGTTGAGTGGACCGGTGTTGAAGGGGCTGCAGAAATTTTAGAAATGCATAAATTACCATGGATACACATGGATCGAAGCCCACCTGTTGCGACTGGTTTGGTAGGATGGTTACAGAGAAAACAATACAAAAATGCTTGGAAAATTGCGCGTTCAAACAGTTCCGGCCGGGCTGTAAAAAGTCAGTATATGGCATCCTCGCAGCCGTGGGACCTTCCATCTTCAATCGTACCTGCTGGTGTTGATTTGTCGGCATTTGAAATTGCAAAAATGAATGAAAATCCTCTTGTGGTTTGCCATGGCTCACTAGACCGAACTCGAGAACTTCACAGATTGACAAAGATGGGGGTGAATCTTCTTCTGTTTGGGGAAGGCAATGATTCTCAAAGATTGGCAACGATGGCTCGTGTCGAAAGTTCTGGCGATGTCTCAGCGCATTTGGCAAGTTCAGACATCGGTGTACTGCATCTACCCAATCGTGAAGTTTGGAAACATGCTTCACCATTGAAAGTTGCCGAATATGCGGCCGCTGGCTTGCCAATCGTTGCCTCCAATGTGAGTGGATTACACGCCTATCGCGATGCTGAATGGTTAACCTTGATTCCTTTAGGGGATGATTCAGCCTGTCATGATGCATTGCAAAAATTGAGTCGACTACCGCTTGAAGAACGGCAAAGATTAGGGTCTTTGGCACGTAAAGAAGCTGAACGGAGCATGACTTGGGAACGATGTACAGAATCATTACACGAGATGTTGCTCGGGGTGAAGAGGTGACACGAAGGGTTCGACTTGAGCGGGATACTCTCTGGCTCTCATCCGCAGATATAGCAGCACTTCTGGTTGGAATTGCTGTTCATGTCGTGCTCACTCAGACTTTCACAGATGGTGACTATGGGCGATGGGTTCTGTTACTCGATTTATTCTATGTGACTGCGACCATCGTAGATCTTGGTTTACCAACCCTGATTGGACGTGATGGAGAAAGATTGGGTTCAGGTACTCATGATTTGGTACACCGATGTCTGCAAATTCAAATTCGTTTTGCACTTCCGATTATTGCAATCAGTGCGATTCTTGGATGGTTATGGGTTGGAGAATCAACAACATGGCTTGTTGCATCTCTAATTCTAGCACTTTCTGCTTGCGTTCAAATTCTGACTTATGCACATCGTGCTGCCCTACGTGCGTTGGGTGAATCTAGACAAGAAGCACTTGTTCGGTTTGTAGATCGTGGAGCGACAGCAATTGGAATATTACTAGCTGCTTGGCAATTTGGAGCACATCCAATCGCTCTTGCCTTGGCCACATTCTTCGGTCCACTTGGAGCGATGGTGATTGCCATACGATTGGGGGAGAGACGCTTGTCGTCAGCCGATGATGGAATAGAACTTGAAACGTCAATGGCAAAAGGAAAGCAACTCATCGACCTTGGCTTACCCTTCTTGTTGGCAGCCGTTGCTCTAGTTGCCAATGTCCGAATCGAGAAATTGATGCTGGGGGTATTTTCAACCACAGACTCTGTCGAAATATTTCAGATCGCTTGGCTCGCATTCATTGCAGGTTATGCCCCAATCTTGTCGGTTCGGGCAGTGATGCTTTCTTGGTTGGGTGAAGTTCGTCAGGATGCAAACAAGATGTGGCACCGAGCAAAACGTGCTGCCGTCATGATTGGGGTTGCATCGGTTCCTGGCTTCTTCATTGGCGGGTGGATTGGAGTGGAATCATTGGTGAGGGTGTTTCCAAATTATTCTGATGAGGCAACGGTTGTATTCACTTGGTTGCTAATCGCTTGGGTTTTGGCTCTATTCGCAAGTGTACCATTGACTTTGGTTCAAGTAAGCGAGCGGCCGTTGCGATATGCGGCCTTACTATGGTCTGGAATTATTGCTGATTTTATTGCCTGTGGGATTCTCATACCTGATTCGAATAATCCAGCAGAACAAGCTGCTTTTGCCGCGATTATTGGCGCAGCGGTGGTTCTAATCGCCTCGATGATTGAAGCGAAGAGGCTTTTCATTCAGAGACTGTGCGATCGTTCGTAGCAGAGCCATAGATAGTTACAGAAATTATCGCAGCAAGGACGAGAATAATCCCAATGATTTGATTGGTTGAATGACCATCTTGATTGAGAATTAAAAATCCCCATACCAGTGTCAAGACGGGTTGTAAGAGAATGGCGAAAGATGTGTGTGCCGCGGGTAATCGAGGCAATGCGTAAGCGACTGCGAGCCAACCGCCGACTTGGGAAAGAATTGCCAGTAACATCAGCCAACCATGGCCTGGCCAAGTGGGTTGGAAATCTACTGGTTCAACTGCCAATCGACTCAAGGGTAGGACGCCAAGGACCAGAAGACCAATCGCTGCACCAGCAGTGGCATCGAATTGAACTGAAGAAACTGGAGCCAAATCCTTGTTACAATACCTGAACACAATGAGGAATGCGGAGTAACAAAATGCAGTGAAAATTCCGAATATGACTCCTTTCACTGGATCTTTCCCATACGGTTCAGCATCAGCAATTCCAGAAATTAAGATCAATCCAAGCATAACGACTGGTAGCGAGATTAGAATCGCTGGGTTGGGTTTCTCACCAAGCAATTTCCATGAAACCAACGTGACGATGATGACTTGGGAGTTTCCGATGAGAGTTGCAATTCCAATCCCGATAAAAATCATCGAAATATGGTATGAAAGCATGTCTGGAGCGAGTAGAAGTCCCGCACCGAAAGCCATCCATCGCATTCGAGATGAACGGGTATCAGATTTTCTGACAATGAATGCCAGTAAAGCCAACGCAGGAAGGGCGTAGAGCATTCTGAAGAAGGCGCCAGTGGATGGGTTTGTATCTGAATAAATGTAAAACACTGGCGAAAACGAAATCACTGCTGCACCCGCAAGAGCAATCAGCATGGCACGGCGGTCAGTTTCGACCGCCATCGTAGATTCACCTACGCTGAATCGCCTTCAGCAATCATCTCCTGAAGTTCGCCAGATTCGTACATCTCTAGTGCGATATCGGAGCCACCAATGAGTTCACCATGGACGTAAACCTGAGGCATTGTTGGAAAATCTGCCCACTCACAAACACTTGGAATGGCTCGTGGATCTGAAAGAATGTTGACGCTCACAAATGGTTCCTCGAGCGCCTTTAGAACTTGAGCAGCACGATTCGAAAAACCACATTGTGGCATTTCCGGTGTGCCTTTCATGAAAAGTACAAGGCGGTTATTGTTGACAATCTCTGCTATTTCGTCTGGTGTCCAATTAAATTCACTCATTTTTGTTCCTCCTTGGGTCTGATGTTGATGCCTACGAATTCCG
>CATISE010000142.1 GCA_949538655.1 Marine Group II euryarchaeote MED-G33 | reverse complement strand
TCTGCGAGGTAATGGATTCTCTCAGGAGGGATGATGTGTTGTGGTTCGGGCATACCACTTTCTGGCAATTGCGGTTCACGTGCGGCTAGAATCATATCATGACGGTCTGAAAGAATCGCTGCCAATCTCTCCCAAAGTAAATCCACTCCTGGATCTGAAAACTGACTCGCAATCGTTGGAATGACTGGCAGAGCCGAATCTTCCATCTCAAACAGGTTGCGATTGCGCTTGACCTGTTTGCGAATTGCTCGTAATGCATCTTCTGCACCACGTTTTTCGAATTTATTGAGAACCACCAAATCAGCGACATCCAGCATCTCAATTTTTTCCAATTGGGTGTGTGCACCAAACTCACTGGTCATCACATACAGGCTGACATCGCTGACATCTGTGATGCCATCACTTCCTTGACCAATTCCACTGGTTTCGACAAAGATGAGATCATACCCTGTCGCTTGGCAGACTTCGATGGCTTCACGGGTTTTTTCCGAGAGTTCCTTTCCGCTAGAGCGACTGGCCAGACTTCGCATAAACAATCGATCGCTGGTGAGTGTATTCATTCGTATTCTGTCTCCCAGCAATGCCCCTCCGGTTCGTTTTCGTGTCGGGTCAGTGCAGAGTAGTGCTACATTCAATTGGGGGTTTTGTGTTGTAATTCGGCGCATCAATTCATCCAACAAACTCGACTTACCAGCTCCACCCGTTCCAGTGAACCCAATGACGGGGACGCGGGTCTCCATCGGTCGACTTCGACATGCCTTGAGAGATTGTGCAAAGGTCACAGGATCAGCATTTTCAGCGAGGGAAATGAGGCGTGCAACCTTTTCCCTTTGAGCAGGTGTCACCGGGGAATTGAGGTCCATATCTTGAGCCAGGATATTGCATTCACTCGCCTGCTGAACCAAATCATCAATCATTCCGAGCAGACCCATTTGCCGACCATCATCAGGGGAATAAATTCGTGTAATGCCAGCAGCGTGTAAATCCCGAATCTCTGGTGGTGTAATGGTCCCACCACCACCGCCAAATATCCGAACATCCTCTCTCCCTGCAGCGTTTAGCAATTCCCGAATATAGGTGAAATATTCCATGTGCCCACCCTGATAGGAAGTTAGGGCCACAGCGTGAGCATCCTCCTCAATGGCTGCCTTGACAACATCGAGTGCACTTCGGTCATGACCGAGATGAATGACTTCGCATCCTGCGGCTTGAATCAAGCGTCGCATTACGTTGATGGCCGCATCGTGACCATCGAATAGTGAGGCGGCAGTAACCACGCGCAGTGGGACGCCTGATGCATCAAAGGCACTGACAACATCATCAGAAGCCGGCGCAGAAGCCCCACTCGCCATGTAAATGCGAGGTCGCTGCAACGCTTGAGACCATCGGCGGTGGCCGTAGGCCACCGTGCGCATACGCGAGATGTTTGGTTTCAGGCGTACATATCTTCGATTTCAGTCGCCCAATTCTCACGGATTTGGATTCGACGAATCTTCAGAGTAGGTGTCAATTCACCATCATCGACAGTGAGGTCACGTGGTAGAATTGTAAACTTCTTAATCTGCTCAGGTGGGGCAAATTGCTTGTTCAGTTCCATCACTTGCGCTTCAACTTCAGCGTGTATATCTGCACTGTCTGTGTATTCGGAAAGTTGGTGTCCTTGTTCGTTCAAGAGTGCGATTTGCTTGGCAGGATCTTTGGGCAGATGTGCCCCATCCATTCCAAACTTGTCGCGTAAAATAGCTGATACATCAAGAGTCAATAGCGCACTACAGAATTTACGACCGTCTCCAACCAAGAAGCACTGCGAGACCAATGGGATTGCTTTCATCGTCTCTTCAATGAGTAGAGGGGCGATGTTCTTGCCACCCGAACTGATGTACAGTTCCTTCTTCCGGCCAGTGATTGACACGTATCCATCCGAATCGATTTTACCGATATCACCTGATCGGAGCCATTCTCCATCCATGACCTCAGCCGTCGCTTCAGGATTGTTGTAGTATCCCTTCATGATGTGGCGACCGCGGAACATGATTTCGCCATCTGTATCCGTTTTCAGCTCAGTACCTGGCATTGGCCTACCGACGGTACCAATCTTCACGTTTTTCTCGTAATTGAGTGAGGCACCAGCCGTTGTCTCAGTCATTCCATAGCCTTCATACAATGGAACTCCAATGTGGTGGAACAATTTGAGGATGTCCGGATTAATCGGTGCTGCGCCCGTAATTGCATATTTGCAGTTGACCATTCCAATCTTCTTCTTGACTGCCTTTTGCAAGACCTTCTTCAATACTGGAATCTTGAGACCAATTCGGATGACAGCCTTGGAATCAAGAGTGCTCTTGAGATTTGAATAGACCTTCTCATAAATTCTTGGGACACCGATAAACAGTGCAGGTTGAACCTTCTTGGCGTAATCGACAGCATGCAATGCATTGTCTACCACATGTAGATGCATGGCATCGCGCACCCAAAGGTGGTTGTCGGCAACTTGACCAAATACGTGGGCCAAGGGGAGCCACGAAACATAGCAATCCCCGGGTGTGAATCGAATGACTTTTTCGATACTATCCAATTCAAAGGTGAAGTTATCATAAGTCAATTCGACACCCTTTGGATTTCCAGTCGTCCCTGATGTGTAGATTAGGGCACAGGTGTCGTGAATATCGACACCATTCATACGCTCCTTGATGACGGAATCATCAACGCCTTCCCCCTTTGTCAAGAAATCTTCCCAATTCATTGCGAGATCAGAATTCATACTGCCTGAATCTTCAAGGACAATTGCATTCTGAATCTGAGGTAGGTTACCGATGATCTTGTCCATACGTGTGTTTGGCATCTTCTGAGAGTCGTTTCCACCTTGAGGGTTCGTACCCACGAAGACAAACTTTGATTC
>CATISE010000141.1 GCA_949538655.1 Marine Group II euryarchaeote MED-G33 | reverse complement strand
AATGGCAACTTCCTGAGGCGTAGTGTTTGGTAGGATTCACCTGTTGTTTGAATAATCAATTGGCGGATATTTTCCAGTCGAGATTCACTCCAATTTTTGAGGTTCGATGCCGGGATCCACCTTAGCCCGTCCATGCAATCACCTGCGCCGTTTTTCCTTTTCTTCGGGACTCAATGTCCGTCTTTTCCCACGTGCGGCACCCGATTGTCTCGGTCGACGTTTTTTGGGTTCGGATTTTTGTTCGGATTTTGTTTTTGTTTTTTCTTTCAGTGAATCGAGTAAGCTTCCACTGCCCAATAATGCACTAAAATCTTCCATAGACAAGGACTTTCCACTGTTCGCCCTGGCCTTAACTTCATCCAGCCTAGGCTGAATTTTTCGTCTACCACGGTTCCCTTTGTTGCCCTTTTTCCGAACCCTGGTGTAGGCCTCCAAGCGTCCGATTTCACGTTTGATGCCCTTGAGTTCGGATCGGTGCGTATTGATTGTTTCAAGCATCTTAGCAATTCGCTCATTCAGCTTGCGAATTTCCTTCGGGTTTGCTTTTTGGTTTGGCAATTCTTCACGTGCTTCTTCCGCGACTGATTTTTTTTCGTCATTCAGCTTATCCAGTTGTTGCAGTTTGTTTTTTTGATTCCGTAACAATTCGATGTATTTCTGGTGCAATTGGTTCCCAATTAATTTCTGTGAATGCATTGCTTTCAGCTCAAAGAAGAATGAGAATAATTTCGTTTCATGCTTGCGGTTGGGCATTTTAGACAAATCATGGGGGATGGTTGCAAGTCGGCGATGAGTTTCAATCAATCGTTGCTCAATTATTTCGAGTGGAGGGGGTACATTTTCATTGACTGTATCTCGTTCGGATTTGACTTTATTCGCCTCATCCCGAATCTTGCGGAATTCTGTAAGCAGGCCATTCCTCTCTTTACTGAATCCCCGATTCGATTCCTGAATATCTCGTAATGATTGAACCAAGGTGATTTCTGCATCTCGCTCCTGTTTAACCCTGCGTTGCTGCTCCCCCGTTGCAGTGGCCGTTGCTTTGAGGGATTCAAGTCGTTCACTGATTTCTGAATCAGATAGACTTTCCAAATCATCAAACAAACCATTTTTTGGTTCTGAATGGTGCTTTTTCTTGCCACCACTCATTCTTCTTCACCACCGCTTGGTTTTATGGAAATTGGTAGCTCAGCATTTCTACGAAGCACGGTGGATTTCCCACCAGACTCGACATCTTTTGCCGCAGTTAGTAATTTATCAAAACCGTCTTTGCTTGTATTTTCCCAGAAGGAGATCGCGGATCCTGATTGCTTGATCAGCGCACGGGCCCGCTCTAGTTGACGAATCGAGTTCCGTAGTTCGGAACGCTTCTCAATAAATTCAGCATGAATCGGCTCATTTTTCTCGACATGTGTTAGCATTTCCTGATGCAGTTTGTCAGCTTGGGTGAAGAGTTTCTGCATTTTTTTGCTTGAATCGACGTATTCAGCCATCTCGGGGTTGCTCTTCTTCCTTTGATCTAACCATTCCTCATTCTTTTTCAGTAAGGCCTTCCTTTCTGAAATCAATCGTCGTTCATCTGTTAGTGACAAGGCCTCCTTCTCAATTTTGTCTTCAATCGCTTGAAGGGATTCTTCGAGTTTGGCTTTCGCCCATTTCGGGTCGAGATTTTTGAGCCCACCTGCCTCTTCCAATTTGGACCTGATTGTTCGTGTTTGCTTGAGTAATTCGCGTGCTTCCTTCTGTGCATCATTCCGCCGTTTTTTCAATTCAGCAATACGATTTGAGTGCATGTCTCTTGCCAATCGCAATTTTTCGACTTCTGGAGACAGGGTATCGGCATCTTCAGACATTGCCTTCTCGATTCCAGGCAATGCTTCAGCCAGAAACTTTCGACGCTCTAGAATCTTAGAAGCGAGTTCCTCCGGTCCGAGGGCGAGAAGGTCTGAAACATTCATGCAGAACGAGTTCCGGAACCACGGGTTCCGCATAAAGGTTCAGCGATTCGGGTGCCCAATTTAGGCAAGGGTCTTGAACTGTAACTGGCCGAGCACATACATGACCATAGGTCATGGACGTGGAATTTGGGTGGTTACCCTCTTGCTCATGTGTTCCTCCATGCCCCTCGCAGCAGCATCAGGGGGGGGGCTTTTGTTGTCAGGTGATAGTTTCAACATCATCGGTGATCAGGAAGTTGGATCGGGCGATGTCAATATTAGCATCGATATCGTTGCCCATGGTGTGAATTCAGTTGGTTTTGTTGAGATGACCTTCACGGCAGAAGACAACACACCGTTGGCTTTGGATAATCGCAGTATATTTCTCTCAGCTGGGCAATCCTCTTCTGAGACATTTGACATATCGGATGTCCCCCTCGGGACACACACATTGTCATTCCAATTGTGGGGGGATGTCGGAACCAATTTCGAAAACAATGTTTCCCAATTCCAAGTGTTTGTACAGCGTTTGTCTCCAGGCAATGCGTCCTTAGATACCCCGAGCGTTTGGTCAATCGTTTCATTTGACCCGTCTCATGGGGAGCCTAGTGGGAATACCTCCCTGCGCGATGGAGATCACGCTTGGGTAGTTGCTACAGTGAGTAACTCAGGAGATGTAGCATGGCAGGGGAATGCCACAATTTTTCTTGAAAATTCTCTTTTTTCAACTCAGGTTGTCAATGTTGTAGGATTGACAACCAGTGTTGTCAATTTCACGATCGGGCCGTTGTTTGAAGGGACAAGTCAGATTTCAATCGAATTGTCCTACAACCAATCAGTTGTAGATGTTGAAACAATGGGTGTCGATATCGGTCCACCTCCATTGGCCCGTCCGATTCTTTCGATGACTCCAGAAACATATACACCAGACCTGTCAGAGACAATTAACTGGACTATATTGGTTGAAAATCTAGGTGAATCCAATTTCTCAGGATCGATTTCTTGTGATTACCCAATTGGGGTTCAAATCTACTCATCAAGTCTCTTGATTCCCACAAATGGCAATCTGACATGGAATGTCAGCATCGATGTTCGGCCGGGAGTCATTGAGTGTCAAATCGCAAATTCCACAAGAATTCATTTCGATTCCTTGATCACCTCGGCCCATGTTTACGATATGCCGGCCGGCCATCTAATGAGGGCTGGAGGTGATGGCCTTACAGTAACCGGTGGCCCATTCCATGTTGGGGACCCTGCACCACTTGCAATTTTAATTCACAACGGTGGTGATTTCTCTGGAACGGGGTCCCTCGAGGTCAGAGAGGGATCATCAGATGGAAATGACATGGGTGATTGGTCCTTACTTGAATCTCGAGTACTTGAGGTTGGAAGTAGCCTTGAGCTGGGCTCACAATACATCACCAGTATTTCTGGAGAGAGAATGATTGAATGGCGGGTCGTGAGTCAAGATAGTTTGGTTGCAAATGATTTGTCAGGTTCATTGATCCTCACCATCCAGCCCTCACAATCTCTTGATTCCAGCATATCCTCGTATGGGTGGACTTTGCAAGATGGTCTTTCAATCGAAGTGACGACACTACTGTCAGCAGGCGAAGGTCGTCTTGTGTTATTTGAACTAGGTACAACGACCACATCTGGTGAAGCGACTCAAATTTCAACAGAGATTTTCCTATCCCCTGGTCAACGGACTTTGAACTATAATTTGGGCCATCCAACTTCTTCGTCTGATGTTTGGGTCGAGTTGACGCCGATTTCTTGGGTCTCTTCCACGGTTGCGCAAGATCAAATCACTTTGGTATACCCAAATCCTGTTGTATCGGTCATCATCGATTCAATATCTCCTGAATCCCCAGCCCCTGGTGATGATGTGACCATATCCTATTCATTGTTGAATGATGGGAATGCGGATACTTTGGCGGGTACAATCATGCTCATTGACATGAAGAGAGATGGCGAGGTTTTGTGGCCCGTGTCCGGTTCCTCATCTGATGTCGACCCTGTGGAATCCGGTGAGACTGTAAACGGGGAAATCGAAATCAAATGGCCCAAGGGTTCTGTAGTTGATTTGAGTTTGATTTGGCAAACACCACACACGGATGTAACCGGTTCGGCTTCATTCCTTTCTCAAGTGGATGATACAGTAGAGGCCGATGCAACCATTGATTGGATGTCAATTCTGTATGGCTCTCTCGCGGGTTTGTTCATTGGACTTGTTACACGAACGGTCATGCGTGCGCGTGCGGGTGAACCATTGCTCTCCCGTCGAGAGCGTGGTGAACGGAAGGAAAAGCCGAAAAAATCTCCAGAAAAAGTAGTTGCTGAAAAGGTCGAGGTTGCCTGTCCAGCTTGTGATCAAAGGCTCCGGGTGCCGGCGACATACAGTGGTTCTGCACGTTGTCCAGCCTGCGCACAAACGTTCCCAGTGGTGGCCACGCAGGAACTACCCCCTGACCCTTCAGACACCGAAGAAACTGAGTCGGAAGAGGAGTTCGAATCCAGTGATGAGGTTGCTGAAGAGATGTCCGAGCCCGAACCTGAAGAAGAAAAGTCGTCTTCTTCATCGGATGATGTCATCAAATGTCCAGATTGTGAACAGAAACTCAAAGTCCCATATGACCGACGGCCGGTTAGAGCCCGGTGTCCAGCATGCAAATGTGAGTTCCGAGCATTAAAGAGGTGAGCTATGTGGATGACCCAATCAAGGAATTTGAGGAAATGTACCTCAAAAAATTGTATGAGTTTTATGCAGAGAACCCAGCCCAACCGATTCGCAATAGTAGAATCGCCAAGGAAATGGGCGTAAGTCAAGCATCCAGTAGTGAGATGATTCAACGGTTGGCAGGTAAAGGGATTTTGTATCACATCCCATATCGTGGTTCAACTCTAACCGAGGATGGTCTTGCAGCCGCAGCCAGAATCAAGCGCAGAGAGGGTTTGATGGAAGTTTTCCTGGTTCGTATGATTGATTACAAAGGTGATGTCAATGCTGCGGCATGCCGTCTTGAACACGCATTAACCGATGATTTGGAGGCCGCAATCGATCGGTTGTTGGGCTATCCTGAAACAACACCTAGTGGGGAATCGATACCTGGCGTATCTAGGCAAATCGAGCCAGTTGGTAAGTCGATGCTTCTCCCATTACACGCCCTACCAGTAGGTCTTTCAGGCACCGTCGAGTTGTTGGTTTTGGAGGGTTCTGACGCCAAGACAATCTCTGGACTTGGGATTGTCCTTGGTTCTCAAATTGAATCAGTGGAGGGGGGATTTTCATTCGACGGTAAATCGTTGATGATTACGCCCGAACTTTCCAGCCAAATATTGATTCGAACATTGTGATGTATTTTTGGCGCAATGGCCTTATGCGCGCATGGACACGCGACATCATGGGAGCCGAGAAAATCTCGACAGAGGATGCTCTGGATTTACTCGCTCCCTCCGATGATGCCATCTCTACAGAAGAAGCAATTTCAGCAACACAGAAACCTTCTGATGGGCGCCCCACTCTTTCAGATATTGACGCCGTAGAAAAGCGGATGGAGAAGCTTCGAGGCCGCGAACGTCACCTACTCCGGTTGGATCGATTGTTTTTGTCTAGAGGCATTCATCTTTCACTCACCTTGCCCATTTTTGCACTCGCTTTGCAGTTGGTCGGACGCCGCTATGCTGAAGGTTCCCCTGACTGGTGGATTTCCAGTGTTGAATCCGGCTTTCCTGAAGCCACACTCAGCATCGTATCCGGTCTTTTAGCGACCATTATTCTCCTGGCATGGATGGTGTCTCTTTCAGTCGTGCGTTCTTTACACAATACGTCGCGTAAGGTTTTCCTCGCGGAAGGGGAGTCTTTCATGCTCCGTGGCCGCCCCTTTGAGAGCCTACACGGATACGAGGCGATTAACGACGTAACTCGAATGGCAATCACACGTGTCTCAGGAGTTCTAACGATTGTCACTTTCTCAGCCATTGCTCAATTGGCCGCCACATTAGAGGGTGGTCTCAGTGATGCAGGGGGGGTCCTTGTTGGATTCGCAATCGGTGGTACTTTCGCAGCGATTGGCCTAGACTTACTTCGGGGAGGTACCCAACACAACACCGTCGAAAGATGGGGTTTGTTGGAAGCATACGAACCACCCCTACACCCTTCGTGTCCCGACCGTGTATTCACAGAAATCCTCACCACTTGGATGGACCCTGTTCTCCGTGCAAGATTCGATGCTCACATCCAATCTCTTCGTGATGGCCTTCAACCTGGAAAAGACATCCACTCTGCAATCGAACACCTCTTACACATGCGGTATTTGGAAGCCAAGGGTGAACTTACCAATCGTCAGGTTCGTCAATCGATGGAGCATTATTTCCGATTAGATCGGTTGCCAGAATTGTTTGAAAATGACTGGTTTGATGAAGAAACTTGGACCAACCTGTTCTTACATGTAAAAGGAAAATGTTCACCCTTTTTCCGTCTTCTTTCACGACTTCAGCATGATTTGTCCGACGACCTAGAATCATTGCGTGCAGATACACTGCATTTTGATGTCGACATGCAGAATGTAGTCAGTGGCTCAGGGCATCTGTTTGCATATTTACACAATAGTGGCGAAGAGAGTCGAAAGATTGTGATTAAAGTTCAGACTCCAGATTTCCAGCCCCATGAAAGTTCTTTCACACTCACTCTCGAATCGAGTACAGCTCTCGAAGGATTAGATGCCCACCTCCCCACAAGATCCAATACAACAGATGACGTTCACGATGTACTTGCGAGAATGATGGGCCATGGTGAAATCATTTGGCAAACTTTGCTGCCTCAGCATGACGGTGAATCGACCGTCACGGTCAGATTAGAGGATACTGAAGGGAATCTGCTCGGTGGCAAGGTTCTCGCCGTTCAGGTACGACCCAAATTGCAAGAACGTATCCGCCTCCGAGGCGGAATGGCTGCAGTCACGGCTGGAATTCTCGCCGTACTTTACCGGGTTGTCCCATGGGTTGCATCATTGGCAGCGCTGTAATACGCTCACCTCCCTCATCGTTCGATTCAAATGGGGAAAGGGGGTCGGCAGTTCATGACGGAATCCGAAGAGGTCGACAGCAGTGATGCTGACCTTCGTGATCAGTTGAAGTCGATGGAGGCCAAACTCCGTCGTCTTCGCGACATCCGGCAGCAGCACAATGATGCTGGTAAAAGGAATGCAGACTCGCGGAATTCGATTCAAAAAGAGTACAAAAAACTTCGAGAAGAAATTGATTTGAAGTTGGCCGAAAATAAGGAAATTCGCAATAAGGCGAAGGCGCATCAGGCGAGACGCGATGCAATTCAACAACAAATCCGCGAACTGATTGGTCAAGCAAAGAATTCCCGTGGAGAAAAAGGTAAGAAATCCCCAGTTCTTGAATTGAGTGAGATAAATTCTCAGATTGATAAACTTGAGAATATGCTTGAGACAGATGGTTCGATAAAACTCGAGAAGGAAAATAACATCCTTAAATTAATCAAAAAACATTCAAATCGCAAGAAGGAATTGGAACCCTTGGTTGAAGAGGCCTTGCGCATCAAGATCGATTTAGACAATATCGAAGGCAGTATTCAAGAACTCAAGGTCGAGGCTGATTCAGAGCATGCGGCCATGGTGGGTTTCCATGAAGAAGCGGATAAGTTGTGGGAGACAATCAAACCGCTCTTTGAAGAACGTGATTTCAAGAAAGCCGAAGGTGATCGGTTGCATGAAGCATTCCTTGAATGCCGCAAACAAGCCGACGAAATTCACACCCAAGTTGTCGCAATGCTCGACCAGGTAAATCAGATTCGTGACAAACTCAAGCAAGAACGCCTTGAGGCCCAGTCTTGGATTGATGACCACAACGAGTCAGTTCGAACGGCCTTGAAGACACCTGACAAGGACGATAAGTTGGCAGGCTCATTGACACAAGCCCTACTCGCAGGGGCTTCCATTAGTCTGGGTGGAAGTGAAACTGGTTCAAATGCAAATACTCGCTCCGACGGCCGTTCTTCGCGGAAAGCCAACATGCGCCGGAGTGGTGCTGCAAGAGGCAACAGGGGTCGTTCAAAACCCCGTGAGGACTAATTTCTCGCATCCGTGTTCGGGCGCATCCTCAAATAGGCCCAATTATCCGCCGGGGCTATGGCACGTTCAGGCCCTTACAGGTCATATGACCGGTCTTGGGAAGAAATCGAGACCATGCTCGATATTGCCGAAGAACGTGTCCATGAATGGCAAGATTGGTTTGAAACATGCCGGGATGAAGGCGACCGTGAAGGAATGAAAGAAGCCGCCAGAAATTACAAGGCATTGCAAGGCGTTGTCAAATGCCTAAAATGGGTCCTCGGGGAAGAAGGAATCCCCAATCCACTCGAATGATCAGTGTCCACGTTGGTCCATTCGCACATCGAGTTTTTCGATTTCCAAACCTTCCATTGGTCTGCCAGCCATCATCGTACTGGCTTCTGCTACTTTCTCTGCATCATCAAAGTGGTGTGTTGCCATGACGATTGCTTCTGCGGTAGTAATCGGATTTTCAGACTTGAAAATTCCCGAACCAACGAAAACACCATCCATGCCATGACGCATTAGCAAGGCTGCATCTGCCGGGGTTGCAATACCACCTGCAGAGAACGTCACAACAGGCAAGCGACCCATTTCACGGACTTCACCAAGAACTTCCAGCACATCAACATGCAAATCATTCAGGGTTCCAAATGGAGTGTCAACAACATCGAGCATGTGCTCGGAAGCAACTTCAACACGACGGAAACCATTGCTAATGGTCGAAGCGATAGTTTCCAATTCCTGGGAATTTGAACGCTGAATCAAATCAATTTCAGCGGCGACGATTCGGGCGTGTTGAACTGCTGCGACAACATTTCCTGTACCGGCTTCACCTTTGGTTCGAATCATCGCTGCACCTTCGACAACACGACGAACCGCTTCTCCAAGGTTTGTACAACCGCAAACAAACGGGATGGTAAAATCATTCTTTGGAATGTGATAAAAAGGGTCTGCGGGGGTCAAAACTTCAGATTCATCAATCATGTCTACGCCCAGGGCCTCGAGAACACGCGCTTCTGCGTCATGCCCAATACGAGCTT
>CATISE010000140.1 GCA_949538655.1 Marine Group II euryarchaeote MED-G33 | reverse complement strand
TACTCGGATTCAATCCAGAGACGAATCCTAATCGCGCGCTGGCTGCGACGGTGGAGGCGTATTGGGATCAGTGCGACTAGGTGCTTGAGGGAAATTCCCTCCCGCGCCAAAATCATGACCTTTCGAGACCAAATCTCCTAACTTCTCCACACCGGCTTCAATCAGTTCCGGGTCGGCCTTTTCCGCGGCTTCCCACGCTTCCTGCGATTTTGTATCACGGGCGATATTGGCTTCGACCATCAACTTCTCGCCTTTGGTCAATTCACCTTCAAGGCCTTCAAACTCTGGCCGTGGAGTCATGGCATCGATTCGTGGCATTCTCGAATCAATCGTATCGGCCCCTGAACCTTCAGCGGGACCACGAGGATCTTCTCCACGGGTTTTGTAAACAACTCGTCCCCACTGATCCTTTTCCTTGGAAAGGGCACCACCCTCACCAGGTCGCATGAGAACATCAAGTATGTCTGGTTGTCCAGGCATTCCGAGGAATCGGGCCGTAAATCCACTTCCCTCCTGTTGCAGTAACGGTGCAACATCCAAACCCTCGATTAATGCACCACGAATCCGTCTGTAAAGTTGGTTTCCTGAGATTCGACCAAAAACAATTCCCACAACCAATGCAAATACCAAAGTCAAAATCGACTCAATTTCAGAGAGCGGTAATTCAAACAGATAAAGCATCACCATGGCAAGAATCAGACCGGTCGGGACCCATAGCACAGTTCGACGCAAAACCAGGTCCTTTCGGAACCTTTCCATTTCTTCTGAACTGAGCGCAGCGGCCCCAACCCAGATCAAATCGTCATCACTCACAAATAAGCCTCAGGCGAAGTCGGCGTTGAAGGCTTCTATCCAATTGTCCTCAATATTGCTGTTTATTGGACGTGCTTTCAGTTTCAAATCAGGAATAGCGGGTGTTTTTCGAGAGGGTCTTTCTGAAATTACAGGGATTTTAATTGCTTGCGAAATATCCTCATTTGGCCCACTGACCAGAACAGAATCTTGGACAGAAACATTCGATGTACGTGGTTCAAGTGCCAGACGGTGCAGTAGATCCGTCATCGTCCGTTGCATTTCCCGACTTTGCTCAGCAAATGCTTCGGTGAGTCGCCCACTTTCGTCAGCAAGTTTTCGTTGTGCCTGGTGCGCCTCATTCGATTGTGTTCCAAGCACTTTTTGCATGGTGTAAATCATCTCATTCCATCGTTGATTTACATCATCGGTTCTTTCTTCAAATTGAGCTAACATTTGTTTTTGTGCATCGATTAGTCGTTGAGCTTCTTCCATCGCACGAGCCTGTGCTTGCAAAGTTTCTCTTTGGCTTTCAATTAGATTCCGAGCCTCAGGGGCTCCGACTGAATCACGTCTTTCTAGTTCGGATACAGCAGCAGCCAGCTCATGTTGTTGAATACGCAATTGATGATTCATTTTCTCGATCCGTATACCCGAATCTTTCAATCGTAGATATTGGCCATTGATGACGTGTCTTAATCGCCGTTTTTCTGCACCATTACGTGGCAATTCAAACAGCAACAAGACGTAGCTGCCGATGATGGCACCAACCGTCGGTTCGCCGAGTATTATTGTCAACCAAATTCCGGCCGCAAGGCCCGCTAAGATAGATACTAATCGAGACATCCCAATCAGTTTTGTCTGACGCTGGACCCATATAGTCCGAAATGTGGGGGGGCCCGGGGCCCCACTTCAGCCTAGAACGAATTCATTCTCATCGACTTCAATGATACTCCCCTGCTCAAGTAACCACTCCAGCGCTTCGACCAATTCTTCTGAATCGATACCTCGGGGGACAAGAGCAATACCCAGGGCCTCCAATGTGATGGGGACCTCCCCCTCAGATGCTTTCAATTCTACATGAATCAAAATAGCCTGAGCGCAGACGGCGAGAAGTGGGTCATCTCCGATCTCGTCTGAGAGGTAATTTAGGTGTGCTGAAGCAGGATGTAATTCCCACCCCTCTTCATCAATATCTCCAGTAGGTTCAGCATGATGCGTGGGACCAAATGCATCGAATAGATTGCATTGCCGTGTTCCACCTTCATCGAGTTCAATATCACGTCCGATTCGATTGGCCAGCGCTTCCAACCGAGCAATACGTTGTTCCAAGCGCATCTTTTCCCGGCCAAGATTCGCTTCAATGATTTTCATTTCCTCATTGGCTCTTTCTATGAGCCAATCATTCATGTCCCAATCGGGGTCGAGACGAAGCATGGTGTCCCACAGGCGTTGCAACTCATCGGGGAGAGTCGAAGCATCCAACCTTGGGCGCTCATCATGATCTGTAGGAATCCCCGACATCTTCGCGAAGGGTGTAATGACGGTAAATGAAGAGTTCGTTTGCAGACTGACTTTTTGTGGTGGACAAACAAATGGACTGATTCATGTAGGGGAAGTGATTGGCGGGCTACATGACGTCCTACACCTTGGCACTCTTGCCCGGCGACGGGACCGGCCGCGATGTGATGGTAGAGGCCGAAAAAGTTCTCAATGTCATCGAACAATTGACACCTCTTTCATTTACTCTAAACTCCATTCCTTGTGGTGGTAAGCACTATCTCGATACAGGCGAAGAGTGGCCAGAAGGCAGTTTTGAGTTCTGCAGAGACGAAGCCGACGCCATTCTTTTGGGTGCCGTCGGCTGGCCTGGAGCTGTAACCGAATCTGGAGATTTGGCAGGAGGGGCTGTGATTCTCGGCCTTCGCAGCGGCCTAGACCTGTATGCGAATGTGCGCCCGATTCGATTGTATGAAGGCGTTCAACACAAGATTCATGGTGAATTTACGCAAGTGTGGAAGCCCGGTATGGTTGACATGATCATCATCCGGGAAAACACCGAGGGTCTGTATCACTCACTCCTCCGCCGCTCCGCCGACAAGGCACAAGGCCGCGAAACATGGGAACCTAGCGCAATGGATTTCCCCGGCCTTGAAGGAGAAGTAGCTTGGGACCCCCGCCCGATTTCTCGCAGTGGCAGTGAGCGTGTGATTCGCTTTGCATACGAAACTGCACAGCGCCGAAACGGTGCGCCCGGCGATGGGAAAACACGTGTTACCTGTGTCGACAAATCCAACGTAACACGTGGTTGCCAACTCTTCAATCAGATCTACCATGAAATTGCAGAAAACTATCCAGATACTGAAACTGATCATGCTTACATTGACGCATTCTGTATGTGGGCAGTTCGAAATCCCGAATGGTTCGACGTTGTTGTAACACCCAACATGTTCGGAGATATTAGCACAGATTTGGCGAGTGTATTACAGGGTGGAATGGGAATTGCTGCCAGCGCCAATCTTGGGGATAAGCATGGTATGTTTGAGCCAGTACACGGCTCTGCTCCAAAGTACGCGGGACAAAATACAACCAACCCAATGGCGATGATTAACAGCGTATCACTCATGTTCGATTGGTTGGGCGAAACCAAGGATGATACGGATTGCAAAACGATTGCAGAACTCATCGATCTGGCAGTCTCTGAGACATTGAAAGGAGATACACTGACTTACGATTTAGGTGGCAACTCAGGAACAAAAGAGGTTGGCGACAAGGTTGTCGCTCACCTCGAATCACTCTTGCGAAAACACTTCCAGGTTGCCTAGTCAATCAGAAGACTCGTTTTTTGCACGTTCCTTACGCATGGCTTCTTCAAACTCAGTCCAGAGTTCTTTCTCAACCTCTGCTCGAATGACTGGGACCATTTCCTCAACAACCTGTTGACGAACTTGATCGCGAATAGCGACGGCGACTTGACCTACGATTTCCTGCTCAATTTCAGCGCGCAGACTTTCACGAATTTGTTCTAAATTGAATCCCTGTTGGGGGATACCATCTACAATCCCTCCTTCTTGTCGATGAATCAATCGAGCACGTTCGTCGGCCATTTTTTCAATATGTTCCTCAATCTTTTGAACCACTTCCAAACTCCATTCTGAATTTGGATCTGGCATCCGCCCTTGGCTGACCAATTGCTGCAACATCTGAACACTCCGGATTCGAACCGGATCTCCTGCCAAATAATCCGCAGCACCAGTCACAAACGATAGAATCGCTTCGACAAAATCTCCCTCAGGAATCTCAGCAGCACAACCGGGACATTCGGTGACCTGCTCATCCGCAAGCCGTTTTTTCGAAGTCTTTTCTGAATCATCTTTCTTCGATTTTCTTCTCACCGGTTTGCGCGGTCCTTCAAGATCAAAAGAGACC
>CATISE010000139.1 GCA_949538655.1 Marine Group II euryarchaeote MED-G33 | reverse complement strand
CGAGTTGTCCCACAGATGTTGAAACAAGGAATGGGCTAGCGACGGGAGCCTCATCATCAATCAGGACTGTCACGATTGGTGGACTTGTGGTCGAATCGTTTGCCCCTGTGGAACCAGTGACCGGGCCGACGCGACCGATTGTGGGCATGAGTGTGTGAGATTCCGCTGAGGTGAGGTGGACCTCGCCTGAAAATGTCCCATCGCCATCTGAAACCAGCGGCTTTTCCAATCCAGAAACATTGACAATCATTGCGAAATCACTCTGTAGTGGGCGCAAATCAACCGTGTTTTGGAATCGAACACTGCCGGTAATCGAAAGATTGTGGGCACTTCTAGAGTGGAACGGATAATCAGGTGAGAATTGGTTGGAAATGTGCCTGTTTTGATCATCGTATACTTCGAAACTACTGACCTCAAGATCATTTTCTACGGCTTGGCTTCCTGAACCCCCAGACTGAGCCATTGCTGGAGCGATGGCTTCGCCAGTGATGTTTTGGCCGAGTGCCGCCCAATCAATTTGTGTAACATCATCCCAAGTCCAAGAGACGCGGAATCGCCAATCCACCTCGAGAACTCCGGCTGTTTCTGACACGCTACAATCCAGCTCCATCGGAGCCTGTGCCTGTCCCGAAATTTGAGTAAAGGATGCTGTCGTGGAAGGGTTCGCAACTTCAAGGATTAGGTTTGTGCCATCACTTGCCGCACCTGTCAATGTTATCTTAGCGATTGCATCATTGTTGTACAAATGCCTATGTCGCGTGGTGATTTCAACCACATTGCCATCGGGATACAGTGTGTTGGGCACTGCAAATGGATAATTGGTGATCATCAACTCATGATGGATGCCCCCATCGAAAATCACCGCACCTGCGTCGGCATTGTAGGTTACAGGAATGTCGACGGTTTCGCCAGCACCTTGGTTGACGGCGATTTGCTTGAAATCAACCAATTGCTGCGTGATACCAGTGATATTTTCAGATATGGAATAGCCAATGGTAATCGCATTGACATCTATATCTGCTAGCCCACTGGTGGAAAAATCAAATTCGACGACCCGCCAATCTCGGCCGGTCTGCACCTGTGTATGCGTGGGTTGAACCATGTTCATGTGTGCAATCATCGAAGGAGATAGGCTAACTGTAGAATGACCTTCAGCCAGATTCATCGTAGAGGATGAACCAATTGAAAATGACACGAGTGAGGGGGTTGGATTTGCTGTCAAGGATGTAACTTTGGTGGAGAGGACTGCCGTACGGACGGTCGCATCTTCAGGAACCAATACCGAGACCGAAGAACCCGTTGAATCCACATTGAAATTCGTAGAAGCGGTATCTAGAGCATGGCTGGTCGTTCCAGAAGATGTCGTCGTCTCGTATAGCAACTGTTGCCATCCATGGGCACCGTAAACATCACCTGTTGGGAAACTCCAGTCAACTGAACCATCACTGGTTACATCCGCTTGAGGGTTCACAGCGGGTTGGCCAAATTCACCTTCTGCCCAAAGCGAAGAGATTTGTCCACCAGGGTTGACCTCGATACGGACGCCAAATCCTGGTTGTGGCTCTGCGAAATTTATGGTTCCAGAAAGTCCGGTTTGCCCTACGGTTGCACCGGTTGAATCAATGGCGCGAATGGTTACCTGCGAACCGATTCCAGAAAAATCAACGGAGGTGATGGGGCGGCTTGAATGTGTAAATTCGCTGTTGATTTGCAAAACTGCTGAACCATTGTTGGTTAGGTTTCCATTCCAAAGATCCAGATTAGGGGACACATCCCAACCATTGCCAGTGCCGCGCGCATCCAGCAGGCGGATGGAGCCCACATGTACTGCATCGATCAGAGGTGTCAGGAATG
>CATISE010000138.1 GCA_949538655.1 Marine Group II euryarchaeote MED-G33 | reverse complement strand
CGATTTTCGTTGAAGGTGAAAATGACCTTTTGGTCACTTTACCATTCCAAACATCTGCTAGCTTGGAGGATTCTGACCAGTTCAAGATTAGTGCGTCACTATACATGACAGATGGAGCCCCCTCACCACCACATATTGAGATAGCCGGACAATCCAGCCAAGGTGTCGAAAATGATGTCGAGATTTCTTCTTGGCAAGTGTACAACGAGTTGGGCAATGTGATCCCTGAATCTATGTCGTATCTACGTTCAGAAAGCCCAATATCAGTCGAGGTTGAACTTGGTTTTGAGGGGCTCTTTACCGTATTTGGAAGCAATCCTGAAACAATCAATCCACGCAGTGGAGATGTTCGAGTTCATCTCTTGGAAAATGGCATTGAGATACTGAATACGACCACTCTCGACGAGGGTGTTGCCAGATTTGATTTCAGCACGCAATCGGGAACTGGAAATGCGACTTATTCAGTTGAAGTAGAACCGCTCGCAGGTCAAGATTTCATCTCAGCGGTTCCAATGAATCGGACATTCACAGTTGACTCACTCAACCCTCAAGTTGTCGGGCAAAATATTGCGCAATATGATCACCGTTTGCCATCTCCGAATCAATTGGTCCAACTCGAAATTTATGATCGACCAGTCCTCCCAACAGATCTCACTCTAATGATTTGGAGGGAATGGATTGAGGATGTCAATGTAAATGGAATCATCGATGAAGATGAGTTCACCCCAATGCCTCTCGAAAATCCAAGTGATTTGACAGTGTCAACTGGAAATTACACACTACTTCTTGATGATACAGAGGCTGCTGATGGTGATTTGGTTGCAGGCTACGTCATGGGTTCGGATCCTGCTGGTAATGCGATTACGGGCGGAGGAACTGCCGTTGAATCCTCGCAATTGTTCACCTATCAAGTTCTTCCAGATGGCCCGCCTCTACTCCCTGGTGAAGGTGGATTTGTCAATTCACCCGATGGTCGACAATCCTATCTTCATCCAGGTGTAGATTATGAATTCGGACTCCACATTGTTGAACCCAATGGCTGGGCTGATATCGGATCATTGCGCCTGCAGTTGGCGAGTAATTCAGTAACAGATACATTGCCGATTGAATGGTCTGCAACCGATGGTCGTTGCAATGTCTTGTCGCAGCACATTATCGTAGAGAGATGTGGTGTTCGTGCGTGGTCTGGAGAGCTGACTCCATTTAACCCAGACCTCGAATTCTTTGTCCAGTTCCAACTCAATTGGTCATTGCCACGAGAAGGTGACATGCGTTGGGAACCTTCGATTGAAGTTACAGACCGAAGTGGGCAAGGTGCTTGGTTGTCTTTGCCGCAAATGCGGTGGAGATACTCACCAGATTTGGCCATTGACACAGAAGACATGACACTCAGCATTGGAACCGGAACTTACTCTGATGAAGGCGCATGGGTTTCCCCCTCTTCCACCATCGCTTTGACTGGAGGTGTTCATTTCCCAGTCACTGGTATTCATCCCAGTGATGATTTCAGCATCCGTGTACTGTTAGATGGTCAAGAATCTCTGATTCAAAGTGTCGATGGACTTT
>CATISE010000137.1 GCA_949538655.1 Marine Group II euryarchaeote MED-G33 | reverse complement strand
GTCGGCCATTTTTTCAATATGCTCCTCAATCTTTTGAACCACTTCCAAACTCCATTCTGAATTTGGATCTGGCATCCGCCCCTGGCTGACCAATTGCTGCAACATCTGAACACTCCGGATTCGAACCGGATCTCCGGCCAAATAATCTGCAGCACCAGTCACAAATGATAGAATCGCTTCGACAAATTCCCCCTCTGGAATCTCAGCAGCACAACCTGGACATTCGGTGACCTGCTCATCCGCAAGCCGTTTCTTCGAAGTCTTTTCTGAATCATCTTTCTTCGATTTTCTTCTCACCGGTTTGCGCGGTCCTTCAAGATCAAAAGAGACCTGTGAAGAAAGAAAACCATCCCCTTCACGGAGTAGTCGTTCCTGTTCTTCAGACATATCGGCTCATAGTGGAGGTAAATTTCACCATGCAAAAGGATTCTGCCGGACTCGGTAACACAGAGTGCTGTTCGGACGTATCAATCAAGGGTCCGAAGCATGACCTCAAGAGAATCCTGTAAATTCTTTTCATTGTCCCAATGTTCATCGGAACCCCTCACATCTTCCATTAGTCGTTTCAAAAGAATTGAAACACATCTTGTCAATTCATCAACAATCGTCACCGATGCCGTGCGCGCGGTCCTTGAGAGTGGATTCAAATCGATTACACACACCGTCTTGCCCATTGCAATGAGCGCTTCGCATCGATCACCATCTTCCAATGGTACGAGAATTACATCGGCAGACAGGATACCATCGGAGTGACATTTTGCTCTAGGCCCTTCGAGATTCGGAATTCTCCCATCGGGATTCGCTCCAAGAATCGGCACAGCAGATATTTGATCAGAGATTTCTGGATACAATTCAGCAGCCTGCTTTTGCTGTTCGTTTAGCGCTGAAAGTAGTGCTTTCATGCGCGCAGGAGTCCGATAGTAGATATTGACCTCAACAGGGCAATTCAGAACGGCTGCACACGCAATCAATTCCGTACCTGCAAGTGCGACAGCATTTCCATTAACCGAAATTACACACCTTTCTGCATTCTTCAATCTTGTCGAAGTTTCACGAATCGCCTCTTGTGCAACATCACATGTTTTCTCTCCTAGCAGGTAATCAAATGCTTCACCACGCCCATGAGCAATTAATGCAGATTCAGCCAACATTCCCGCTGCCGCCGCATCGGTCATTTTTTTTCGCGCCATCAAAGATGCATACCGCGGATGTGATTCGGGGACATCGCCCATCCCATCACACCCCTTCAAAGATACACGTGAGGTCAAGGGGTGGCGCTGCTCGATGCAGACCAGAAGTCGAGATCACATCGACCTTGGAGCTCTGCCATGCATCCAAATTTTCGTATCGAATGTTTCCACTCGCTTCAATTGTGACATATCCTCGTAGACCTCTGGTTTCGATATCTAGAACGGCATCGCGTGACAATTCAGGACCCATATTGTCCAACATGATGTTCAGTCGCATCCCCTCATCATCTTCCAGCATTCTTTCCGCCCATGCTTCAGCGGCAGCAAGAGCTTCATCGAGTGTTCGAACCTCAACTGTGACGAATGCTCCAATGGTCTCTTTGGGAACATCACGTAGAACCGTTCGAATTCGTGCCGGGCCTACCTCCCCTTCTTTGGCAGCTGAAGCGAGATCATTTTCCTTTAGCATCAGGGCGTCTGCTCGATGGATGCGATGGGTCAAGCCACCACCTACAGCAACAGCCGCTTTGTCGAGTACACCCCAAGCGGTCTTACGCGTCGCTGCCAACGGAATTTGTGATTTTGCAACCCATCGTGAAGTGTTT
>CATISE010000136.1 GCA_949538655.1 Marine Group II euryarchaeote MED-G33 | reverse complement strand
CCACACTCTGGACCCCAAGTAGAGATGGGATCCGTTTCTTTTGCACCGTTGCACAAGAGGTGATCGTATGGGACCGCATAGTGAATCCATCCATTTCCATTGAGGGCTCCACTGCCACCTGCCCATTCTTCAGAGGTCATGTTTGCATGGCCACCACCATCGGGGCCATACCAACCATCGCCCGCACTGGGACATCCAAGCCATCGTCCAACTTCGTAATCTTGGGGCCAGGAGATTCCTTCTGGGTCCGGTACATCTGGTGGGTTCGATACATCGACGATTCTAAGTCCAGCATCCCAATATGAGATGTAGAGAAGTTTCTGTCCAGTGATTGGATGGACTTGGAATACGTTGTCGTGATTAAACAATGAACCGCCACAAGTGGTTTCTGGTTCGGGTGAATATCCACCCCAGCGAAGTATTTGCCTGCTGTTGTTTTGTTCTTCATCGGTAGACATAGGGTTCCAAGATTCAAAGCCGAGTGGGACGTAGAAAATTTGGGTGCCTTTGTAGAAAGTTCCCGAACTGCCTTCGACCATTTCGGGGTAAGGGTCAGCACCATACAGGAATAGGTGGCACTCTTCTTGGGCCCATACAGGGTTTGCAGGGTCCCAATCACAATCCACGTGCAAATCTTGGTTGTGGAATCCAGCAGGTGGATTGTTCCATTCAGCCACCTTGATTGGTTCATTCTTGTTAGTGACAGATATTACATCTAATCGGTTCGCTCCACTGTTGGCATCGTCGTCTTGAGGAATGGGATCTAAATCGCTATTTGTCAGCTCATGATTCACCAAAACCCAGTTGTTATCTGGTGTTACTTTGATGTCGATCATACGACCAATTTCAGCATAGTACGTTGAAAGTAAAACGATGTTATTTGGTTTTGAAATATCCAATATTTCGAACTGGTTGTACGATGAAACATAGGCGTAGCAGCCACCGGTTCCATCTGGATGTTTGACACAATCTTCCAAGAAATTTCCTTCAATCGCTATTTCAGAGGAATCTCCAGGTGTCGGTCCGACATTTTTGAATTCAGGGAAACATGGTCGTCCAGCGACATTGTCAAGTTCTGCAGGCGGAGCCACATTTCCATCACAATTCAAGTTGTGATAGTCGATGAGTTGCATATTTTCCGTCTTCAAGCGGTGGGCCAGCAAATCCGTATGACTGTGGTTTTCATCTTCGATCTCTACAACGGGGTCAATCCACGCTGCGGCCATTGAATCCACATCATCAGAATCATCTCCTGCCAACATGAAATACATACCAATCGATAGTAGACTAATGGTGACCATGGCGGCAATGGCAATAGTGAGGATTTGATCTGCTGCATTCCGATCTTCAACCAACAATTGTCTTCGCATGGCACGATTGCAGTGGCGGTTATATTTCAATTAACATGTAAGTGGCTTTTGGTTGTGAGATGATTTATCTAGGGGAAACTTCGCAATAAAATCATGCGAAGTCGGACATCTCTGGTCGTACTGTCAGTATTACTGATTTTATTTTCCAGTCCAAGTGTGATGACCGCCCAAGCACACACTGCGAGCACATTCACTGTTTTGGTTCAAGAAAACGGGTTTTCTCAGCAATCTCCTGTAATTATCCAAAATGATTCAATCATTTGGCATAACACCGATAATTCCTCTAACCTAAGTCACCGTTTGGTGTATGATCACGATGGAGACGGGTTTTACAATGGCACTTTCGATTGGGACTCTGGAGAGTTATTTGCAGACTGTGAGACAGATGAGAATAACACCCAAATCGACTCAAATTGTTCGACGAGTTTCTTTGTAGAATTCGATACCAATTGGACAGTTGGAAATTATTCTTATCAGGACATTCGGTCTGATGGTAGTATCGTCAATGCCACCATCGTTTTACAGGCAGATGTTGGCGAGCATGAAGAACCATACGCACCACCTATCGGTAGTACATTCGGTTTGGTCGAAGATGAAAATGAGGCGGCCGGGGACGAAGAATCATCATTGGAACCAGAACAATTGTTGTTGTATGTAGCAGGATTTACCGGCGGCACATCTTTGATTTTAATCGCCATACTAATGATGCGAACATCCTCAAAAAATGCACCTAACGAGGAAGAATAGTCAGACTGGACCTGTTTGAATGAAAAGAATCACAGTTCCGATTGCTAAAATGACCAATAGAACAAATCCCAATGTTTTGAGGCCGCTGAAAATACTCGTTGCAGGCTCAGGTATGGGTTCTTGCTCAAGATAATCTTGGACGAATTTAGCGGCGGAATCAGTGCCTTTGTACAACTCATAGGCCTTGAACGCCAATGCAAGTTTCTGGGCCTGCGCGTTTCCATATGTCGTGGCTACAATCGAACCGGTCCACATTGAAACTTTGAATCCGAGTTTGGCCATTCGTATCCTGTATTCTTTGGTTGATTCTCCTTCTTCTCTAGGGAACACCTTGCGGGCACCACGAACCGCGGCTCTTCCAGCCCCTCTAGCGAGAAACCAGGAACCCTTTCCAGCACCTTTTGCTGTGCCAATAGCAACCTTTCCGGTTCCCAACGCCACTTTGCCAGTACCTTTTGCGGTACCTTTGATAACTTTGCCAGTGCCCTTTGCGGTCACTTTTGCAGTTGTACCCACAACCTTGGCACCACCACGACCGACAGCCCCGACAGAGCGCCGCAACAGGCCGCGCTTTTTCTTCGGCATCTCAGTCATAATCGGTAGTGAATACTCACCCTCATAAATTCTACATTGGGGTGCCCCAATTTTGGCTTGTTACAAAAACATCGTAAATCCGGACCAATACCGAGTGTCATGACAGGGGTATTGCAAGATATCCCTGAGGGTTCGGGCATCGCACTCAGAAGCGTCCACGGGAAGTACCTGAGCGCTCAGCCCGACGGGCGTGCGGAATGGAACCGCGAGCATGCAGACTACTGGGAACATTTCCGTCTCGAGAAGCGTCAGGGCGGTAAAATCGCCCTCAAGGGCGCGCATGGCATGTACGTTTCAGCACAGCCTGACGGTAGCGTGCAAATCAATCGTAGAGAGGCACCACCCGGTGGCTGGGAGGAGTTTACGGTCGAAGACCGTGGCAACAATGTAGTCT
>CATISE010000135.1 GCA_949538655.1 Marine Group II euryarchaeote MED-G33 | reverse complement strand
TATCGCACCTTGGAGAGCAGATTTGTCCCAACGACCGACTGATGATGTGGTAGGGAATGCAGAGAGGCATGTATTGTTAGAACAGGCCCTTGAGGGCCTCTGGAGATTACGCTCTGCTGGAGATGCGGTTGCGGCAGGTGTATCAGGCGAAAGAGCATCTTCTCTGATTCAATCCCGTGATCGATTGGCCAGAAGATTTGGAACCCGTAATGCGGTTCGAACAGTTTTGTCATCACTTCTATCGAATCGAATATTCGTGGACACAGTTGCCCGGAACTTGGAATCAAAAGATGGTGTTGATTCGGACGATGTCCGTCGTTTAGTCGAAGGGATTTTAGCACCTGCTGACAGAGAATTCGATGCATTTGTTTCCGAAATCCATCAGGCCTGTCTGGCGTGGGTAAACCACGCACGAACATATGGAAATAAGCTCGGTACCAAAGATGCACTGAACGATATTAACAGATTCCGAACCCTAGTCAAAATGGTCGAAGTTGGCCCCCCGGCGACTCGCTGGGAACGATGGTTGTGGTTGCATGGACTTTGCATGGTGACTTGTACAAAATCATCACATCAAAGCACAAAGGTCAGTGCATTCAGCGGGGGAAATCTTGCGAATTCAGCAGACTGGTCACGTGGCATTGGTACATGGGGTGCTGTTTCCGAAGATCATGCTAAACAACTTGCCAAGGACTTAGGTTTAGCAATCGCCGAAACATGGAATGGAACCGCAGGTCGTTCATTCAGGCCTTTGGCAAGAGCAATCTATCTTTTGGACGATTCAACATTCACCATACCCCATATGCCCTCCCTTCCAGATTTTATTCCACAAAGAGTGGAGTCACCATTACCCCATTCAGCCCCTGGAAATTCTCCATCATTTGGAATTGAAGAAGAAGCATCTAATCTCCAAGATATGCTTCTATGCCATCGTGCATTACTCGATATTTTGCATGAACTGAAAGTTCGCGAAGGTGTTCATGAGTTTGATGATGTGGCATCTTTGGCAGCGGACCTACTCCTCGCAAGGTGCCCTCGTATAATGCGAGCTGATTATCCGCTTGAGGTAGTCCACGCTCTGGATTCATTGCCAAATGAATCATGGAGTGATGAACATATTTTGAACGCCTTGTCCCTCATGGAAGGCTACGTCAAAGATCCCAAATCTGCAGGATTAGATCCGAAAGAAGCCAAGCGGTTGTTGGAAGATTTACAGAATCGGCATATCAGATTAAGGGATATCCGCTCAAGATATCGGGCATTCATCATCGATGAAGCTCAAGACAACTCTGCACAACAGTGGCGACTCTTGGGTCGATTGTGGGGGTCGCGAGCGTTGCCAGATGGAACACCGCCACCGGATACACCCTGGGAACCTACGATTTGTTGTGTTGGCGATCGGAAACAGAGTATCTACGCATTCCGACAGGCGCAAGTATCTGGATTCATAGATTTTGGAAATGCATTGAGGAACATGAATGAACATGAATTCCATTCAATACCGGCACTGACGAGAAAACCAGAATTACGTCGTCAAAATGCAGCAAGAGATCCACGATACAGCGCTGATGGCGGATTTGCCACTGCATCAGATTTACCAGAATCAAGAAGTAAAGCAGAAGGCGCTTGGATTCGCTTTGATGAACTCGAAAAAGGAAGTAGCGGCCCAATCAACGCACTGGCCCGCTCCCAAGGGCACGTCGAATTGGTCGTTAATTACAGAACAGCAGGGGGTTTGTTGAATCGCATGAATGATTGGTGGGAGGACATATTCTCACCAGATCATGATCGGTTCCCTGGAGATTGGTATGCTCGCCCCCAGGCTCTTCTCCCGTCTCGCACCAATGCCGAAGGTAGGTTTGAGTGGTTGGTGCCAGCCAGTATCTCGAATTCAGGACATCCAAATGCAGATTTGACAGCACCGTTAGATCCGTTCAGTTCCGGTTCCTCCAGCGAAATGGAAAACGCGCTCATCACCTCCCGAATTCGCTCACTTCTTGATGGGACTCAAACCAGAGTAGATGAGGTTGACCAACCAGAATGTGGCCAATATACACCCGGAGAAATCCTTGTTTTACTCCCCAGTCGGTCGAAGTTAGACGATTTGATGACTCGTTTGGAAGCATCGGGAATTCCAGCGGTAGCTGACAAAGAGGGTGGGTTACTACTCCGCCCTGTTATTCGCCCTCTACTCGGCTTACTCCAATGGATTGCAAGACCAGCAAGTCGCCATTCGGCGGCCACAGTGGCTCGTTCATGCCTCGTCGCACTCAATGACAAAGAGTTGCAAACATTCCTTGGAGAATCCACAATTGGAGAAAACCTCATTCAGCGTTTGATCGAAATTTTACCCGAAAGTCCTCATCAAAACCTAGTCAGACGTTGGCTGGCCCATTCACAACAAGGCTCTGTCGTTGAAGCCCTACATGAGACATTGAATCATGGAGATCTCTTGCTTTGCCATCCACGACCTTCTGAACGAAGTGATGCGGAGCAATTCGTGGACTTGGTCGAGAGTCAATCAAACGAAGTTGGTGGGGATTCAATACTTCTAGCTGATCGCCTTTCACGTCTTGCAGATGTTGCAGGAAATGACCTCACATCTGCAGGGGTTTCGACCGCCGATGCCGTCCAAGTCATGACCATTCACGGTTCAAAGGGTTTGGAACGTAGATGCGTGATTGTCGGTGGTCTGTTTAGTGAAGGCCAAGGCAACATTAGTCATGATTTGCGTCAACGTGTCATTGCAACTCCAAGTCTGTTCGCCTCCAATCCAAGACCTTGGATTACTCAATCAAGTTTAGACAGTGGAGTTTGGACATTGGCCAGAACCTTGCAAGAGGCACAAATCCAAGCCGAGGCCAGACGACTGTTCTATGTCGCTTGTACACGTGTCAAAGATCTCCTCATTTTGGCAGGAGGGCCCAATGATTCAATTCGGATTGACAATACAATTTCGATGAAACTGAGGTCACTTCCCATGCCCACATTTGGCCATATGTGGTTTGAAGCATTGGGGTGGGAACCTGAAGAGGATGGCCGCCACCTCATCGAACCTCAATCACTTCCATTTGCAGTACACAGTCATGTATCTGAATTGGGTGGAACCAGCACGGTAACCAGCCCATTGGTACGCTTGACCCGCCTGAACGAATCCTCTCAGATTGCTCATGAGAGTGTATCTCCCAACATTTCTACACAAGCCCCGGCACGTACACGTGGTTTCAGAATTTACCCTCACCAATTGGACAAGGCAGCCACCTGCCCTCGCTGTTATTTGCAGTTGATGCGTTTGGGACTATCGACTGATGCACTATCACAATACTCAACTGGGGATTCAGCACAATCTGCCTCTGAAAGAATAGGTTTACCTCCAGCAAATGTAATTGG
>CATISE010000134.1 GCA_949538655.1 Marine Group II euryarchaeote MED-G33 | reverse complement strand
GACCGCATTTGCGAAGGAGCTTCGCTCTGAGAGGAACCCATAACCTGGATGAATCGCATCTGCACCCGTCTCTTCCGCTGCTGCCAAAATTGCCTCAATGTTGAGATAGGTATCAGAGAGGTTGTCACCTGGAAGGAACACTGATTCATCGGCAGTTTGTTGGTGTAATGAACCACGATCAGCCTCCGAGTATATTGCGACCGAGCCGAGGCCAAGTTCAGCGCATGACCGGAAAACTCTGCAAGCAATTTCACCCCTGTTTGCGACCAGAATCTTGGATATTGGGTGTGGGGCACCCTCCATCCATTCTGGCCCAACCATGTGGATTCACTCCTCTTTCCAATTGGGCGGACGCTTCTCAAGGAATGACGCCAAGCCTTCTTGCCCTTCATCCGAGCCTCGCATTGCACTGGTTTTGTCCAACGTCCATTGTCTGATTTCTTCATCGGAACCCGTCCAACGATCGAAAGTTAGTGTGAGTTTCTTGGCCTCAGCAATAGCCATCGGCCCTGTTGTCAAGACTTCATCCACAACTGTGGATTCTGCACCATCAAGTGATTCCGATACTTGGTTCACCAACCCAATTCGCAGTGACTCTTCGGCTCCGATTCGTCCTGCAATCATGGCAAGGCGGCGAAATTCTGCACTACCCACTTTTCGATAAACATAGGGGCCAATGACTGCCGGCAAGATTCCCAATTTTCCTTCTGAAAGAGCAATACGTACTCGAGGCTCAACGATTACATGGTCGAGGCAAGCAATCAAACCAGCTCCACCGCCCAGTGCAACACCTTGGATCTTGCCGACGGTAAAACAGGGGTGAGCCCATAGGCTGTTGAATAATCGATCTAATCTCTCAGAATCAATTCTATTTTCTTCAGGACTTTTTGCACCAGCATCCCGCATCATGTTGATATCAGCGCCAGCGCAGAAATGTTTACCCGCTCCAGAAAACACGATTACACGTAGGTACGGTTTTCCAGCCGAATCAAGTAATGTACCTCGCTCACCAACTGATCTTTCCTTGGTCCAATCAAGAATCGAGATGATTTCACTGATGAGTGTGATATTGAGCGCATTATAGACATCTTCACGAGTGAGGGTTAGATGTGCAACCGACCCCTCGATTTTGAGTGAACAAAGGCTGGTTTCTGGCTTTAAATCTTCAATTGCAAAATTTAACATTTCAATTGCTCCTTTCACATTCTAAATATACCGAATTTTGTATCTGGCATCGGCGCGTTCAAACTAGCACTAATCGCCAAACCGAGAATATCACGAGTATCGCGAGGATCGATGATTCCATCATCCCACAAACGTGCTGTCGAATAATACGGTGAACCTTCCACCTCATATTTCTCTAAAATGGGTGATTGAAAATTATCCCATTCTTCATCTGTCATGGGCTCTAGTCCCTCACGGGCCCTCTGATCTTGTTTCACCGTAGCAAGAACATCAGCTGCTTGTGGACCACCCATTACTGATATGCGGCTGTTTGGCCACATGAATAGGAAGCGCGGGTCATAAGCACGTCCACACATACCATAGTTTCCTGCTCCATGACTTCCACCAATGATGACTGTAAACTTAGGAACTGGAACACAAGATACTGCCGTTACGAGTTTCGCACCGTCCTTCGCAATTCCACCTGCTTCGTAATCACGGCCAACCATGAATCCAGTAATATTCTGTAAGAATACCAAAGGTACTCCACGTTGGCCACATAATTCGACAAAGTGGGCTCCTTTCTGTGAGGATTCTGAAAAGAGGATCCCATTGTTTGCGACGATGCCAACAGGATAACCATGTATTCGGGCAAACCCGCAAATGAGGGTTGGGCCATACCTGGCTTTGAACTCATGGAACCGGCTACCATCGACGATTCGAGATATGACCTCTCGAACATCGAACGGTGTTCTATTGTCTTCTGGAATGATACCGAGGATTTCATCGATAGAATAAGCTGGATCCTCAGGGGGTTGAACATCCAATTTCGTCTTCACCCCAGTATTCAGATTCTCAACGATGTTGCGCACCATGCGCAATGCGCTAGGTTCGTCTTCTGCATAATGGTCTGCGACTCCAGATTGAGCAGTATGGAGGTCAGCACCACCCAAATCTTCTGCAGTGACTTCTTCTCCCGTTGCGGCTTTGACCAAAGGAGGTCCTGCGAGGAAGATGGTTCCATTGCCTTTGACAATTATCGACTCATCAGACATTGCTGGTACATACGCCCCGCCTGCTGTGCAGGAACCGCATACCGCTGCAATTTGAGGAATCCCCTTTCCACTCATAATGGCTTGATTTCGAAAGATTCGCCCAAAGTGGTCTCGATCAGGAAATACCTCGTCCTGCATCGGAAGGAAAGCTCCCCCCGAATCGACCAAGTAGATGCAGGGGAGGTGATTGATGTCCGCTACTTCTTGCGCTCGGATGTGTTTTTTGACTGTCATTGGATAGTATGATCCACCTTTCACGGTTGCATCGTTGGCTACAAAGAGGCATTCCCTTCCATGCACAACTCCCACACCCGTAACCATCCCAGCACTGGCAGCACGACCATCGTAGAGGTCGTATGCTGCGAGTGGAGATAACTCAAGAAATGGGGTACCTGGATCACAAATGGCAGAAATTCGTTCACGAGGCAGAGCCTTGCCTCGACTTCGGTGTTTCTCAACATATTTTCCCCCACCACCTTGTTGAACAACATCCAATCGTTCACGCAATGTAGCAAGGAGGGCACTGTTGTGCTCATGGTTTGACTTGAAAGATTCGTCCGAGGAATTGATTCGAGTCTGAAGTCGGTCCATACACGCACCCCTTAGGGGGTGCGACTACGAACTTGGCCTTAACACTGGCCCGTTTCAAACGTCTAGAGTCATTCTGAGGACATCCCTCAAACCAGGGGCTAAACCAACCACTAGTAGACATAGGATGACAAGTAAGCGAAGATGGCGATGACGATACTCAAATCGGGCCGTTGCAAACAGCCACCAAATCATCGCTGCTAGCCCAAACTTGAGTACACCGAAGCCCCAAGCAGTCCCTGCAACATCGATGACCTTCTGAGAAAGAACATGTTTCTCAGCATAGCCGTAATTCTCTAATCCAATACTGGTTGCAAGTCCGTCAACCATCTGACCATACATGGCCAAGAGGACGACAGGGAGGCCGAAGGTCGCACGAGGTGTGAGTGCTTCCATCCTCTCCCACGTTGAGGAATGTTGGCGATCCCAATCATCCAGAGATATTCCTTCGGGTATAATTCCCGGTTCAAGACCCATGTGATGGAGTTCAGCACGTGCTTTTTGACCCGTGAACCACAATGCTGTACAGAGGATAAGTGGAGCGATTACAATAATCACAAACGGTACAAATGAGATGGGTGTTCGGCCGTTGAGAGGTTCGGAGTAGAGCATCAACCAACCAGAGAGATGGATGAAGCAACCACCCAATCCAACCTGGATTAGTCCTTGCTCAATGGCGGTACAACACTCCATGAATGGGTGGATGAGGATAATCAGCACCAACCCACCTGCTGGGGCCCAAAACAAAGGTGATATTAGCCACGAAAGAGTTTCTTTTTCCCAATGCTGACCAATATCTGGCATGAAAAATACGAGCTGTAAACAGATCAGAATGAATGACAGTTGGGTGATTGCCGCGCGATTATCCGGACCTACATTCTTGGATACACTGTGGCTCATCCATCCAGTCAGAATAACCCAACCAGCTACATGGAAATGAACGAGGGGTGAAACAAACAAGCCACCTAGGCCCTCGGGGTTGAATAGTCTGGCATCTTCATTGACCTCACCCAGTGATGCCCAAATGACCCATGGCAGCAACGCAAGGACTGAACTGTCTCTAGCAGGTACCCCAATTCTCCGTAACCAAGCAGAAATCACGACGACGAAAGATACCAGCAATAACGAATAGGCAATTGTGTCAACTGGATTGTAGCCAGCATCCCCTGTGATTGAATCAATCGTATGTGGCTCAATAAAATAGGTTTGATATGTTTCAGTGAGTGCATTGCCGGGGGCAATTTCTTGGCCAGCGATTGCACCCAATAGGAGAATCATTGCAGTGAGAATCAAAGTAGCAGCGCCACGCTCCATCAATGCAAATTGATGGTCTGGTAATGGTGTCTCAGTAAGTACTGAACTTTGGTCCACCATGGAAATCGCCCATGCTTTAATTCATAGTGACTAAATTCACTCTTCTTCGCCTACTTGGCGGGCTTCGTGAACTTCTCGGAAAACAATTGTTTGAACACCTACATGATCGCGCAATGTGCGAATTAGACTAAACTTGGTAAATGCCCAATTCTGGTCATATGCTACAAACTCAGGTAGTGTAATGGTCAAATCATCCCCCTCAAAAGTAACCTCAAACCCATCTCGACCAGTGTTGGTCTCTAGTAGGGTCGTCACTTTCTCAGCACGATCTTCTACAACCTTGACAATGCGGTACTTGTAGCGAAGAGTTCGTCCTGCGAGTGGGTGATTGAAATCGATACGAGCACGGCCGGCTCGAACCATTTGTAAAATTCCTTGCTTCCCATTGATTTCAACGGGTCCGCCGATGGAGATGTTCTCCGGATCTCGAACTGAGCGGGCCAAGACATCCTGACCCATTGTTTCGACCGCATTTGGATCGCGCTCACCATATGCATCTTCAGGTGCGATATCGAATTCGTAATCCTTTTCTGCATCAGCCTCAAGCAAGTGAGATTCAAAACCAGCGATGAGACGTCCATCTCCAATCACTGTGATGAGAGGGGTATAGGTACGGTTCTCATCATAACTGTCAGCGTCTTTCGCGACGGCCTCACGAGTGGTCTCGATGAGGACATCGTCGTCTGCATTGTATAGGTCATAGTCGATATGTACGATGGAGCCGTTTTCCATTTTATTCACCTACCCAGCATTGTGGGCGAGCCGGCGACCGACTTCCCCTTTATGAGCGTGCGGATGGGGTCGCCGCGAGCCCGTAGGGCTCATTCTTCCTCTCCTTTCTCTGCAGGAGGAATCATGACCCAGTTCAATGCAGTCCCAATCAGAATCAAACTCCACCCCGTCCAAACCAAGTGGCTGCCCGTCAAATCATAGATGACAACACGCACCCTTTCAACCGAATCCCCAGGTTGCATGGTTACTGAAATCCAAGAGAGATCATTGGCCTGACTTTGATCGAAAATCATGACTAAGTCACCATGAGGACGGTGCCAGATATCTGTTTCTGGGCGCGCATTGATACTACCTTCATCGAAACGGAGCATGCCTGGAGTCAAGGTTGCGACGACCTCTCCGTCAACTTCCTTACGAACTTCAACTGTCACTGTGATTTTCCCATCACCTACTTTCTCATCCCATCCTTCGTCTTCGGGCCCAATCGCAGTCAATTCGGTAAATGTGTACCAATAATCCCCGTGTTCAATGGGGGTATCTTTTGCGAGCATCACGATATGGCTGGGGTCGCCACGTTGAACGAGCGTTGTGGTGAAAACGTGTCCGACGAGCAATAGTAGGATGCCGAGGTGAGCGATATGGATTGCCATTCGACGCAATTGTAACGGTTTGCGCCGCAATTGAAATTCACCGAAACGAACCCAAACCAAGCGAACCATTGGAGGTATGGAAAACAAGAACAAGGGTAGGGCAAAACCTGCAATCATACCCCGGGTGATTCCTTCTGAGAATTCGTGATCTGCATCCCCAGGTAATGAGTCGCCCATGTATACTGCGAATAAGATACTGAGAAGAATCATGCCCGCCAACAAACCAGGAACCTTACGTGGTTCGACAACTTTGCGCCAACTGTAAATCATGAGACCAAGAGCTGAAAGACAGAGAAGTGGTAAACCAAAGATTTCGTGCCAAGCCAGATTTGTGCCGTCAACTTCGGCCAGCAATAATAGCCAGGTGAGTAAAAGGAATGGAGTACCAATCGCCAAAGGTACCCATAGAACCACTCTTTGTTGCCACCGACCATCTTTCAGATTCAACGGTGGTTCCCCTTCATCATCCATCAAAAACATGGGCGATAAGAAACCGAGCATTCCAATAAGTGCGGTTTCCATTGTGATTAGGAAGGCCCAATAACTGAAGAGCATCAACATCACACCTGCAGTCATCCAGACAACTCGCTCTTTGGCCGTACGTTGATTCCACAACAAGAAAGCGAATACACCTGCAAGGATTCCAACCTCAACAGTATCCATCCAGGTGCCTAGAAGTGCACCTACAAGAATCGCAACAGGAGCCCATTCTTGCATTTTCGAATTTGCGAAATGCCTGATCCCCAGCCACATCATTGCGAACAGAATCAGCAGATAGAGATGTACTTCAAGACCCGGTCCATCTTGAAAACCCAACTGTAGAATTCGCTGAATTGGACCCATTGAAGGATCAATATCGCCTTCGGCAACAAATGCGTGAACACTTGCCCATACACCATTGGCACGAGTGACTAGAGTGGCATGGATGGCGAAGAAGGCGGGAACAACCCCGGCCCCTACAAACCAATGATCTTCGTTTGCCATGCCTTTCGGTAATCGAAGATGGAGGAGGACAATCAGTGCAATCCATGGCAACAATGATCCGGTTTCAACAGGATCCCAAGCCCAATAACCACCCCAATCTAACACAGTGTAAGCCCACAGTCCACCTAAACCGACACCGAGTGTACCAACCCATAGTGCAGGTCGAGCAAGGTGGAGGATTCTGTCTCTCGCGGGCGCACCCGCGTGAAGCATTGCTGAGATTGCATGTACACCTACGCCAATACAGAGTGTGTAGAAGGCAAAAATCACAGGGGGATGGATGACCATCAAATCCGTCTGTAGTAAAGCGTTCAACCCTGGACGGGAAAGTGCGTCACTAGGGGTTGCTCTGAATGGGTTCAACATCAAAGCGATGAAGAGAAGTAAGGCTGAGAATCCAACCAACAATCGAATGCGAAGTTGATGTTGAGAATCAGTTTCAGTCGGGTGCTGGTTGCCATCGATTAAGAGAAGAGCGCCCAGCATTGCAACCCAAAGGAGTAGCGGCCCTTCACGACCGGCCCAAATTGCACTAATCCTGTATAGAAGTGGAAGATCTGAACCCCCATTGTTCCAAACATATTCTATACTTGAGGCATCGATTAGGAATAGGAACATCAGGGCTGAAAATGGAAGCATCAATGCGATTGCAAGGAGTTTTTGCATTGATTCACCAAC
This sequence comes from Marine Group II euryarchaeote MED-G33, assembly GCA_949538655.1. GTDB lineage: Archaea > Thermoplasmatota > Poseidoniia > Poseidoniales > Thalassarchaeaceae > MGIIb-P. The sequence goes on along the minus strand of CATISE010000134.1, from coordinate 76 downwards.
CGTAGTACTTTGCACGGCTATAGCCGAATGCAAGCATTGCGGGTACGATTCGACGGAAATACAAACTTGGTTTTCG
>CATISE010000133.1 GCA_949538655.1 Marine Group II euryarchaeote MED-G33 | reverse complement strand
CATCGTGAACATCGGTAGATCCATTTCGACGAGGTCAACTACCTCGGCGTCATGCCCTTTCACTGTAGCGGTGGTTGCGAAAACATCTGCCAAATCGCGATTGGTGCCTGAGGTTGCTGTAATCATTAGGAAGCGTGCCATACAACTGCGAGTGGTGGCGGATTCTTGAACTTGTGCCGTTACAATCGACCCTGTGGGTCGCAACCAGATACAGCGAATGCTTATGCGTTGAAGGCGAGCGTCAGAATATAGGTCAGAGTCATGCCAGAGCACGGACACGTTGTTTGCCCACATTGTGAAGCGCAGCTTCAAGGGTCAGAAGCAACATGTCCAGCATGCTCTGGTCCGCTTTTCGGAATTGCACCAATTTCACGTGAATCTGAACCTCACGTGGAAAGCGGTGTGACTACAATTGACAATGTTGCAGTCCCGACTTACACTCCACCTCCCAGTGATGAAATTGTTCAACCTGCTGAACAAACAGTTCAAATGACGACAGAATCATCGCAAGATGTGACTGTGGGTGACATTGTTCAGCGAGGGGAAATGCTCGGAATCGAAGGTCGCCACACAGAAGCCTTGACTTTGTTCAATCAAGCAATAGCAATGGACCCGAATGACCACATGGCGTGGTTTAACCGGGGTGTGATGAGTGAAGCGACAGGGGATGTTCAAGATGCGGTTAAGGCATTTAGAATCGCTCTCGATAACAGTCCAGGCCATGGAGCTGCTAGTGCGAATTTGGCAGTATTACTTCAGAGAATGGGGCACGTTGGCGATGCGATTCAACATGCTCAAAACGGGTTGATTGCTTTCCCAGGCCATCCTGCACTCATCGATATTGTCAATTCTGCTGGGGCGGCTGTACCTGTCACCCCCATCGAGACCGAAGAACCTGCAGAAGAAACTGGTCCTGAAGTTCATGTGGAGGAAGAACGGGTGGAACCTGAACAGACTTGGGCCGAGCCCCTTGGAGCAGTCAAGACGATAGAATCGCACTCAGCCCCTGTAGCCGAACCAAATCATCAGGCCCCCCAACCAAGTTCAGTTATTGATTTAGATCAATTGGCAGAGATGGCAAAGGATATGATTCGACAAGGTGATGCTGCTGGCGCTCTTGAATCACTCAGGACACATCTCCCTGATGCGGCTGCAGAGCACTCTGGATGCTGGAAGGTGGCGGCTGGAGCCATGGCGAGGCTCGACCTTGCAGATGCAGCAATCAATGCCTTTGAGTATGCACTTGATCTTGATTCCAATGACGCTTCCGCGTGGTTCAATCTAGGTGCTTTGAAGCGTAGAAGTGGTGACCAATCTGCCGCCTTAACCAGCTTCCAGAATGCAATCAATTTGGACCCTAATTATGTCAAAGCGGCGAACGGTCTTGCACTCGCAGCGATTGAGCTAGGTGAAATTGAATTGGCAATGAGTGGATTTAGAACACTTCTTTCAATCGATTCTACCCATACGAGTGGACTAACTTTTGCAGAGTTGCTAATCGATTTGGCCGAAGGTGAAGGGCGCATACTTGAATTGGATGCAACTCTACCAAGAACACTTCCAGCAGGTCCGGACATGGCCAGAGAGGCATTGCAATATCTGTCTGAATCCGAGATGCGTTTACGTGCTCGGGCCTACAGTATTGCAGGTGACCATGCTGAATCTGTTACACTGTGGAAAGGTTTGCTAGAATCGAATAAGAATGATGCCGAACTATGGATTGGATTGTCCAGATCACTCAGTGCGGCTGGAAGTGAAGACAAGGCCCAGGCCTGTCGAGAAAAGGCGCGAGCATTGGGGGCAGATGTAACAGAATCTGCACCACAGCCCATCGCTGAAGAACCTCTTCAAGAACCTGAGACAGTAGAAATTCATGAGCAAATTACTTCCGACCTTACAGATGAGGTCGTTGTAGAAGAGGATCCTTGGGCGGCATTCAGTCGAGAAGAGGATGATGTGGTGGAGGAAAATGTCGAAATTTCTACAGACGAAATTATCGCTCATGAAGCCGCATTGGATACTGTGCAAGAACCCGAGCCCGTAACCTATGCACCTGTCAATGAAGAAGTCGATTTGGCCGCAGCAGCACTGGAAGCACAAGCAGGAATCATGGAAACCTATGAAGTTCAATCAGATTCCTCTAGTGTGGCAAATCAGGATATCGAGTGGTACAACAAGGGACTTGAGTTACTCAACAAAGACCGACACCAAGAAGCGTTGTCTTGCTTTGACAGGGCTCTACCCTCATTCAAGGACGACAAGGCGATGGCGATTAAAATCCTCAATGGTCGAGGAAACTGCTTTTACTATCTCAACCAATACAAAGAGGCCATCGAGAATTACTACAAGGCATTTGGAATCGACAAGGCATTGACAACTGGAAATGCATTGTATAACATGGGTACAGCCTACGCTGAACTTGAGTCGTATGACAATGCAATTCATTGTTTCAACCAATCTATGGGTAAGGATGTAGGAGAACCGCTAAAGGGTGAAAACAAGAAGCGGGCGAAGGAACAAATCCGCCGATGTAAATTACTGATTAAGGAACAGAAAAAGCGCACTTCGTGATATTTTCCTCGAAAATCGTTTTTTCAACCCAATAGATGGGTTTATCCGATAACACATCTATACAGTGTTATGGCAAACGAAGCAGGTAGCGATGTCATCGGCCGTCTCGGTGGCAAAGATTTGAATCAAGATGGTCGGATCATCAATTTGGTTGTGGTCGGTTCCAGTCGATTCTATGATTACTCAATTATCGAAGATACGATGGACGAATGGGCAAGGAACGAGGCACATCCGGATCTAATTATCACCGGTGGTGCCAGTGGAGTTGATTACCTCGCAGAAAGATGGGCGGACAACAATAACATTGCATTTGCGGTGTTCAACGAGGAATGGAATAAACCACGGGCGGGCCTGGAAGATGGTGGGCGTGGAGAAGCACCAACATCCCTCACCAATCGGTTACTCGAAACGGCAACACACATCTTGGCATTTCCATCCCCGACCAGTAAATGGACACATGTAGTCATCTCAATGGCTGAGGAGTTGGGAATACCGGTGACAACCGTCCACGTCGACTAGAGGAAATGCCGACAGGGCCATGAAGCGTCACTGCGCACGAAGGTGTATGGAGGAGCGTGTTGCGGCTCAAAGAGTGACAGGTGGTCACTCACAACCCTTTGAGGAAACGGTCGCCGTAGAAGAACCTCTTGAAATTCAAATCAATGGCCAACCATGGATTACAACCATGCGAACACCTGGACAGGATCGCGATTTAGCCCTCGGTTTACTTTACTCTGAAGGACTGTTGGAGAATCTACTAGATGTAGATGAAATTCAAGTTGATGATAATGTAGTTTTAATCAACGGTCAAATTTCAGTCGATGGACACACCCGGGGTTTTGTACGATCAAGTTCGTGTGGAGTTTGTGGTCGCGCTTCACTCGATGCGATTTTAGCACGTCAACCGCCCGTCATTTCCCCAGAAGGATTCAATATTGAATCCGAAGCAATTGAGGAATTATTGAATCGTCTCCGAACCATGCAATCTGTTTTCGATACGACTGGAGGAGTTCATGCAGTCGCCCTCTTCGATCACAATTGTAAGATCGCTGATTTGTCTGAGGATGTCGGGCGACACAATGCGATGGACAAAATCATTGGACGTTCTCTTGAAAAATTACCACTGGCAAAAAACGGGTTTCTATTGAGTGGTCGTGTTTCGTTTGAAATGGTGCAAAAAGCCGTGATGGCAGGATCGCCCTGCATAGTCGCGATTGGAGCGCCAACTACACTCGCCATCGACTTGGCTCGACAACACGGCATTACACTGGTTGGATTTGCTCGGAATTCAAGATTCAATATTTATACAGGTTCATGGAGAATCAATTGATAATGGGGGGATTGAATGCGAGAGGATGTCGAAACAAAGCCACCGATCGTATCTGAAAAACTCAAAATTGGGAAGCCAAAGCGTGTTGCTGCAGGCATAAAAGGCGTCACTGAATCATTCAAAATTGGAATTTCTGAAGCAGGTTTTTCTCGTACAATCAAAACCATGCGTTCCGTCAATCGGTTCGATGGTTATGATTGCCCAGGCTGCGCATGGCCCGACCCTGATGGTCATCGATCAGGGTTTGAATTCTGTGAAAATGGTGCGAAAGCATTCGCTACAGAGGCAACAAAAAAACGTCTTACCCCTGAAATTTTATCCTCAAAAACTGTTCAGGAGTGGTCACATTTTACAGATATGGAATTGGATAAATTAGGCCGTATAACACATCCCATGGTGCTAGAATCTGAATCGAATAATTATGAGCAAATTAGTTGGGAAAATGCCTTTGAAATGATTGCAAATGCAGTTACCAATAATGTAGACCCGAATGAAAATGTCCTATACACATCTGGTAGAGCATCGAAT
>CATISE010000132.1 GCA_949538655.1 Marine Group II euryarchaeote MED-G33 | reverse complement strand
TAGAGATTGAGAACATGGCCTCTGAGATTATCTTTGGTCAACTTCGTTTGACGGTTGCTTCGCTTACCATTGAGCAGATCAACCAAGACCGTGACAACTTCCTAGAGCGTATCACACTCAACGTAGGTCATGAATTGCACAAGTTGGGACTATACCTCATCAACGTGAACATCACAGATATCACCGATGACTCAGACTACATCGAGAGCATCGGTAAGAAGGCTGCAGCAACTGCAGTCAACGCAGCAAAGGCAGATGTTGCAGTCGCAGACCGCGACGGTGCAATCGGTGCAGCAGAAGCAAACCGTGCACGTGACATCCAAGTTGCAGAGAACGAGGCTGAGGCAGAGAAGGGTAAGAAGGCCGCTCGTGCAGATCAGCGAATTTTCGTTCAGAACCAAGAATCATTGGCGATTGAAGGTGAGAACACTTCCAAGGCGAACATTGCTGAATACAATGCAACACTCGCTGAGAAAGAAGCCGAAGCCATGCGCCGTTCTGAAGTCGCATCAAGAACAGCCGAGATGGAAATTCAGAAGGCACAATATTTGCTAGAACAAGAGCGTCTCAAGGCCGAAGAAATCGTCCGCGAAGAAATTGCCAAGACGCAAATCGAGATTGCAGCCGAAGCAGAGGCTGAGCGCCAACGCCGTATCGCTGGTGGTGAAGCAGACGCAATCCTCGCTCGCTACAAAGCGGAAGCGGAAGGTATTCAGAAGGTTCTCGAGGCCAAAGCAACGGGTTACCAGATGCTTGTTTCTAGTGCTGGTGGGGATGCCAAGGCCGCTGCCACTCTCCTCATGGTCGAGAAGATTGACTCGATGGTCCATGCTCAGGTTGAGGCCGTCAAGAACCTCAAGATTGACAAGATCACTGTTTGGGATTCCGGCAACGGTGCAGACGGAAAAGGTGCAACCTCCAACTTCGTAAGTGGATTGGTTCAGACCCTCCCTCCAATGCATGACGTCGCCAAGATGGCTGGCGTTGAGTTGCCCGAATACCTAGGCTCAGTCGCTGAAGATTCCGAGTAATCGGATTTGAAAGCCGACGGAACGATTGAAGCAGTGACCGCCTTCGGCGGTCCATGCGCACACGCGTGAGCACCGTCTTGGTGTTGCTACTCGTCATGCCTACCCTGATGGGCTGTTTTGGCGAGGATGCCAAACCTCCAGCAAAGGTCGAGCCACCATTTGGTTTCGACGAACACATCGCTTCCGGTGTATGGTATCACATTGGAGGCAGCCCCTCCAATCAGAATGTCACCGACATTCTCAATGAGTCAGCCATGGCGGAGCGCGGATTTTCGATGGACATGTTTAACGGTTCAAATGTGCCATACTGGACCAACGGTACCTACTACGGAACTGGATACGATACCTTTGAGCCCACTCTAGGAATTCTATCGGATGGGACGATTGTCTTCACCAATTACAACGGTTTGACCACAGGGACGATGATTATCCGCAGCCAAGACCAAGGCCAGACATGGGAAAATGTCGGTCCTTTTGGCCAAGTATATCCGTCAGCACAAGTACCCAATTCGAATGATCCCTACATTTATGTCGACCCTTGGACCGATCGTATTGTCAAGTTCGATATGCATGCTCTAACTGCAATGTGGGTCGAATACTCCGACGATAGCGGTGATTCCTGGAGTCCACCCTTTACGGCATATGGTTACTACACGCCCCAAGATCACCAAAGTATTGCATCTACACTTGATGTAAATGACATGGGTGCCTATGAGACCATCTATGTCTATTGCATCAATACAGGCAGTTCAGCCCTAGGCCCTCAATGTTCGCGTTCTCTGGATGGTGGCCACACATGGGATTTGCAACAACCAGGGGCGCCTTTAACCACCCAGTGCAGTGGTTTACACGGTCACGTAGTCGGTTCCATCGATGGCTGGGTGTATCGCGGCAATCCATCCTGTGAAGGTCCAGCTGTCTATGCCAGTGGTGACGGTGGTTACAGTTGGTCTGAACACACCATCACGACAGAAGTGGGCATGCAACAAGGTTGGCACAGCCACGAGGTGGCCACAGCAACCGATGCTGCAGGGAACCTCTATGGTATGTGGATTGGAGATGGCATGATGCCCTGGGTTAGTTGGTCCACTGATCATGGAGATACTTGGAGAGAACCCATCATGGTAGCAGCACCGGGGCTCGAAGAAACTGGATTCCCAACCATTCATGCCGGTGCAGATGGTCGAGTCGCTTTCGCTTACATTGGAGAATTCACCGATGGTGGTGGCTGGGGTGGATTCATGGGCGCGATTACAGATGCCAATGCAACCTATCCTCTAATCACTACAACGATGGTCAATGAATTCGGTGACATGCTCGACATGACCGATGACTGTGGCGATGTACGCTGCGGTGGCTTTGGTGATTTCATCGATATCGAAATTGATGACGAAGGACGCCCATGGGCGGCACTGGCTCACAATGTCAACAGCGAAGAGGCAATCATCGGAACTTGGACCACTGGTCCGAGTTTGTTTGGTGATGATGTAACCATGCTAGAGGTTATTCCAGCTGGCGGAAACAGCACACTGGGGCTTTAGGTATGACTCGAAAACGCGGAATTGTCATTGCATTGGCAATTGGTGTTCTGGCTTTTTTCGTCGATGATTTCCTGCAGAATCAAGGTTGGTTCAGCCTAGGAGCCAGTACCATTGCACTGATCTTTGGTATCATTGCAGCCATTGGATTCGCAGATGTAGAACCCGGTGGTAAATGGATGACTACTCAGGTCATGCCCATTGCGATTATTCTCCTTGGATTCGGGCTTAATTTGGAATTATTTGCCAATCCGGATGTGGGTGTCATCGGTCTTTCCGTTGCCATTGGTGCAGCACTTTCCTGTTTGCTCAGTAGTTACCTGATTGGCAAGTTCATGGGTCTAGACTTGGGCACATCCTTGGCCGTCGGTGCAGGTGGTGCAATTTGTGGCAACAGTGCCGTCATCGCAGTAGCACCATCATTGAAGTTGAGCGAGGAAAAGTATGGCGTGATTTTGGCCATGGTCAATGTCATGGGTCTGTTCACTTTCCTATTCATCCCGATTCTCACTACCTTACTAGGATTCAATGAGATTGAGGGCGGAATATGGTCAGGTGCAGTTGTACATGCAGTGCCACAAGCGGTTGCTGCTGGCGAATCCATTGGTGGCGAGGCACTGGTTATTGCAACGGCGGTCAAACTCTCACGAGTATCTCTTCTCGTCATCCTGGTTCCATTATACGTGTGGATCGGTAGTAGAATTAACACAGAAGAAGTCGAGGGAAATTCAGACTTCCCTGTACCCTACTTCGTTCCTGGATTTGTGTTGGCGGCTTGCCTCACAACTTGGGTATTGCCGGAATCGATTGCAGAAGATTTGGAAGAATTGGGCAAGCACATGTTGCTGCCATTGTTGGCCGCAGTAGGCTTCTTCATCAACAAAAAAAGCATGCAAAATGCAGGGGGGCCTGTATTTATCGTCGGTCTTCTTTCGACCGCACTGATGATTGGTGTGAGTTATGGTATTCTCACACTTCTCTCATAATCAACCAAGTAAATGTGAACCCAAATCGATTCCATATCGGATGAATATGATGGAGATCAAAACAAGGAAGATTTTGAGAATTACACTGTCATCGAATCTCATTCCAAATTTCGCGCCTGATGTTGCACCTGCAAATACACCCAATGGGAGTGTGGCCAACCAGAGTAAATCGGGCAACTGTCCTTGCAAAATTATTGCATGAGAAATGATTGCTGTTGGTACGACGAACATCATAGTCCCCAAACTGGTACCGATGGCAATCCGTGCTCTGAGCCCACCGTATTGGTGGAAAACCGGGATGTAAATGGCGCCAGCTCCAATCGCCATCGAGGAGCAAGCCAATCCACCAAAACTCGAACCTGCAGTAACCAACGAATCATTCATTTCAATATTCGTCGACTCACTCGTTCGACTTTGACTTCCTCTCATCTTTTGCCATGTTTTGTAATTCGCCCATCCAACAACAATCATGGTGACCAGCTTGAATGTGAAATCTAATTTTTCATCCAGCAACGAGACAATTATGGCACCCAGTACGGCTCCAGGGATCGCACCCCGGAGGGCGACCTTGACCATATTTTCATCCATCAAACCTTCCTTTCGATGGACCAATCCTGATCCCCAAGCGACGACTCCAGTCAGCATAAGTGATGTAAGTATTAACTCACCACTGATGGGCCAGCCCGCTACATAGTGCAGAATTGGCACAAAAAGCATCCCTCCGCCGAGTCCCAATGGGGCGAACAGAAAACCGACAGTGAACACCAATACGAGGACGATGCCAAGCATCACCCAATCCATGAAATCACAGCCTCAGAGTGCCTCGATAATCATGGCAATGCCTTGGCCGCCACCAATGCAAGCAGTGGCCACACCATACTTGCCACCACATCGTTGCAATTCGTGTGCGAGTGTGAGCACAAGACGAGTTCCTGTGGCTGCGAGTGGGTGTCCCAGTCCAACAGCTCCACCATTGACGTTGACTTTCTCAACATCCACTCCTAGATCCTTGACACAGGCCACGGCTTGACCCGCGAAGGCTTCGTTGATTTCCCAGCGATCGATGTCTTCGATTGTGAGTCCAGCCTTTTCCAAGGCGAGACGAGAAGAGGGGACGGGTCCGTAAGCCATGATGGCGGGTTCCAATCCAACAATGCCCCAGGTGACGATTCGTGCCAATGGCTTGTCACCATCTGCTTCTGCTTGGCTGGCGGACTTGACCACAACCGCGGCTCCCCCGTCAACAACACCGGATGCATTTCCTGCTGTCACCAGTGAATCTGGCCCGAAGGCTGTTCGCAAGC
>CATISE010000131.1 GCA_949538655.1 Marine Group II euryarchaeote MED-G33 | reverse complement strand
CCAACTGTTTCCGGAGAGGTGTTGGCAGAGCGTATCTTCATCTTCTGCAACCGCAAGGATATCCGACGCACTGTCATTGTCTGAGTCTCCTATGATGAGGCGGTCTGCGTCAAAGCAAGTTGGAATCCAGCTCGTGACTATTGCAGAGCCGTTCCACTTTAGCCAACCGATGTGGGGCCAGGCTGAACCATTTGCACCCATGTGATCAGGGACCAGATAAATCGGATCTTCCAAACCGTCTCCATCCATGTCTCCAATGACCAAATCGGTCACTGCGCCAATGCCTGTGAATTGAGCCGAGAGGTCTGGAGTAAATCCAACCGTGATTTCTGAGGAGGAGAGGAGAGCTGACTTTGGCAATCTCCAACCACCGGTATGCAACCAAGTTTGGTTTCCGTTCGCTGATGTTGTAGTGGTTGGTGAACCGCTGGTGAATTCGTTTTGTTCCCCGACATGTCCATCGCCATTTCCACCGAGGTGCCATTCGAATTGACCGTCACTATCGACGTCAATGGTGAGTTCACCAGGAGATGTGTCTGTTGAATCATAATTCAAGTGGAAATTGGCACTGCCAATCGTTGTGTTCCTGTCAATACTCAAATTGACGGTTGTTGGAGCCTGATTGTTGGTATTGACAGTGATACTTGAACTCCCATCAGCAAATGTTTCAATCGTTCCCGAACCTGAATTGGCTGAGGCGATTGGGATCGCCGAGAAGATGCTCAATATCATCATCAACGCGAGTATGACCGAGCGCGTAGCGCTCGCTTGCACGGGGGTGCGCGTGAGGGGCATCGTCTCTGCGGACAATATCAGGGGGTTATGTCGCCTTCGGCGTGGCAGTCGAAAAAGACACGATATCAATGGGGGGAGTTTGGCGACCGAATCTGCGAAGGTTTCGCTATTGTTGGTGTCCCCTCAGAGAACCATAAAGTTACCATCGCAACGATTAAAATAACCAGTCTATTGGTTGGGACTGGTCTGGTGACGACTTGGTGAAGGGTTCGGAAGGCACTGGAGACAGTCGTGTAATGATTCGCGTCGGAGATGTCGAAATTGATATTTCAGGATCACAAAAAGAGGTTGATGCACAGATGATGAATATTCGCGAAGGCGAGGATTGGTCGACTGCGATTGCTAGAGTACGAAGTGTGCGGGAAACAGCCATTGCTGCAGCCATGGAAGCTGCCAAGAAAAACAACCTGCCAGAAAGAGGTTCAGCGTTCCGTTCACTCATTGAAAACAGTTCATTGTCGAAAAAACCAGACCAGGTCCTCGCAGCCATTCACTACTTGCGTGATGTTGAGGGAATTGATGACTCGCCACCACGCGTGCTGAAGAAACTCTTCGACGACAGTGGTTTGGGAGCACCTGACAACTTGTCGCTCTATCTGAACCGGCTGATTGAACGAGGTTTCATCTCATGCCCACCCAGTGCAAAGGAGAAGAATCGCTATGCAGTTCTTACTCCAGAAGGTCGAGCGCACTTGGATCGCCGCTCAAGCGCATGAGGGGTTCCAATGACTGAAATCGGTCCGGATGCGGACCTTTCATTCCAATCGTTCATCGGCCATGATTTTCGGGATATGGATTTGTCAGGAGTGAATTTCAGACGAGCGATTCTGGACCGATGCAATTTCCAAGGCTCAAACCTTGTAGGTGCTGATTTCCGAAAGGCTTCCTTGGTAGATGCAGATTTGATGAAATGTGCGTTGGACGGAGCTGATTTCCGTGGAGCAAAGATGACCAAAGCCAAACTCAACCTATCGAATTTTCAAGGTGCCAAATTGGATGGTGCTGATCTACGTGGTGTTCGTGCTCGGTATGCAATTTGGCGAAGAGCGAATTGGTGGGATGCGAGAATGAATGATGATCTCCGAGAAGTTCTCAAGAAGAAATGGCCCAAAGAGGAGTGATTACTCCTCTTCTTCAGTGACCGTGGTCAGCAAATTTGTCGGCACTGGGGCGAGGGCTGCCCGACCTGATGCAAACAGCATTGGCATCATTGCAGATGTGAGGCAAAATAGTCCGCAGCAGGCATAGATGTAGTACATTGTCGCAAACGTCAGTGAGGCAATTTCAGGTAAATGGGTCGCGGCTTCCTGACTGGCTGAACCGGCCCAAATATTCACAATGATGAGTAACAAGGCACCCAATGCACCACTTTGAATGCCTTTTCGATTGCCTCTGAGAAGTAGAATACCGCCAGCCAAAAGAGAACTTGTTGAAAGCAAGAGAAGTATACTGCTCCAAGTTCCATATGTCGAATTTGAAAATTGATCATCATATTGCGCTAAATCTTCTTGGGTGACATCGGCTTCACTTTCAGTAAACTGATTTGCGAGTTGGGTTTCATCCGCTTCTGTAAACAATTCATCGGACATGAATGAACTGTAGGTTGCAAAGCCAACCATTGCGGCCCCTAAAAGCAAGATTATTGCAGCTACCGTTGGAATACTTTGATTCGGGCGGATTGGGATTTCGGGCATGACGAGTACTTCCTCGCCATCCATCATGACCGAGCCGATTTCATCCGACATGGTTCCACCTCTGCTTTGACACTCCTTAATCCTCGGTACATTTTCTCAATGCATCCGCAATCTCATCTGGGACTTCCATTTTTTCGAATGTCTTCATGTTGACGCATACCGTGACCACACGGGCATCCCAACAGAGGACTTCTTCTTGATTGTAAAACAAATAACGCCATACAATCGATGAATTGCCGACCGATTCAATCCACAGCTTGCAAACTACATCATCTCCGTAGCGTAGTGGAGCCAAATGATCGGCCGAAGTGTGTACGGCTGGAAATCCGAGATGCATCTCCTGCGTAATAACGGGATAAGAGATTCCACAAATCTCTTCCCATGACTCTTCAAAGAAACGATGAGCCAAATCGAAGTATTCTGGATAGAATACTACCTGAGCAAGGTCGATCATCGGAAAGTCGACGCGCCGGCGGAGATGAACGGGCATGTCACTGGCTGACGCCTCCCTACGATGAAGGTGGCGGACCCACCGCGATTCGAACACGGGTTTGAGGCTCCGCAAGCCCCAGTGATATCCAGGCTACACTATGGGTCCTGTGCGCGGCCCACTGACCACCCTATCTTAACCCGAACGGTTCAGGCGCCATTGGTGTAAATCCGCTTCCCCGTCATGGAATCCTGCTTCCAGACCAATTCTTTGCAGTATCTTGGAATGAAAAATCCAATTTTCCGAGGGGTGAGCCCGTGGTTCTTCATCTTCAGATCGATGGACAACCACGCGACAATTTGCGATGCTGTACAACCGGGGTTAAAACTCACGAAATTGAGAATCTCTTCCTTCAGGCGACGAAGCCTAGCCTCTTTCTGTGTACCTTTGGCCATAATATCAATTTGTCACCGATGGTATTTGAGGAAGGTAAGGGGGAACCCCGGGGGTCCCATCCAAAATCGACTTACTGCAATGGTAGCATGATTTTCCAACGTGGCTCTGCCAGTTTCTTTGAATTGGGGCCTGTGCGAGGTTGTGGAGTCTTGTGGGTCAATGTTCCATGCATCCCATGTACACTGAATTTGATACGAGCCTCAACCAAGCGATCTCTTTCGGCCAATTGTAGGGCTTCATCGTCCAATTCCGCACTGGCAAGAACTTCGAAATCATTCGATTCTACTTCAACTGAAAGTGATAGAAGGTTGTCAACGAGTGAGACTCGTGGAGAAAAATCGTAGTCATCTGGATTGTCCATCCAGACTTCTAAATCGACCACGACTCGATCTCTAACTGAGACCTTCTTGATATGGACAGAAGTCACCATCAAACTGTTCGAGAAGGCACCAGTTCAAATCGCTTCCCCTAGAGCGGTATTCGATTAAACGCCGACTTCGTTGATTCTTGGAACGAGGAAAGTAATCTCGACAACCAGTTCCCAATCATTTCCGCCATCAGGATCCACATCGTCAATCGGCAAGTCGGGATCAGCTTCCTCTGCCTCAATAATCCACATCCAATCACCCTCACCAAACCCTGCGCCAGATTCAGTGTCCAGCATCTCAAGCAATTCTTCTAAGGAATCAGCAGAGAAATTGTATGTGTTTTCTGATGTTGGATTGAGGTTGGAATACTCCATTGAGGCGGATGCATTGTGGGTGATATTGGTTTGTTCCGTCCGAACGGTGTTGCTCCAACTGTCATCTGGAACGTCAACGGTCAGTGAGAAATTATCCTGAGGCAACATGACTGGGATGATGTCCATCGCCAAAGTCAATGTCGCATTGAACGACATAATACGGCCCACTTCTCCAGGGATATGTGTGATGGTGTGTATCTTACTCTGCTCCAAGTAACCATCCCAATCATAGGTGATTGTTTGCTCTTCCCAAATGACTTGGTAGGTACGGGGCAGGACTGTCAGGTCCCATGTTCTCGTGACGCTTGCATCAGATTCATCTGTGATGGTAACTGACCCTGTATAATTTCCACTTTCAGCAGGCGTAAATTGATGGGTTTCTCCCATCGCATCGTTGTCATTGGTCGGATCACCATCTTTGTCGCTATCCACATTCCAATCTAAATCCCAGACTGTGGTCAATTCGCCCTGTTCTGGATCCGATGAGCCAGAGGCGTCCAGGGTGACGATATCTCCTGTTCGAATTGCGGTTGGCATAGAAAGGGAAATTGTCGGGAAACCGTTCACGATAAGCACAGTTGTAGCGGTATCTTCTCCACCCAGATCATTGACAACTGTGACACTGATTTCATACACCCCTGCCTCACTAAATGTGTGGCTCGTATATCCTTGAACTGTTTCTGAGCGTTGTCCATTGTCAAAATTCCAAAGGTACTGTGTGATGACTGTACTTTCGGGGGATGTCGATGCACGCGCGTCGAAATTGACCGACTCTCCAGCGTTGATTCCAGCTCGGTCTGATTCGACTCTAGCATTTGGTTCAGGAGGGCCTCCAAGACCGGTACACCCTGCCAACATTGGGAAAACCATGGTGACGATTAGAAGCAATGCAACCTGACGACGTGAAGCCATAGATTGCAACCATACCATGGACATATGTTAACGGCCCCGCATCTTCCTTTAGAAGAGTGACGACTCTTTGTCCTTTCAATTCCCAATTATGCAGAACTTCCACGAAGTCCGATGCCGATTGGCAGATGAGAGGGTTCAAGCGACGTCGCATTCCATTCGATTGTATGGCAGCGGACCCATTGGCTGGATACCGTGTACTCGGGTTCGACCTTGAGACCACTGGATTCAACCATAAGTCGCATCGGATTGTGCAATATGCCTTGGTTGGATGTGATGATGATGGATCATCAATACACCTGGAAAATTTGGTCAACCCACAAAGACAAATACCCAGAGAAACCACAAATATTCACGGAATTGATGATGATGATGTCAAGGGTGTTCCTACATTCAAGGAATATGCACCCCATATTTGCGAGGCGATGGAGGGGGCTGTAATTGTCGGCCACAATGTTGACAGGTTCGATTGGCCTTTTCTAAGATCTGAATTTTTACGGGCGGGCCATGCAATGCCCAAGCCATTGGCAATTCTAGACACGCTCAAAATCGCTAGAAAATTGAAGATTCCTCCAAGTCACAAACTGGGGTCTCTTTGTCAGCAATTTGGAATTTCACTGGAAAACGCACATACAGCAGGTGCGGATGCAGCTGCGACTTTACTGTTACTTCACAAAATAATGGCTGCTCATCCGCAACACTTCCGCAGAGCGGTAGAAGACATCCCAGATTGGGTAGATGGTTCATCTCAAACCGATAAAGAATCCGAGTCCCTTGGACCCAATTTAGAAGACCTAGAGCCCATATCTGGTAGCCATGGTTGGTTGCGAATTTCAAACTCTGGAATCGTAATTGGGCGCGGTCGAAACCGTGGTAGAACGGTGAAAGAAATTGAGCGTCTGGATATGAACTATCTGAACTGGCTATCATCATCAGCCGGACCGCTTGAAAGCGATGCAATCGATGCTCTACAAGCTGAACGAAAATAGTCATCAAGAACGCTTGATGGTGGCTTCGATGGAATAGGGAATGATTCCAATCATGACGAATAGGGAACCTGCAGAGCCGAGAATGTAGAGCACGATTCCAGCTGAGAGGTTATCTGAATCAATCGTTGGGATCGAAAGGTCGGGCATGCCACCTGCAATCATATAGAGGCCGAGGATTGTAATGACCCAAGTCACGATGAATGTAAGAAGTGCTTCGGAGAATACCTGGCCAGAAAGTCGCAGAGAGCCAGACCAACCCAACAGTGGAATGTCTGGCCCATCTCTTGCGATTTGTCGGTCACGTAGTGATTGGTTAACCGCTGAGACAACGATTTGAATCAACGCAATCGCGGTGAGGCAAATCGCCAAAAATACTGCCAAAATATTCAGAAATGCACCGGTTGAATTCGCCATGCCGTCTAGGAAAATTTCGTCGCCCACCCACATCATTATCGCTGAAACAATCAGTAATGGTAGTGCGGTCATGAATGATTGAACGCCAAGGGGGATGGAACGATATCCATTGAGCAATGTGTTAAGATTGAACTCGGATTCTGTCTCATCCCAATCCTCCTCAATACTGTCTCTCTTTTCTGCAGTTTTACCATGATATTGCTTCTCAAAGTAGCGTTCCAATTGTTCGCCTTCGACCTGATCGGTGCTGCTCATTTGAGGTCTTTTAACAGAAAAACCACCAAAGCCGCCATCTTCTGATTCTGATTCGTCGACCACTTCATCATACCAATTGCCTTCATCTTGAGGCGCGGTTTGTGGAGGGGGGCTACGCTTACGATTTGAGGCGGGGGGACCGCGTCGACGCTTACCTCGTTCCTCCCCCTCCATGGTCTGCAAGAAGGGTTCGGGCACTTCAATGCCACGATGGTTGAGGGGTCCTAATCGCGCTTCCGACCCTCTAGCATGGGCGACCATGGTAGTACATCACACCAATCACCAAGCTTCCATGTTTCACCATCTAAACGGACACCGCCAAGGAATACCGGCCCCTCATGGCCCTCTTCCATCAATGCCTGTAGGCGCTGTAAGGCTTGGCCAGCAAAGACAGCTCCTGCTCGCTGACCCGTGGGGGCCAACTCTCCTGATTCATTGATTGGAGCCATACGCTCAACCAGGCAAATACCGTTGTTCACTTCGACTTTCTCAAGGATGGCGATCATGTCTCTGAAAATCCCCGTAGGTTTCATTTCGCCTTGTGCTTGGGCCCAAACCCATGCTGGACACCATGCTTTCCATTCGCAAAAGCTGCATGCTTCTTGATTGGGTTTTGCCTCCATCGGCGAGTCTGTAATTTTGCTCGCTTCCCATGCTTCAAAGGCCTCAGGTAAAACGCTAGGACCTTCGGCTTCGAAAACAACTGAACCGTTGGAATACCATCCTTCAGCGCGAACGGGTGGGTGGTCAGGGTTGTTTTCACAAAGAATATCGCGATAAAATCTGAGTTGACGGCTGACAGTATCATACAGCTCTCCATCCGGTGGTTTTCCGGTTTTCAAATCAGCAACAATCCAACCGACAACATTCCCTTCTTCGTCATAATCAGATACGAGAAGATCCAACCGTCCCATCAATCGGCCACATGATGTTCGCAAAGTGCCTTCAGCAGCGAGAATCATTTCTTGAATTTCCCGCCAGGTATCAATCGATACCTCGGAGAGTGCGACTTTTCCAATACGGGCTTTTGCAAAGAGAATGTTGAGTGAACCAATCAGTAACTTCCGCGCGCGAGGAAACTCTTCCTGTTTCCACCGCGGATGGCGGGGCGTTTTCAGGAATATTTCCTTCTCTTGTTCCCATTGTTTTTCCAAAATGGCATTGGCGGTGGGTGGCAACCACCCCACTTCATCACCATCTCTGCCTGACAAATCGATGTTACACATGTCCTCAACGCTATTGTGAACAGCAGTACCGATCGCACTGGCCATACCAGCCTTACGAGGTAATCGCTGCCGTGAGAGCCAAAATTTTCGTGGGCAGGATGCGAAATTATTCCAAGAGGAGGGGGACAGTTGATGCCCCCTTTGATCGTATGACCACTGTTTCATCGGCATGAGATGGCACCCCGGAACGGCTCCGCGATACTGCTCTAGTCAGCCCAAGCATTAACACCACCGATGGACGGGCGTGGTTCATGGGAGAGTTACCACGAGTCAAAGTCTCAGATGGAGCGATTACACAAGGTGCACTTGTCGTCTCTTGTTTTCCTGGTGTCAGTCATGT
>CATISE010000130.1 GCA_949538655.1 Marine Group II euryarchaeote MED-G33 | reverse complement strand
TAGGTGGACTTGGTTTTGTGGTATTCGACTATGTATCGAGTGCGCAGTGGGAATTGATTTTCCTTATTGTAGGTCTCTGGAGTGTATCGACATCAGTAGTAGGACACTGTCCATTCTATTCGGTATTGGGAGTCAAAACCTGTAAGGTTGAAAACTCATTGGAATAGAAAACATTGGCTCAATCAAGCAATGATGGTCAATTCCTCAAGTTGTCGAATTGCACTCTTCACATGTTTGATTGGGTTAAATTGCGAAGTCACGCTACCTCGGATGACTCCCTCGGGATCAAGGATAAATGTAACTCGAGCACGCATGAATCCGAGGGTTCTCTTCAATCTCATTTTCTTTGACAATCGGCTTTGTGGGTCACTCAACAATGTATACTGAAGTCGATGTTTTTTCTTAAATCGCTGATGCCTGGAAACGGAATCTGAAGAGACCCCGATAATCTGAGCTCCAAGTGCCTCAATTTGATCTTGCTTGTCTCTGAATGAACAGGATTCAATGGTACAACCGGGGGAACCGTCCTTTGGATAGAAAAATATCACAGACCAACAACCGAGTAAGTTCTCATTGCTGACAGTATTTTTTTCAGAATCTTTCAGAGAAAAATCAGGAAATTTTTCACCGATTAAATTTGCATGTGTGTCCATTTCACTTCTTCCACTTACCCAGCGCATCTCTCAATGCCTCTTCTGCCTTGAGGTGTTGGAACTGGTATCCACTTTCGGTCAAGCGATTTGGCATCACCCTTTGGCTTTCAGTTGTGAGTGACACACCCATTTTACCATACAACAACCAGATTGCCAACGGAGGAGTCGGCATAAATGCCGGTCTACGTAGGACACGTCCTAGAGATTTGGCAAAGTCCTTCTGTCGTAGTGGTTCAGGGGATGTGATATTGTATACACCCTCAGTATCAGCATTCATGACCAGATGGTGCAGGGCATAGACTTCATCATCCATAGAAACCCAAGAAAACCATTGCTTTCCAAATCCAATCGGTCCACCAGCCCCCATTTTTGCAGGTAACAGCATTTTTTGCAGGGCTCCACCACATGCATCGAGAACAATCCCCGTTCTAGCATGAATCGTACGAATACCGGCTTCACGAGCTGCATCAGCAGAAGATTCCCAAGCCACACAAGTTTCGGGCAAAAATCCATTCCCAACCGAACTGTTTTCGGTCAAAATTTCATCGCCTCGGTCACCGTACCAACCGATCGCACTCGCGACAAGGAAAACATCGGGTTTGTCAGTTAGTGTTGCCAATGTATCGGCGAGTAGAATGGTACTTTGTACCCGACTTTCCTTGATCAATTCTTTGCGAGACTTGGACCAACGCTTATCGCCAATTCCAGCACCGCCCAAATGGATTACAATATCAAATCCTTCAATCGATTTAGCCTCTAATTGTGCATTGGAAGGATTCCACTGAATTTCATTGGAATTTTCTTGAATGGGCCTACGTACCAAACGCCAAATTTCATGCCCACCCGTATCGAGAAAAGCAGCCAATTGTCGCCCGATTAATCCTGATGCACCCGCCAAGAGAATCTTCTTCCGTGGAAGGTGACGGAAATCTGAATGGCGTTCCAAATCTCGAATCAATCTCAATTCCCTGGCCCGAAACATTCTGGTAAGTCGATTTCGCACATTTCCAGAACCGAAAATCCGTCCTAAAATTCCCATAGGCAATCGATAATCAACTTCGTCATGCACAATCGTAGCTCCATCTTTTTCGATAAATCTGTGAACGTGATGCCAAGAACTGAAAGGTCCTTTTCGCATCACATCTTCGAATTTTTCAGGAGGCTGATACCCCAGATGTTCAGCGACCCAGGTCATCTTAACGGGGCCCATTGGGAATCGAAATACTCTTTGCGCGCCATCCTCAAGAGTATCATCTGCTCTGACTTCTTCTGCAACCTCCCAAGGAGGCATCAAGCGTCGGAATGAGCCCTTGTGCTCAAACCAATCGAAGACTTCAGAACGTGGCGAATCGGTATAGGTTTCATGCACAAATTTCATTTTAATCCCTCAAAAGAAATCATAACTTTGCAAGGCATCTTTTGCCCAACGAGTGAGATAGGTATCGACCTTGAGTTTACGGGCGGTATTGGCCGATGACATGTATCGAACTTTGCCAAAGATTGGCCTTTCAGGACCCCATGCCCGATCGTGGCGTCCAAGCACCCAGAAAATCCCAGTATAGGAATTGGGATCACGGCCATCCAATGCCCAACGATCATTCAGCTGAATCATCCATTCAGCAGCCACTTCTGGACTCGGTGCCCATTCAAGAATTCGCTTACCCCAGAGCATTCTGAGATAATTATGGATAACACCAATTCTAGTCAATTGTCTCTGAGCAGCATTCCACAATTCATCATCTGTTTCGGCAGACTCTAATTGCTCAAACGTGTAGGCTGGTCTAGGATCATTGCGATGAATCTCCAAAGATTTCTTGGCCCAGTCTGGAATTGAAGTAATCGATGTGTGATCTTTGCGGAAATGAGCGAAGTTGAATCCCAACTCTCTCCATGTGATAATTTGGTCCAAAAAGGCCTCAATCGGTTCGGACAAACCCCACCAACCTGAGCGCGACCCTCTCCTGCTCGAATCGATCATCGTTGGATTCCATCCTTCACGTTCAAGGATTCGATGGACAACTTCGATGGTTGATAGATGCCCAAAGTGGAACCAAGGGGAAAGCCCACTCACTGCAGGCTTAACGAAACTATTACGATCTAAATGATAGCGATCTAAGCCATCATTTAGGAATGGATTCAGACGCAGCATTGCATTTGTCCGACCACCTTGTATCGATTGGGGTGCTGTTACTTCATGATCTATATCGAGTGCAGATAGCGCCATTGTCCCAATTGATCCACCCTGGGCAACCCTCCACATCCATTCAAATGGGGTTAATTCGATTTTACTAGATTGAAGAATTGATTGGAATAATTGATCTTCAATCCAGAGGTTGTGGTCACAGGGAATTGGCATTTCTTCGGGTAGTTGATTCCAATAATCAGCAAATGTATCATGAACATGGCGTCGGAATGCATGTGCGGTTGGGTACGCTTTTTTACCAGATGACATTGGCAGAATTCCATTTCCATCGACCATTTCAAATCTC
>CATISE010000129.1 GCA_949538655.1 Marine Group II euryarchaeote MED-G33 | reverse complement strand
TTGCAATCAAGCCTGTCTTGGATGCAAAAGGGCGCTTAGATCAGCTGGAAGATCGCTTGAGTGGCACTCAAGAGGCCGGGGGTTCAAATCCCCCAGCGTCCACTTCAATTGGTATTTCTGAAGATATTGGCCGCCGCAGAGATGATGAAGGTGGTTGTGCGGCCAATAGGCATGAGTCCCTATTGGGTCATGATGGGAATGATTCTCATCCTCACTCCGATTATCTGCTGGTTGTTCTCTCGCAATCAACGAGATACTCGCGTTCCCATGAATCGGATCTTCTCTGAAATCGGTGACAAACGGTATTACATTCACATTCTTGGATACCTTGTTATCATCGCTTGGAAAAAGGTGACTGATGGGCTGAATGAACCCATCAAAACAACGACTGGTCACTTTACAGATTGGGTACATGGATTTGAAGGTGAATTGGTATTTGTCATCCAAGATACGTTCCAAAATGCATTCTTGACTGATTTCCTGAATTTCCATTATCTGTTCATTTACCTCTTCCTAATTTACGTCACGACGATTTACTACATGTATACGGGCGAGCGTGATTTGACTGACAAAGTGACGTTGAATTATCTGTTGATTTACATTCTTGCAGTGCCCTATTATCTATTCTTCAATGTCGAAGTCACTAGCGCATATATCCCTGGAATGGAAGCCTTGTTGTACCAAGATTCGTGGTATACTGTATTCTACGCGAGCCATGATCCACTCGACAATTGCGTACCCAGTCTACACATCGCGATTCCATTCGGCATGTTGGCCCTAAACTGGCTGCACATGCGCGAGAATAAAATTGATCTCAAGGATTGGAAACATAGACGATATCACCAGTTCATTTTCTGGAATACAGTATTATTCGCATTTACGATACTCTACTTGGGAATACACTGGATTATCGATATCCCTCTAGGCATGTTGATCGGTGGTGTCGGTGCATTATTCATCCACCACATCCAACCACGACTGCGCAATGGGTTCGGGGCGACATTCAAGGGAATGACCAGAGTTAAGGCGAGTCGACATGCTGTGGTTGAAGGCATCGTCGTCCTGTTAATGATTGGAGCCATGATGGCTAGCATGACATATCAGGCCGAGACGATGGATGATCGCGTTTCCATGAGACTGGGGCCCGGGGATACAAACATAGATGTCATTCAAGAAATGAAATATGGTGAGGAGGCGAACTTCATCATCACAAATTTAGATTCAACCCATTCTATTGAGGTGGTCATCGTCGAGTTAGATGAAGTCGCGACAAAGATGGACGATGATGGCATCATCTGGTCAGAACTCGAAGATCGTTCGATTTCAATCACCCCTGGTGAAACTCATTCTTTCTTGGTTGACGAACACAGATACTGGCATTTGGCTGTAGTACATCTCAACGACAGTGCTGAAGGGGTTGTTGAAGCCCACATTTCTGTTGAATATCATGTCGAAGACAGGGTCACGAAATCACTCATCATGAGTATGCCATCACTATGGATGACTGGGTGGGTACTACATCGCTTGGGACGGCTGAAGTGGGAAGGGCGTAGTTGGATTGATTCGACACCAAGTCATGCATGGAAAAGCATGGGTGAATCCGAGTGATTTCCAAAACAAACATCCGGATCCAATCGTAAACCGTAAAGACGGCGCGCTGAACCGGCGGCTATGCCGAAGGTTCGCAAGCCGAAGAGAGGATGGCCGCGAATTCCAACCATCCGCAAATGGCGGCGGAAATTCCGAGAGAAAAACTCAGGACACGGTCTCCCACCCTGCCCACATTGTGGGCGTTTTTCAATGAAAAGGGATGACTCCCGTAGTGAGATCTATTGTACTGAATGCGGTGGTTTGCTGGGGCAGTAAGCAGAGAATTATTGAGTGAGAAACACTTCGTTTCATTCCCGCAGTGATGATGTACTAATGCTCGCGGCTTTGCCGCTTGATTGATGGGCGAACTGAGCGGGACCCTCAAATGCTGCCGAGTGTAGCATAGATTATGCAAACAGGGGGCCCTCAAGGGCCGTATTCCGAACAGGTACCTGTTGTTCCCGTACAAACACCAATGATGACGGCAATCCCTCAAGGCATGACTTTGGTGACTCCAGAACCAGTCCCTTTGTCGTCCGCACCTTCCAATTTACAGATGGCCAGGCCCAGTCGTCCGTGGCGAATGTATGGACGGATCGTCGGATTGGTGGTTCTCCTATTCTTCTTTGAACAAGCCCTCGCAGGTGGATGGATTATCGCCCTGGAGGGTGATCCTCTTTGGGGATCTTTATGCATCACTTTTGCAATTCCAATCATGTTGGTTGCCGTCGCTATACGCAGACCAAGAGTGGTGCTTTTGGAAAGGGCTGTACCCGATTCTACCGGTCAATATCTCCATGCCATTACAAGTCAACAGGGTTCGTTGCAAACTCAAGTCCCGACAAGGCTAGATCGGCACTTGATTCGGGACAATTCAATTCTCGATGTACCTGCAAGTTCTACTGCATGGTGGATTTTCGCCGTGACTGTGGTTTGCGCTATTGGACTCAGCATCATGTTGTATCTGGATATTGCATTTTGGCTGGCTGCAATACTAATCATTCCAACGGTACTGATTGGATTCAGCATTCCAGTCATGGGTTGGTGGTCACATTCGACCAAGAGGATTGGATTGCCTACTCGACGACGAGATGCAGAAGCTTGGTTGATGGCTGGTATTTTGAGTGGACTTCCTGCAATTATGATCAATGGTTGGTTGTTTCCAGGGGTCATCACCACAATGTTGCCGAATATTTCCGAAGACAATTTGTTTTACTTGACCGTAATCATATCAGCACCCGTTGGGGAAGAAATCTGTAAAGCAGCAGCAATCTGGTTCTTCGCATCAAAAATTCGTTCACCAAAACATGGTTTCCAAATTGGTTTCACTGTAGGACTTGGGTTTGCAATCATTGAAAATCTGATGTACATCTCAGATTCTTCAACAGGGGTTTTCTTTAGCGC
>CATISE010000128.1 GCA_949538655.1 Marine Group II euryarchaeote MED-G33 | reverse complement strand
TTTACGGCGACTTTGTTGTTGGGTGGGTGGTTTACATTAAACGACCAGATGGCCATAGGGGCTTATTCGGTTCTAGTATTCATGACTCAGCGTTTGCTTTGGCCCCTAACCCGGTTGGGGGAAACGTTCGATCTGTACCAAAGAGCGATGGCATCATCCACCCGTGTATTGGATGTTTTGAATACACCACAATCGTTGACTGAGGGGGACATATCTCCAGATAAAGATGAGATGTTGAAGTCCGATATTGAGTTTGAATCGGTTACATTCCGATATCCTGGGCGGGAGGATGTCTTTTCTGAGTTGAACTTGACAATAAAGGGTGGTGAAATGGTTGGAATTGTTGGATCTACAGGATCTGGGAAAACCACTCTTGTCCGAATGTTGTTGAGATTTGTTGAGGCGTCATCTGGTGAGGTGAAGTGGTGTGGAGTCAGATTAGAGGATTGGAAATTACAGCGGTTGAGGGAATCTATTTCATTGGTTGATCAGCACATTACATTGTTCCCTACAAGTATCTTGGAAAATATCCGTTATGGGAAGTCTGATGCTGATGATGAGGGGGTTTTCGCTGCTGCACGTGCAGCTGAAGCAACGGATTTTATCGAGGCCTTGCCCGAAAAATGGGATACTCTGATCGGAGAAGGTGGACATCGCCTATCAGGTGGTCAGCGACAGCGGATTGCAATTGCTAGGGCGGTTCTCAAAGATGCTCCATTGCTCTTACTCGATGAGGCAACTTCAGCAGTGGATAATGAGACTGAGGCTGCATTGCAGCGCTCGATCGAATCGGTCACAAAGGGGAGAACTGCTGTGATTATTGCTCATCGCCTCTCTACTGTTCGAAAGGCTGATCGGATTATCGTCCTGGATAATGGGTGTGTTGTTGAAGATGGTTCCCATGAAATATTGGTTGAAAGGGGTGGGATCTATGCTCGACTTTGGGCTGTCCAAACCGGTGAATAATCAATCGATTATGATGCTTTCACCATTCTTTGGACAATGGACTGTCATCCCTTTTTGTTCCAATGCTGAGGCGAGTATAGGGCGGGTTTCTGGGTCCCCATGGAATAGTATTACGTGTTTCGGATTACAAGCTTCTGCGAAGGATACCAATTCTGAGTGCCCAGCATGATTTGAGAGATTGAAACGATCGAGTTCGCACTTGATTTCGACATTGTGTCCATAGATTGGAATACTACCTGTTTCGATAAGTTTGCGCCCCCCACTACCTTCTGCTTGATACCCAGTAAACAATACTGCACATCGGTTATCCATACGCAATCGATTGAGATACCAAAGTGCTGGGCCGCCATCCAACATTCCACTTGTAGTGACGATTACGTCTGCTTCCAACGCACGTTTTCGATCGGATTTGGAGCGGACGCGTTTTGACCAGCGGAATGCATCTTCAAATGCATCTCCATCTCTAAGGTGTTCTGGATGTTCCAGCCATTTTTGAGACACCGTTTTGCCCATGCCATCGTAGTGAACGTTGAGATCATATCCTGAACTGTGTAAGATTCGGAGGACGTCTTGGCCACGACCACTGGCAAAAGCAGGAACGATTGCGATCCCCCCACGTTCGACAACCTCAACCACCTTTGCTACGAATCTCGCTTCTTCTTCTACTCGGTTTGGGTGTTCTTTACCTGAGTAGGTTGATTCGAGAAGAAGAATGTCGCACTCGACTGGTTTTGCTCCAAACGAATTGGGGCCATCGCGTGTATCCAAATCCCCTGTATGTAAAATACGATATTTTGGTGTATCAATCTCAATCATTGCCGCACCTGGGACGTGTCCTGCAGGGTGAAGTTGCCACTTCCAATTGTGATATTCTACCCATTGGGAGTAATTGTGTACCTCCCATGCTTCATTTGCTTCATCTTCATCACGTCGATCCCATGGTAATGGATATCCTTCAATCGAGCTGACTTTGTATGTGTCTTTCCACATTACTCGAGAGAGAGATGCTGTCAAAGAAGTAGCGTGCAATTTTGTTTGGTGGTTTCCCACCAACCATGGGGCCATGCCGATGTGATCGATGTGGGTGTGGGTGAAAATTGCATCTGTTACAGGGGGGGCTTCGGAAGGGTATCGAGGTGGGGAAGATGGTGCGAGGCCATAATCAATCAACAAACGGGTTGATTTTTCATCCTCGATTACAACTCCAACATTTCCGACTTCATCCCCTCCACCTAGAAAATGGATTCGAATTCCAGATTCCACTGGTATATCTGGGTATGAACTCGTACGACCAGGTGTATAGAGGACCATAGTGGGACCAAAACGTAGGTGTGGATGAAGGTTCGGATAGGGCCCCCCCATATTTCCACTAGAAATTGATAAATTTATTCTGATCTAGAAAAACTCATCCAATTTACTACTCAATCACTATACACTTCAGTCTACTTTTACTTGAACAGCTATGTCAATTTGTAAAAAGACACCGTTCTTGATGTCTTTTCCACCTCACAAACAAGTTCCAGTGGAAATCAAGGGGAGGGTGTATTGAAATCCTCACCTATCACCGAACAAACATGGCCAGAGTTCCAGACCACCTGTTCATCGTTGATGATGATCTGTGTTATGGTTGCGGAGCTTGTATTGCATTATGTCCAGTAGATGCACTTACTCTCGAAGGACTTCTAGCTGTTGTAGATGAACCAAAATGTACCCATTGCGAACACTGTCTCCCTTCATGTCCAGTATTTGCATTGGAAATCGTTCCCGAGGTTTCAGAGTGAAAATCCTCATCATTGGTGCGGGCCTAACAGGCTTGAGTTGCGCTCAAGAATTACATCACCAAGGATATGATGTCACGATCGTTGAATCCCGCGCTGAAATTGGACACCCCCAAGATAAACCTGGAATGGTATTGGGGCAAGTGGATTTGAGCCAATATGCCCCATTCATCCATCTAACTGAAACTGGGTGTCGGCGCCCGTGGCTGGCTAAATCGATGGCCCAACAATTACCCATCACATACATCCTACGTACTCAAGCTACCACAATCATCGAAGATTATGATCATATCATCGATACAAGAAATCAATCAGAATCCAAATGGGTTGGGGGAATTACCCTGACAGGTAGGGAACCCCAAACTGAGATTGTTGCACATCGTAGTGATGGAACGGTCGAATGTTGGACTCAAGGCCCCCTCCCTGAGGTCGAGGGCGGTTGGATTGAATTGATGTCAGGCACATTCGACGAAGAAAACGCAAGTGTGGACACATCCATCTCCCGCGGCATTGAATTGGCGTCAGAGCCAAAGGTGTAATGCCGCGTGGACCAATCATGCGCCCCTCTTCACACCTAGATGTGATATCTTATGTGCGTGCAAACACAGGTGGGTCCCACATCATCCTCATTGATCCTGATGACGCAACACCAGATGTTGCTGCACAACGCTGTGTAGCCGCAGTATCTGCTGGCAGCAAGATGATCTTCGTAGGGGGTTCAAGCGGTACAGATGAGGACAATGTCCATTCCACAGTAGTCGCAATTCAAGAAACTCTCGAACTTTGTAAATGGAATGCCAGTCAGGACGCCGACCTTTCAGAAACAGATTGGGAGGTGCCTGTGGTACTATTCCCCCAAGGTGCTGCGGCCTTATCCCCATCCGCAGATGCAATCACATTTATGATGCTCATGAACAGCACCAACCCAGAATTTTTGGTTGGTGAACAAGTTCGCGGCGCCCCATATATTCGCAAAGCTGGTGTGGAACCGATGGGGATGGGCTACGTCATCTGCGCACCTGGTGGGAAGGCGGGAGAGGTGGGCCAAGCAAATCTCATCGAAGCGGATCAAACCGACCTTGTAGCCGCTTATGCAATGTGCGCAGAGTCATACGGATTCTCAATCCTCTATCTCGAGGCGGGCAGTGGCGCCAACACCCCAGTAAACCCTGATTTAATTCGTGCAGCCAAAGCGGCCAGTGACAAACTCGTATTGTTGGTAGGAGGGGGAATCCGAGACGGCGCCACCGCCAAAATTGCAATCGATGCAGGCGCAGACTGGATAGTCACAGGCAACCTCTGTGAAGAATTTGCAGACGCCCACGAATTACAGATAACCCTTGAGAACTTCATCACCAAAATGGAAACATAGGAGTTCATCATTGGGAATACCCCCCATTCCCCTTCTGAAAATACCAAGTCATTGATTTCAAAAATAGTGAGACAAAAAATATTTGAAACCAATAATAAACGGTTGACTGCTAGCCTAAAACATACATTTTACCCTATTGTGGTCACATACACTTCCTTTAGTAGTTGAGGATACAAGAGATTGGTATGAGCAAAGTGATAGTTGCTTCGTTGATGATGGGCTTGCTAGTAATCGGTAGTGTGGGAATGGCTGCAGCCCAAGTATCAGTGGTGCTCGCGGGACTCGCTGCAGTTGTTGTTCTCAGGATCGAAACCCTTCGAATGATTTCACCTCGTGGGTCTAGAATACCTCGAGAAATCTGATTTGAGAAAGGAGGAGATGACCATGGCCCTTGAGTGCAATATTGATGCCCGTGGCCAAGTCGCCCGCCTACAAACAGGGATCATCGCTGTAATTGGTGGTGGTTTGTTAGGTATCACGACATTTGCTGGAATACTACCCACCACAATAGGCTATGTCATGACGGCCGGTTCAATCGCAGGCGGGCTTTTTGCAATGTGGGAAGCCCGTATGGGTTGGTGTGTTGTACGAGCAATGGGATTCAATACCAAAATTTAATCCTCTAGAGAATCCAATTCAGATTCTAAATCAGCAAACTCATCTACAATTATACTCGTAGGGGGTGCTGGTGGCGGCATAGGAGCCACAACAATGACCTGTTCAGGAACCGATAAAAGACCCACCACACCACTCAAAAATCCACTAAACACAATTGGCACCACCAAGATCACTAACAAGATTCCAAACAGACAGAAACCGCAACCAAAAGTTCCACCTGGAGAAAACCAACAAAACCCGACGTAGTGCAATTCACACCCCGCTTCAGAATTATC
>CATISE010000127.1 GCA_949538655.1 Marine Group II euryarchaeote MED-G33 | reverse complement strand
TGATTTGTATTTCACAAGCAACCGCTGAAGAAGCCCGTGAATTGTGGCCTGAAAAGGCGATTGTAGTTGTCCCACACGGGATTGATGTCGCCGGATTCGATCCGTTTTCGCGACCTCTGCCCAAACCTGAAAATTTTGATTATTCCAAAGTGAATCTACTCTGTGTCGGTAGTGAAGAACCTCGGAAGAGAATTGACTTCCTCGTCGAAGTCTTGGGCAACCTCCCCACACATCTGAAAGGTGAAGTGGTATTGCACAAGGTTGGAGCAGAATCGAGCCATAAATCAAAACTCAAATTATCGAGACATGCCAAAGAATTGGGTGTCAATCTACAATGGGTTGGACGGCTTTCAGATCTAGACCTCTGTGGTTATTACCAACACTGTGACGCACTTTTGTTCCCTAGTATCGCTGAGGGTTTTGGTCTGCCACCTCTCGAGGCAATGGCTTCCGGTTGTCCCGTTCTAGTGTCCGATATGCCGGCACACAATGAGGTCGCACCTGAAGAGTGGTTACTACCTCATGACAGCATCGATTCTTGGGTCGATGCAATCATCGAATTGTCTCCTAAAGTAGGTCGTCGTCAGCCCAATCAAACAGCTCTCAAGCGTGCAGCTAAATTTAGCATTGAAGCGTGGTCAAAATCGATTGCAGTAGCGTGGAATAGGCTCTAAAAAAAAACAGGTTGAGAACAACTGCTTAAAGCCTAATCTAACGAGACAGAACCATGTTACGGGTGGAAGAACTGACCAAAGGCTTTGGTTCAGGCTCGAATCGATTAGAGGTATTGAAGGGAATTGACTTTGAAATGAAGGCCGGAGAACTGGTCGCATTGATGGGTCCATCAGGTTGTGGTAAATCGACCCTATTGAACATCATTGGTGGTTTATTGCCTGCTGATGGTGGAGAAATTAATCTCAATTCTCGGAGCTATGGTTTGAGAAATCCTTCAGCAGTAGTCGACGTTCGGAGGAGCCTCGTGGGTTGGATTTTCCAAGATTTCCATCTTCTTGATCACCTCTCAGCTCTAGACAATGTTGCTATGGCACTTGAGATATCAGGAATCCCTTCCAAAGAAGCCGAGGCAAGGGCGCGTGATGCTCTATATCGAGTCAACCTCAGTGATCGAATGGACCATATTCCCAACCAACTGTCTGGAGGACAGCAACAGCGCGTAGCCATCGCTCGCGCCATTGCTGGAAATCGTCCCTTGCTCCTTGCCGATGAACCTACAGGTAACCTTGACATTTCATCCGGCGCAGATGTTTTGCGTCTGTTCAAAGAATTGTGTCATGATGAAGATAATCCGATTTCAATTCTAATGGTGACTCACGATCCCGATCTGGCGAGTCAGGCGGATCGAATGCTTTTACTTCGAGATGGAACCGTCGCTGCCAGTGACATTCGTTCCGCTTGGGGACTCGATGTGGAAGGAGGTGAAGAGGAATGAGTGATACTGAAAACGATGTTCCTGAACAGGTCTCCGAATCAGATTGGTGGATTGTCAAGAAATTCAGTGGATTGAAACAGAAGACTCGCGATCTTCCTGATAACTTGCGATTGGCAGCATTGGGAGCATGGCGGGGTCGAGAACGAGGAATGGCTGTTTTCGCAGGTGTTTTCCTTGCAAGTTTGGTCATCACTACCGTTCTATCGTATGGTGTTGGCTTGTCACAAGTATTCTTTGAAGGCTCTCTAGAAGTCAATGTAATTGATGCCAAAGCCGAATTCAAAAAAGCTCCTGGCGAAGGAATCGATGGTTGGACAAACAACACCACGACCTTGGTCGAAGTCTGTGACGAATTGACGGAGATGGAGGAATTTTCTGATTGTACGGTTATTTTCGGCAAAAAGGGTCTACACAGCGATGTCAGTTGGGGGAATCAAGATATTTTCTTCTCGTTACCACTGTTGATGCAAGATGTCAATTCGACAGATAATCAGAAGACTTGGGACGAAGAAAAGATTTGGGATTATGAATACACAACAGGCCCTCCAGTCGTCAATCAACGAGCAATATCCTTCTTGGGACCTGGTGCCTTTGATGGAGTTCTTGCAGATCGTCTCTCTGAGAATATCATCTATGGCATGGGCGAATGGGAATCAGCTGATGTCATGGAAAATCAACGAGGTGTCTACGTTCCATCCGACGTCGCAAGTGCCGCCAATGCAGATGTTGGAGATGTATTATCGAGTCTGAGTTTCACATATACGGTTGAATCTAAATTTGGAGAATTTGAAGATGGTGAATGTGATGAGGTCAAAATTTCTACTTTGGAAGAAGTCATTCTAGCCCATTGTCAAAAAGTCATGACATTGGAAAATATGACGATTCTAGGAATTTATGAACCTTGGCCACAAGGAAATCCAACCTTGGCCGCAAATCCGATTTACAGCACTTGGGCGGTTCTCAATGAGAGTCAAAGAACTACACTGATTGATTATGATCACATTTACCTTGGTTTGACACTCGATCGTTCGCTATTGCCCACATCATCTACTGCGGATGCAGCAGATTGGTTGGACGCATTGGGACGTGATGTTCAAGAGCAAACTTACGCAGATGGAGAGGTTGAATTATTCTATGTTGATATTGTCAGTGGTACTATTTTGTTCCTCAATATTTTCCTTGGATTGATTCAGGCCTTTGATTATGTGATCATGATTCCGATCGTTGTATTGTCATTGTCCGTATTGATTTATGGCCTGATTCTTTCATTGGAACAACGGCGTCGGGAAATTTCCATCCATCGAGTCATTGGAGGTACATCCGAGGGACTCCGAGGAATGGTTTTGCTCGAATTGGCCGTAATTGCAACAGTCGGTTGGTTCTTTGGCTACCTATTGGCCATGGCCGCAGTACCCCTTGTCCTGGCCAGTGTTGGCTTCATGCAATTTGAGCCTCTAGGTTTCAAAGTGAATCCAGTCATTGGATTTGGAGCTACTCTGTTTACAGCAATTGCAACACTAGGTCTCGCGCTAATCTTTGGTCGATCACGAACACGTGAATTCATGGAACTTGAAATCGATGAAGGCGTTAGTAAAGTTCAGAAGGTCGCCAAACCCAAAGTTTGGTTGCATTGGACGCTATTTTTGGTTGGCTCCTTGGGTGCAATCGACACCCTATTGACAATGGATGGCTCAGGTAATGGTTTGATCTCCAACTGGTTCTTGGGCGGTATCATCAACGTGTTTGGACCGTTCATGCTATGGATTGGTGGTGCACTGATTTTGGGTAGACTTGGAGCAGCAGGTCCTCGAATCATGCAATTTTTCTTTGGTCGGTCACCACTATTGTCGGATGTAAAGAGAGGCCTCAAGGGAAGCGGTTCTACCGAATCTGTCAACCGTCTCGCCGTGATTATGTTGCTCACCCTTTCAATCGTTACTTTGGCTGCCGTGCAGGGTTATACCGGTACATTGGTCGATGAGAGAACTGCGGATGCCTCCGTTGGAAGTGACTTACAAGTGATGTCCAGCGATAATTTGACAACTTCAGAAGTAGAGGCGTTGATTACACAAATTAGTGACAAGGAAATCACTGTTTCAGCAGTGCACATTCCCACGATTACGCTGATTCCTGAGGGTGGTGAGAGAATCACTGCTTATGTTCTCCTAGATGAATCGGCAGATATTCTCAATTGGCTTCCACAAGCCATCCCTGGAAATGATGTCTCTGCCGCAATGACCGCTTACCAAGAAGGTGGGTTCTCCGCCGGTCAAGATGCCGCATATGAATTGGACCTTTGGGGCTCTGGTCGTGGTGGTTCATCCGATGAAGGCAATGAGTTGCTCGGAACAGAAAACCCAAATTCGGAAAATGTCAATTTCACATGGATGCAATTGACATTTGATTTCGCTACCAGTTCGATTGTTGAAATTCCAAATAATGCCACTGCTCGGTATATCGGTACGCATGATTTCATCCCAGGAATACCAACTGCAGACATGGACTCGAGCATCATCATCGGTGAATCGGTATATCGTGAGTTCATCGGAAACGCTGCAGTAGACAACCATGTGGCCAACACTTGGATTGTGAGCGTCGATGGTGTGAGTGGAGATGATCTACAAGTTCTCCGCTCAAGCATTGAAGCGGATTCACGATTTGAAGCGGCCGTCGATTGGGAAACAGCTCATGGAGATGTTGAACGAAATGGTGGACTCATCTTCGGAACTCCAGGTCTGCTGAGTTTGCAATTTGTCGTGGCTAGTATTGCTGCCATTGCTTCCTCATTCGTTTTCCTATCATTGGTTCTAAATCAGCGTCAGAAGGAATTGGCTGTTCTGCAAGCAATTGGTGCCAGTCCAAACCAAATCATTCGTTTGGTTTTGTTCGAGATTTTGTCGATTATCATCGTCTCGATGGCCCTTGGGATTTTGTTGGGCATGGGTGTGGCTTTGTCTTTCAATGGCCTGTTCGATGTCTTCGGATTTATTTTCCAATTGCTTTCAGGTGGTGATTCTACGATTATTACCAGAGAGTTACAATGGCCTTGGCTTGAATTGGGAATTGTTTCATTAGCAGTATTTGCATCCGTTGTGATGGCACTACTGGTCACCACGCGCAAGGCGCTGCGCTCAGACTTGGCTAGCGTCCTCAAGGGGGAGTGAAGATGTCAGAAAATACAGATTCGATCTTAGAGGCCAATGCGCTTTACCACATCTATGATTCCAAAGCAGAAGACGGTAACGTTGTCGCACTTCGTGGCCTTCATGTCAACGTGAAACCAGGGGAAGCGGTTGCAGTTGTTGGGCCTTCAGGTTCCGGGAAATCAACCCTGCTGAAGTGTCTGGGTGGGTTGATGAAGCCCAGTGCTGGCAATGTTTCGTTGGATGGAAATAACATGACCAGGTTAACCGGTCAAGAGTTGATTCTACTTCGGCAAAAAACAGTTTCTTTCATATTCCAAGAAGGAAATCTGTTGCCACACCTTTCAGCGCTGGACAACGTAGCTCAACCTTTGCGTCATCAGAAAGTCTCTCCGAAAGAAGCCAAACGTCGCGCTCAGGAATTGTTAGATGAATTGGGCATGGGCAATCGCTCTCGGGGTCTGCCATCCACATTGTCTGGTGGTGAACAACAGCGTGTCGCAATCGCTCGTGCGCTGATTACCCAGCCTCGCCTCATTTTGGCCGATGAACCAACTGGAGCATTGGATCCAATCACCAGTCGAGAAGTCTTGGCCTTGTTCAAGGAACTTCATGAAGAGAAGGGCGTCGCCTTCCTAATCGTGACACACAGTGCTGAAGTTGCAGCCTTCTGTGACCGTAGCCTTGAGTTACGAGATGGTCGTTTTATCGCTCAACATGGTGCCAACTTCGAAGTGGATGACCTTGCAGAAACTCGAGAACTCATTGTGGATGATCTTGGAACTGTATCGTTCCCACCAGATATCCTACTCGAAATGGGTGGTGCTGGTCGCTATGAAGTCGAGGATATCGGTAATGGAAAATTGGTCTTGGTCTCGGCTGAAGAAAATGAATCATTGTTGGTCGGTGGCAAAACACTAGCTTCCACCTGCCCGGCCTGTAATCACCAATATGTCGATGAGGAAATTCAACGCTGTCCAGATTGTGGTTCAAGTCGCCCAATGGTCTAATCAGATTGTAGGCAATTTGTACGACTGAGGCTTTGCAATTCCCAAATCAGCTGGCAAATCGCGTTTCTTCTCAGGAAGGACGACAGGAATGATTTCGTTTCCAATCAATGCTACACGACTTTCTCTGCGGTCAGCGAGAACTTGTCGGCCGATCATCGGTGCCAAAGTCTCTGAAAATTCCATGATTTCAGTATGCATAGGCATGTCCGAAATCGTGTGGTTGTTC
>CATISE010000126.1 GCA_949538655.1 Marine Group II euryarchaeote MED-G33 | reverse complement strand
GGCGGTGGAAATCGTGACAATCGGGGCGGAGATCGCCGAGGTGGTGGCGGTGGATACCGTGGCGGTGGAAATCGTGACAATCGGGGCGGAGATCGCCGAGGTGGTGGCGGTGGATACCGTGGCGGTGGAAATCGAGACAATCGTGGTGGAGACCGCGGAGGTAGCGGTGGAGACCGTCGTGAAGGAGCAAATGATGGTCGCCCACCTCGTCGTGAATACAAAGGAAGCAATGATCGTAGGCCACAGCGAGGCGGATCGAGAAAACCCGGTGGATGGGGCCCAAAGGACAAGCGTGGCCCCCGTCGTAGCTGAAATTTGACGCGGAGTATTCATTTGACGCGTCGGCCGAGGTTGGGGCATGAGCCCACCAATCGAAGTTGCTGCAGGCTTAGCGGCGGAAGGCATTCCTGAAATGCTCGATGACCTTGAAGAATATCTCAAGGGAGGGAATCGGGCATCAGCATTGCTCAAAGCAACTGAAATTGTCGAAGCTGACCCCGAATGTGTCGAAGGATTGTGGGCTCTACTGAACTGTGGCCTTCCTGCCCTCCGACGTGACGGCTCTTTTCGCGTAGATCCAACTCTATCAGAGGCGGCGAAAGGTTGGGCTTTGGCCAAGAAAATAGTCACGATTGATCCGACCCATAGGGGAGCCTGGATTCGAGGTGCGGTACTGGCAACCCAACACTTGGGGTTGGCAGAAGATGTTCTTCAATGGTGGGAGGACTATCGAACACATCACCCAACGGAGACAACACCCGTGGTCGAGCAGGCCGCATTGTTGATTCGAATGGGGTATTATGCCGAAGCCAGTCAGAGAATGGAATCATTGCTTGCACCAGGTATGGATGAAATGCACCGTGAACAATTGTTTCGGGTTGAAAGGATGAACCGAACCATTCAACGCTATTACGAAATGGAAAAACTCGATGTTTTTGAGCCTCAAAACGCGAATCATTCTGCGTGGAAGGATATCGATGGCATGCGGAACCTCAAACCGGCGAGTGAGAGATTCACATTTTTCATGCTTGCAGGCCCTCTTGTACTCTGGGAAGCAATTGCCCTTCAGTGGTTCATGCCAAACGGTTGTTTTGGAATGGGGCTGGCGTTCATGATTGTTTACGCATCGGTTCTCTGGGTGAAGAGAATCTCCATCAAAATGACCGACAAGCGTAATCGACCCGTGCTTGACCTTTGGCGAGCCATTGAGGTTGAAGCCACCTCAGCAAATGTCTGTGTCCCCGAGAAAATACGGGACGCGAAATTGTATCGTACTGTAATCAAGAAGGATTACCCTGTTGCTTTCCGCCAAAGAATTGAGAAAATCATCGAAAATAATGAGCCTCTAAACAAGCGCTGGGAAATGCGTCTCCCTGAATGGGTGGAATTTGAAATTCCTCACGAAGAAGAATAAATCCCTCAGATTACGTTCCTGCTGTATAGTCAGAGAGATATTCAATCTGTTCTGCTGTGAGTTTATCGATTTTGAAGCCAAGTGTTTCCAACTTGGTTAGAGCCAATTCCTGATCTTGCTCCATTGTGATATCATGCACGATGGGGCCCATTTCGCGGCCTTCTGCAGCCAATCGACATAGAGCCAGGTATTGGTTGGCGAAACTCATGTCCATGACTTCAGAGGGGTGCCCTTCTGCCGCAGCCAGGTTGACCAAACGACCTCTTGCAAGCAAGAAGATTTGACGGCCATCCTTCATCGTGAATTCTTCGTTGTCTGCACGGATGGTTCGAACGCCTACGGATTGAGATTCAAGATGCTCGATATTGATTTCACAATCGTAATGTCCAGTATTGCAAACGATGGCACCATCTTTCATGACTGTGAAATGGCGATCGACGATGACATCTTTGATTCCAGTCGCTGTGCAGAATATATCGCCAATTGCAGCTGCTTCATCCATTGGCATGACTCTGAAACCATCCATGACTGCACGGAGGGCTGGGAGTGGATCAATTTCTGTGACGACGACATTTGCACCCATTCCTTGGGCACGCATGGCCAGTCCACGGCCACAGTGGCCGTATCCTGCAATCACGAATGTCTTGCCTGCAATGAGTACTGATGTGGCACGAATAATACCGTCAAGCGTGGATTGACCGGTACCATACACGTTGTCAAAGTCCCACTTTGTAATCGCATCATTGACTGCGATAACAGGGTAACGAAGGTCTCCTGCGTCACCCATGGCCCGAAGACGGTGTACACCGGTTGTTGTCTCTTCAGTACCACCAATTACACCTGAGGCGTAATCAGACATAGGACCATGGACACGGACGATGAGATCCGCACCATCATCTAGAGTCAAAGTTGGATTGGCCTCGATGGTCCGATCGATACACCAGTAGAAATCTTCGACACTTTGTCCGTGCCAGGCATAGATTGAGTATCCTTCACGTGCCAACCATGCGGCGACGTCGTCTTGGGTGGACAAGGGGTTGCAACCTGACCAAGATACTGTGGCTCCAGCGTCCTCAAGTGTTTCAATCAGGACGGCGGTTTCCTTGGTCACGTGTAAACAACCAGCCACAACCATTCCAGCTAGAGGTTTCGATTGTATTGCTTCTTCACGCAAATGTGCGAGAACTGGCATTCTTGAGCGCGCCCAATCAACCCGGCGTGCACCCTCATCAGCGAGTGAGATGTCTGCGACCTTCCAGTTGTCTCCTGAGTCCATGAATCGGGCGCAGAGCCACTGGTTCATCAATCCCTCGCTATCAATCTCAGGAGGAACGCCGGGGGAATTATTCCCCCGACGTCTCCATTATTTGTCTAGCGCTAGGCGTCATTGCTGCTGTTGGGCAGCCTGGGCATAGTATTGCTGAGCATAAGCGCGCGCGGTTTCCTCAGGGTAACCCTGAGCGACCAATTGCTGCACATAGGCTTCGATTGGATCCATCTCTGCGACGTCGCCACCAAAGGAACCAGCATCGGCTGTGGTTGAATCTCCACTTCGACCGCGGACCAGTAGTAATGTCACTACGATGACCAGCAGAAGAACAAATGCTGCAATACCTGCGTAGAGTAGTCCTGAACTAATCCCACTCTCTGACTCACCAGATGTCGACGAGTCGCATCCTTCTGCATCGGGGTTCGCTTCACAGTCAACTCCATCGGGTCCAGCATCTCGTGGCACCAGATTGACATCGATTGTCTTGTAAATCGTCCAACGAGAACCATCGCCTTCTGTAATCTTGATCCAGATGGTCTGAGTTGAGCCGTTTTCATCGTAAAGGTCTGCGATATCCAGAGCGAGACTGAATTCTGCACCGTCAGCAAGTTGGACGGTGCTGTCATACTCTCCCGCGGTCTTGAGCGGGAACTTCTGTGATGGCAACAAGTCCAGTGTTGCTTCAGCAAGTGCAACTTCAATCATGACGTCGCTATTCTCTGAACCAGAGACGATGCTTCCATTCACGTAGAGTGTGTCTTCAGTCTGTGAACTGCTTGGTGCAGGACTGGTGAAATCAACCACTGGCTCATCATCACCGTAGCCTTCGCCGACAACGACGAAATACATCTTGTACTTGTCACTCTGAAGGCTTGGCTTGTCTGCTTGATCCACAACTGTCAATTCAACACGAATCAGAGAACCTTCGAATCCGGTGTTTGGATCGACTGTAATATTCTGGAATCGATGTGTGAACGAATGACTCACCATACTCGAAATCTCTGTGGTCTTACCACTTTGTGGAGCCGTTCCTGGCTGATCCCATGGGTTGTCAAGGAATACCTTCCAAATGTAGGTCTTGATTCCACTGGTGCCATCGGTTGCATCACCATCTGACGAATTCGAGGCGTCGAAGTGAACTGTCAAGTCACCGGTTGGACCGAGACGAATCAGATTGATGTCCCAAGTGCTACCATCCGAGGAGTTCTTGACACCATGAGCATCAATTTGTCCACGATATTCAAGGCGATCAATGATCGAGAACGATGGCATTGGGCTGAACTCATCTGCGAGAGCATCGTTGGTCTCCAACATGATGTTCGCCATGCGGGTGTGACCATCTGCATCGTGCAGATAGAGTGTCACTTGCCACTGAGCTTCCTGCTTACAAAGTGTCGAACTCTGTGCATCCAACACGCAGAACTGTGCGATGTGCGTGTCTTCTTCACGGTGATCAAACTCACCATCTTGGAGTGGGTTACCATCCCAGTTGGTCGCAGTTGTTCCCGCTGCAGGTCGTAGTTCCCAGTCAGCATCAAGATCTGTCATTTCAGAAGTGAATGAGAATTCAAGTTCTGCGTCACTCTTCATGTAAAGCGTGTCATAGTGGCCCTGTAGGCTATTCCAGGCCATGGACTCACCATTGATGACCAAATCAAATCCATCGCTTGCTGGACCAAAATCCAGTGGGTATGGTGTGACTTGGTGCGCCAATAGGTTGGATAGCAGAGGTTTACCGGTGGTACCGAATGCATCCGATACACTTGGGTTCTCAACGTCCATTGTCGTGACAATCATTCCACCTTGTCCAATGGAACAGGTAGCCAATAGAGACGCGGTAGAATCTGTTGCATCGTTGATCAGACTGTGGAACGTCCCAATCGGTGCTGAGATTGAACCTCCACAAACTTGCGGTATGTTGAGTGTACCAGTCTGTGTGGTAATCAGAGTTGATTCAGCAACGTGGTGTCCGCCATTGAACGAAATGAACGCTACAGGGTTCACATCAGATAGCAACGGGTGATGCCAATCGACCACCGCAGTATCGGTGTGGGTGACGAAGTTGCCTTCCACATTGCGATTTGCGACATTGATGTCGTATGGTAGATTACTCAATGGATCTTGGAATATATTGCTGTATGGACCCAAGTGCATCTCAAGAGTTGCACCCGCTTGCATGCGATTCTTGATGACCGCCATTGGGCTCAATCCATCGCTACCACCTTCAGCATTCAACTCGGTGTAGTAATTTCCAGCCTCAACGTTGATGGTGGTTTGCCATGGCAAGAGAATCTTGTTGTAATGGTTCATCCAAGTGCTTGTGACGTATCTGTCCCAATCTTCGACATAGAGTTGTGTGTATGTCATACCCATCGAACTCAAATCTTCCTTCACGCGTGATAGACGGTTCTGGTCAGTTGGATTCGAAAGAATCGCAACATCAATCATGTCTGCCATCGAGATGGTGAAGTCCCAAGTGTTTCCAGAAGCGGAGCCGTCATCTGCCAATTCAGCGTAGAAGCTGAAGTTGTAATTGCCACCATCGGTCCAACCGCTAGACGGTGCGACCGCTGCCCACGACGCGGATGCGCGTTGGTGTGGTGAGAGTGTCATTGGACTCTCAGCACTGGCTTCATCGTAGATGACTGAGCCAGTTGACATGTCGGTCACCATGAGTTTGATGTTGTAGTCACCCTCCAGTACACCGTTCACAAGTTCCATTGAGAATGCATGATCCTCAACCTGATCAATCGGATAAACACAAGCAAATGTGTTGTCTTCTACACAATCGAGAACATCGGGTCGTAGCAATTGAACGTCAACGCTCGCAACCTCGAAAATCAAACGACTGACGTTATTCGCTAGATTCACTTCCTTGTGATCATACCAAGCTGTGCCCTGCGTTTGATTGTCATAATGCGTCATGGCATCAATTCGATAAATTCCCTGTGAGAAATCGTGGCTACCGACATTGACTTCTTGATCTTCCTGAGAATCTAGGCCAGTAACGGCTGTCGTATATTCCGTAACATAGGTGAAAACATACTCTCGAACTGTGATATTATCAACGGCGAATCCGGCCAAACCACTGTTGCCGTTTACACCGTCACCATTCGATTGGAATCGGAATGATACTGTGACTTCAGTTCCAGACAAGTCTGTGCAGTTGTAATCCCAATCACGACTGTCGAGTGACGTTGTGTTGCGTAGGAAAATGTGGGTCAAGTCAAGAGTAACACCCTTGGAAATGCCTTCTGAATCAAAGAAGACGTTCCAACCGAGATCCCCGATATATTCAGTTTCATCGTAGTTACCATCGTCATCGAGGTCCTCACACGTGTCATTGTATTGGACGCCGTTCTCGTTGTAGTCATTCCAGTTTCCAATGATTGTACCATTGTAAACATCGTTACCATCTCGCCATTCGACTTCGAGGATTCCATATTCTTGCACTGCAAGGATATCGCCTTCTGAGTCTGTTAGGTAATCAGTCTCAGCAAAGTAATCGAAGTTGAGGTACACGAAGTCAGCAGTATTCTGACGCAAGTCAATGGTTTGCAGTGTCATGGTTTCATCCCAATCGTCGCCATAACCATTGTCAGGGTGGCCAAACCAGTACGCACTTGAACCAAAGACGGGGCGATTGCCCGGTACGATGGCATTGTTGATACTTGAGTCAGTGTCATCGATGACAATTCCGAAATTGTCACCATCGTCACCGAATGCATAGCCAGATGCACCGCCTTCAAAGTCCTCAACAAGCAAATCGTTGGGGTTTGCAGAGTAAACTGTAGCAACTGTGTCGAAGTCAACAATCGTGTTACCGACGTTCTTTACAAGGACATCAATCGGATAGTTTCCTGAAGCATAAAGTGCATTCTTTTCGAACGAAGTAATCTCCTGAACCGATGGGTCGAAGAGATTCTTGACTGTGGTCTTCCATCGACTGTTGTCGTTGGTATCGTCACCGTTTGAGAACCCAGATGTGCTGGACAAATCACTCTCGATGATGTAGGTTGTTCCATTGACGAAATTCGCCTGTAGTGTTACAACTTGTTCATCACCAGGAGCAAGTCCACTCAAACTGAGCTGCTGAGTGATATCCTGTACGTTGCTACCGAACGAAGTGACTGTCTTGTTGATTGTAATGTTGTCAATCGCGAAGCCATCCCACTCAAAGTTGTAGGTAGAATTGTCGTTTCCAACGCTGCCACTGTGTCCTGAGCGGAAGCGGAAGCGGACATCGATTTCCTCTCCAGCCCACTGTGTCAAATCGATACTGGAGTCACCAGCGTAACGGTCCCATGGGTTGGCAAAGCAGCAGTATGCGGAATTCGATACTGTAAATTCCGGATAGTAGCCATTGGCCAAGTGGACATATCGATCGTAATCGTAACCACCAGTGTAACTGACCGATGACCAGCCTTGAGAATCGCTGTAAACATCAATGGTACACGAATCATCGTAGATGATACGGTTGGCAATTCCTGTGGATGAATAGTAAATCATGCTGAATTGGACCATGCACATCATGTCTAGATCCATCGATGCAGAGTCAGCACCTGTGAGATCGACATTTTCGATGATGAGGCCTTCGTCCCACCATGACATGTATCCAGTTTCCATATCGCCGTCACCTGAAGTGTTGGCAACTAGGGCACCTGCCCACATGTAGTCGGTTGGATTTGTGTCAGCTTCGTATTCATCGCCGTTTCCGGAGTTGTTACTGCCATCTTCAACGTGCCAATACGAACCCGATACTTCTCCTGAATAGGAGACACCGACCATATTACAGCCTGAACAACTACCTGTTGGTGCAGTGTCGAAGTCATTCGCGTAAACGACTGTGTCAGTACCACCAACAACTTCCTTTACAGAGACATCGACATCAACTGAGCCGGTGATTGATTGTAGACCCGTGTTTCGAACAGTTACGTTCACATTACGAGTACCTGCACCAATCTTCATCTCTTGATCCTCATAATCATATGCGGCTGGAGAGACGGTTACACCACCAATTCCAACATCTTCTGAATCTAGTTCTACGATTGAGATTGTATCCATTGCACCAGCCCATCCCTTGGAATCGATCCACATTGCACCGTTACCGTAAGTGAAAGCATAGTCACGTTGTGCAACTGCGATGTCAAGTGCGCTGTTTGTACCACCACTGAATTGGTCTGCAATGACCATGGTCGGTCTGCGACCAACATCGAATGTCTGAGGTGACAAGTAGTTTCCACTGCCATCATTCAGAATGATGTTGACTGTATTGATATCTACCAAATTGTCTGTTGTGAGTTGTTGCTGTTGTCCTGCACCTGCACTGTTAACTGTTGATACTGTCAGCATTGTTGGAACAAGGAAATCCATGTTACCATCACCGTTCATATCTGCAATCGTTACGTCAGCTGCGACATAATCCCCTATACCTGCGAGATTGTTGGTGTTCCAAGTGCCGCCCACACTGGTGCGAGTTGCATATGAGACATTCTGGTCCCAGCCTTGGCCAATTGCAACCATATCGATGATACCATCGTTATCTGTGTCGGCAACATCCATGCCATTGGCATCACTATTTTCATTCATTGCAAACTTGTGAGTGCCAGATGTTGCGGTTACTGGATTCTCGTATTGGTTGGACACACAATTGTATTCAAGCACGGTCACGTTGTCCCAGTTTCCTGCACTAAAACCGGTTTGTGGACCATTGTATGGAGGAGCGGTCATCATCCACAGATCAAGGTCTTCACAATCGCCAGCCCCGCCAGGAATACCTCCCCCGGTGACCGTTTCACCCCAGTTACCTAGGGTCATATCATAGTAGAATGCATGTGTCAATGGAATGTTTGTCGTAGATTGACTGGTCTGCTGTGTGGGGTTTGGCCCTCGCAAAATCGTAACTTCCATATTGGTGATTGATTCGTCAAGGAAAAGACCGACGATGTCATCATTGCCATCACCGTTGACATCTGCAATTTCCATGCCGTAAAGATTGGGTGATAGTGAAATTGGAGCCGAACGGGTCCAATCTACAACTCGCTCATCACAGTCGCCCCAAATGACTGTCAAGTTTGCCAAAGGTGGTGTTGTAGAACCTGCAACCCATACGTTCTGTCGGAAGAAAACAAGGTCGTTGGCACCATCACCATCGATATCTCCGATTCCAACATCATTTGCATCTGCCATATCAAACCAGAATGCGCGACGGGATGTGTTTGCCGATACCCACAAATCTTCACGATCTGAAAAGTCACCGTCTTCATTGTAGAGGACGGAAATCAGCATTCCCATTTCACTGGCAGATACGATATCTGCATCACCATC
This sequence comes from Marine Group II euryarchaeote MED-G33, assembly GCA_949538655.1. GTDB lineage: Archaea > Thermoplasmatota > Poseidoniia > Poseidoniales > Thalassarchaeaceae > MGIIb-P. Next base: position 4,657 of record CATISE010000126.1, on the reverse strand, counting down.
ACAATCCAAATCGCCTGATGCGATTGATACTGGATTTCTTTGTACGGGGTATGTCTCGACGTGACTTGCACTGACTGCCGGAACCATTGCTACGAATAGCGATCCCAACATCAGGATTACAAGTGACAGACCGCGAACGCGTGCTTTGTTCATATTATTCTCATGTACTAACATGTTGACCACTCTACCTGCCCGTCATGCCGAATGTATTCAATTGTTACTCTCGCGTGCGCGTGACCTGCGCACGATAAATGGGCCGCAGTGTCCCGAATATGTCGTAATTATACTGACCGAGTGAATATTGGCCATTGTGACGCAAAAACAGGGCGGAAAATGGGTCAATCAGCCTCTAACCAACGTGGGCTTGGCCCGTATCCAAATCGACCCCCTCCGTGAACTTTGACAAGCTTTCCAAGACGCCACATTCCCTCTAACCAAAGTTCGAGTTCGGTGCCTGATCGATCTAGTTGTTCACATGCCGCACTGTCGATGATCGAAATTGGGAGGGCAGTAACTCCAAACTTTCGGACTGCAATTCGCATCAGACGCTGTAACCAAGCTTCAGCAAGTGGGTCGGTTGAAACCTGTGACATGATTGGTTCAGGTTCATCCATCTCGCAGAGTATCTCGGACAATTCTTCTGCTGTGGGTGATTGAGGGTGCTTGATACCTAATTTTTCCATTTCAGCATCTAAATCCATTTCACCGATGATTCGACGAACAATCGGAATTCGACCGGGGTCAGGCGGTGGACCTGGTAAAACGAAATCTGTATCAGACTCCAATAAAATCTGATTTTCACTGTCCGATTCATCCAACTCATCACCTTCTGATTCGACTTCAGCTTGGAAAGTTCTCCCCGTCGCCGCCATCGGTTGGACCCAGCCGACATCCAAAAGCCCCATGTCTTCTCTTAGAGAATTCACCCACTCTGCATCGCCCTGAATCAGGACATCAACATCTTCCTCTGGAACGCGAAAGCGAAAGCGAACCGGACCCTTGAGTATGGGCATGGGAACGACTTGGTTCTCAACGGTCTTTGAACCAAACGGCCTACAGGGCCGCGTTACTGTCAATTCAAGAGTGGGCTAAATTGCGCAAAACAGTTTGTAATATGCCGCCGTTCAGATAATATTCGACTTCGACCGGTGTGTCTAGGCGAACTGTGGCATCAAAGGTGATTTTGGTTCCATCAGTCTTTGTTGCAGTGACTGAGATTGAACTGAGTGGTACGAGGTCTGCACTTGAGGGGATGTCAAAGGTTTCAGTTCCATCCAACCCGAGAGATTCAGCATTTTCACCCTTGGGGAACGTGAGAGGGAGAACACCCATCCCGACCAAATTCGATCGATGGATTCGTTCGAAAGACGTTGCAATGACAGCTTTGATGCCCAGAAGAAGAGTTCCTTTCGCCGCCCAATCTCGGCTGCTTCCGGTACCGTATTGTTCACCAGCAAGAACAATCAGTGGGATGTCAGATTCCTGGTATTTCATCGAAGCATCGTAAATTGATTCGACAACACCGGATGGGAAATGAGTCGTGTAACCACCTTCGGTACCCGGTGCAATTCGGTTCCGGATGCGAACATTTGCGAATGTACCTCTCATCATCACCTCATGGTTGCCTCTGCGGCTGCCAAATGAATTGAAATCTCTAGGAGATACACCATTTTCGACCAGATATTTTCCGGCTGGACCAGTGTGTGGGAAGGCGCCTGCGGGGCTGATATGATCAGTGGTCACCGAATCACCCAAGTTGAGTAACACATGGGCACCTTCAATCGATGAAATTGCTTCAGGTTCTGCTTGAATGCCCTCAAAAAATGAGGGGAGGCGGACGTATGTGCTCTCTGGGGCCCATGGGTAGAGATCGCTCGCATCACTCGGAATCGAATCCCAACGAGGCTCACTCATTACAGTTGAATAGCGCTCATTGAACATCTCTGGGGTAATGGCATCAGCCATTACTTCGCGAATTTCACCATCGGTCGGCCAGATATCTGCGAGCATGACGGAGTTTCCATCTGAATCAACACCGATTGGATCGTGATCAAAATCAATGTTTAGAGTCCCAGCAATTGCATAAGCAACCACCAAAGGAGGGCTCGCCAAATAATTCGCCTTTACCTTCTGATGAACTCGTCCTTCGAAGTTTCGATTACCGGAAATAACCGACCCCACAATGAGATTCCCTTCATCGATTGCAGCCTCGATTTCGGGTTCAAGAGGACCGGAGTTTCCGATGCAAGTTGTGCAACCATATCCAACATTATGGAAACCCAGTTCATTGAGGAATTTGGTCAACCCAGCTGCATCATAATATTCCGTGACAACACGGCTTCCCGGAGCCAAACTTGGTTTACTCCAAGGTGCGACTTTGAGGCCCTTTTGTACTGCATTTCTAGCTAGAATTCCAGCCCCCAGCATGACAGATGGATTCGATGTATTGGTACAAGATGTAATGGCAGAAATGACGATGTCCCCATGCTTGAGATTGTACGTCCTCCCATCTGAACCCAGAACCTCGATTTCGTGGTCACTTTGGGATGCATCAATGCCGTGTCCTGAATGCCCAACAGGTGCGGTTAAACTTTCATGCCAATGTGATTTCATCGCCGATAAATCCACCCGATCTTGAGGGCGTTTTGGGCCCGCCATAGCCGGTTCTACATCCCCCAAATCAAGGGACAAATTCGAGGTGAATTCTGGCGTCGAAGAATCGGGTGTGTAGAACATCCCTTGAGCGCTCAAATAGCGCTTTACATTCTCAACATGGCTGGGATCTCTTCCAGACAAACGCATGTATTCCAATGTGGTTTCGTCCACGGGAAAGAATCCGCAAGTAGCTCCGTATTCAGGCGCCATATTTGCAATGGTGGCTCGATCTGGCAAGGTTAGAGAGGTAAGGCCAGTCCCATGGAATTCGACAAATTTGCTCACCACTCCGTGCGCACGCAACATCTCAACGATCCGTAGTGTCATGTCCGTGGCTGTTACGCCGGGCCGGAGAGTCCCTGTCAATTCAAAACCAACAACTTCGGGCAAGAGCATGTAAATCGGTTGGCCCAACATCACAGCCTCTGCTTCGATTCCACCGACACCCCATCCGAGGACACCCAATCCGTTGATCATCGTCGTATGGCTGTCCGTTCCGACCAAGGAGTCGGGCATCCACATGCCATCTTCCCCACGAGCTACGCTCGCAATCCACTCGAGATTGACTTGGTGAACAATTCCACGACCCGGAGGGACTGCACGAAAATTATCGAGGCTTTGTTGACCCCATTTGAGGAATTGATAACGCTCCATGTTACGCTGATATTCAATCTCTAAATTGCGCTCCCGTGCATCCGCAAATAGACCCGAAACGTCGACTTGAACGGAGTGATCAATGACTAGATCAACAGGGACTTGGGGGTTGACTTTTTTCGGGTCTCCTCCCAATTCCACCATGGCATCTCGAAGGGCGGCGATATCGACAACTGCAGGCACGCCAGTGAAATCTTGCAGAATGACCCTGGACGGCATAAAGGGAATCTCTGCAGGTGATTGAGTCGGCGACCATGCAGCAATTCGTTTGACGTCATCTTCTGTGACGAGAAAGCCGTCACATTTTCGCAATGCCGCTTCGAGTAGAACACGGATTGTACACGGTAATTTGTCAAGTTGGCATAGACCTGCTGATTCTAACGCATGTAGGTCTGCAAAGTGTCCCACTTCACCGTTTGACATCTCAAATTTCGATGCAGCGGAGAAGGGGTCTTCGCTCGCCATGTCACGACGACGAGAGGGACATCCTTGAACATCACTCTTGTCGAGTTGCGATAGCAGCCGCCAAGAATACCGAGGTGCTTGCAATCATCGAGAGGTGGGGTACAGTCATCATGGCTGAACCAGAGAGTGAACTGTCACTCGATGAATCCAACAAATTGATGTGCATGATAGCGGTATTGCCGTCAATTTCAATGCTCTGAATGGTTGGAACATCTGAAGAAGGTTTGCCACCATCTCCAGTAGCGACTTTGCTGATCTCATCGATAACATCGATTCCAGACATATTGTCTCCAAACCATTGTCCTGAGACTGCCAGACCGAATACAGTGTGCCCACCTTGATCATTCACACCGTCGTTATTGGCATCCTGGTTTGGACCATCAAGATGTGAGGGCATGCTGCCCTTGTCTACAAGGTAGAATTGACTTCCACCCGTATTGGGACCCGAGTTGGCCATTGCCAGGATTCCGGGCGCATGGCGATAATTGGAATTGAATTCATCCGGTAAAGCCCAAGTCGTCATATCCGATTCTTGACCGATTCCGTAGAATGTTGACGAGTAACCACCCGTTCCAGCATTAGACCAACCTGAAGAGAACTGACCATTCTCTACATCGCCGCCCTGAATCATGAAATCATCGATGATACGGTGGAATACGATGCCGTCATATCGCCCTTCATTGGCGTGTATTTTGAATGAATCCACTGCTTTCGGAGCTGCTTCTGGGTAGAGTGTGATGACGATTGTTGCATCATACTCTGATTCCTCGGCGAGGTAGTCTGGAATGACTTTGAGTCCAACCAATACCAAACCGATCGCCACAACGATACTGACAATCCCAAGGAATGTTGGAGCCCCGTCGTCAATCAACAGAGTCATGCC
>CATISE010000125.1 GCA_949538655.1 Marine Group II euryarchaeote MED-G33 | reverse complement strand
GTCGACGCGGGTTCGAATCCTGCACCGCTCACTCCTAATGATGAACAAACGTAGGTTTGGCCCTGAATCTTGAGCAAATCTACGTTTACTACTGGCAAATTGTCAGTTTCGGCATTCATTTGGTTTGTGTACACCGTTACCTTCAACAATCATTTTACGATTTTTTAGCATGTATGAGCATCCTAGCGAGGCTGCGATGAACCCGAATCGGTGTGGTCGACATGATTTCCCAACCAGCCGAAGCAAATGCATCTGAAATTTCTGCCCATGATTTACCAAAGGATGTCCCTGAATCTATTGATTCTGAAATCGCTGATGGTGGCCATGGGAGGAGGGTGACGAGATTTGCATTTTCTGTTGCAACTGAATTACAAGCCGAAAGGGTACCTTCTAGCAAATCGAAACCATCAGTAGATTTCCAAGCATTGCGACCATACGGGGGGTCGAATGCAAATCCATCAAAAGGACCATTCCATATTTCGGATAAATCAAGTGCTGAACCATTTCGAATCTCAAACACGCCTTCACCACCACGCTGCTGCGCCCACGAAGCGTTCTCGCGGGTACCGGTGACCATGGGCCAAGCAAGGTCACTTCCACTACTGGTTAAACCACAAAGAACACCCTCTACAATAAGTCCCCCTGTTCCACAAAATGGATCTAAAAGACGGGCCCCTGAAGGGCAAGCAAGATTTACCATGGCGCGAGCGAGTTTAGGGTCTAGACTGATTGGTTTGAAGAACGGGCGGTTCGGTGCTGTGCGCTTTGCCCAATCATCGCCATCATGGATTGTAATGCCCCATGCGACAACAGGAACTGATTCGAAGTCATCTGGGTGAACAGTGCCTTTAGATTGTGCGAGAAGATGGACGCGGAGTGTGACATCTGGATTGGTCAAATCGATCTTCCTCCCAGCACCTACCAGAACACCACCGATTTCACCGGCGATGATTCGACTGGACCAACCCTCTACTTTCTCGCCTGTTCGGCTTGATTTGACGGCGACTGAACCTGGTATATTCAGCGCAAGGAATGCTTCAGATATTTTCTCGATGGCGCTCTCAAGATCAACAACGCCACCAGGGCTCAATACCTCTGAAATCAAACTCGAACGAGAAATCAATCGGTTCGCTTCTGATTGATTGCAAACCAATGCGTGGGGGTGAACGAACTCAAATGAATCAATCAAGTGGGACGCTTCTACACGGAAAAGTGCAGGATGCCATCCCGCTCCGATCACCACAGAATTGGTCATGATTGGAACCTCTCGCGTGCGTGCGCGCCTGTGCTGCTACGCAGCACACACCCCGCCTTAATCCTATAACGGTCGCACCTCTCCCATCGCTCTATGCGCGCGCAAGGGAGAGGGGCCATTGTGCTGTTCGCCGTGCTGTTGCTTTCGAGTCTTTTTGCTACTGTACCAGTCACCGCCCAAGATACTGGGGCGGGTGTTATGCAAGCAGATGACCCGAAGAACCTCACATTTGATCAGAATCGAATGTTCATGTATGGACAATCCACTGCTGAAAGCCAAAGCACTTGGGAAACATGGACGCATTCTGCACTTTCAGATGTCGAATCAGATGATCAAATGAGTGAAGGGAACATCATTGGAGATGCAAACAATGGTGGTGGCCCAAGGACATTTACTTTCGAAGGTAGTAACCCTCCTGCTGAACCAGTTGAAATTGACAACTCGATTCCAATTACTGGAAATATCCATTTGCTCATCATTTGTGATTTGGAACAAAATGCATGCACCAAAGAAGTCACAATTGTTCTGCGACTAGGAAATGTGGATTTGGCTCAACAAACAATCAACCAACCAGATGAAGACAACAATTACCAGTTTGAATTCTTCATCAACCAAGAAGAGGTGAAAGCAGACGAAACCTTTGGCTTGCGCATCTCATTCCAAAAACCCCAGAGTGTGAATCCAAATGATGGGTATGTCCTCTATCTTGGAAATGGAGAATCATGGATGGACATCCCTGTTTTAGCCCCATATGAACCGGTCGTTCCAGGCTTGGATGGTGCAGAATACGTATCACCCTACGCACAAGCAACCGGTTACAATCTAGAGAGTGGAAATTCAGTATCATTCATCGGACTGATTCTTTGGGGTGCTCTTGGAATTGGTGTTTTTGTTGCAGGATTCATGTTCCTTCCTCCAATTCCAATGAAAGAATTGTCAATCTTGTTTACAGGACTAGGGTTACTGGTTTCGATGATGGTCGCACCGATTATTGCTGGACCACTGCAAATGGGGAAAGTCAATCCAGATGACCCCGATGTTTGGTCCATTGAAGAATTGGTACAACTCGATGAACGACAAGGGTCATTCATCGGCGATGACTTTGTAGAGAATTATGAATTCTCAGTTTATGTCGAATATGATGACGTTTACATTGCTTCTAATGGTGGTCAAAAAATCTCTGCAATGGGATATGAAGAGCATGCCTCACTGTTTGAAGACCCAAACGTTCCACAGAGAGGCAAGGAATACGTACAGTTGTATTTCTCACTCTTCCATATTGACTTGCGACCTGGACAAGCTGTTCTAGTCAAATCAATGATTGTCAATTCAACCGACCCCGCAACCGGTGTAACCTCGTTGGTCCCATTACACGCTTGTATGGATTGCACCGATCCTGATACGGGTAGTGCTTGGGAAGCACAAAAGGTCACAGTTACGGTGAATGGTGAGAATTCAGATCGATTTGCAATCCAAAGCACACTATGCGAAATCATTGGAGTTGATTCAACTTGGGGCTCCTATGCCCACATCTTGACCGTGCTAGGACTTCTCATGGGTGGTGTCGGTTTTTGGATGTCATTTAGACAAAATCGACAGTATGACGATGAGGAAGACGAAGAGCCGGATGAAGACTTTGAAGATGCTCTTGATGATCTAGAAGAATTCTGAGGCGGCTTGAATGGGCTGTAATCTTCGAGACCTCGCTTCACCGGTACCCATTCAGATGAATGACCTCGCTGGTGAACGTGTCGCGGTGGATGCTTTTCTCACAGCTTACCAGTTTATCACAAGTCTACGCGCGCGAGGAGAAGGCAAAGACGGGACCTATCTGCGGGATAGCAGTGGAAGACCTGTCTCCCACTTGATGGGGTTCCTTGACCGAAGTGCAGCCTTAATCGAAGCTGGAATTGATCCTGTTTTCGTATTCGATGGTAGGCCACATGAGCTCAAATTCGAAACGTTGGCTGGACGCAAAGAGCGACGTGTCAATGCTGTAGAGAAATGGGAGGCAGCGATTGAAGCCGAGGATTGGAAAGCCGCAGATAAACTCGGAGCCCAGGTTGTATCTTACACACCCGAAATGGTGCAAGAAACACAACAGATGCTAGACCTCTTGGGAATTGCTTGGATTGAGGCACCTATGGAGGCAGAGGGTGCGGCGAGTGTCTGGTGTCGTCAAGGGCAGGTATCAGGAGTTGCCAGTCAAGATTGGGATGTTCTTCTGTATGGTAGCCCCGTGATGGTCCGTAATCTAACCAGCCATGGAACCAAAAAATTTGGACGTATGATTTCAGCGGAAAGGATTGTATTGGCAGATCTTCTTGAAGAGCACGAAATTACTCATGAGCAATTGGTCGATTTAGGCATCATGGTTGGAACTGATTTCCATCCAGGAATTCGCGGTATCGGCCCAAAAACAGGTCTCAAATTAATCAAAGAATTTGGTACGATTGAGGGGGTTTGCGAAGCAAAAGACAAGGAGATTCCTGCTCGATTGGATGAAATTCGCGAACTATTCCTGAATCATCCAATCTCTGGAGAGTTGCCACCCTCTGGTATGGCTGATGAAGATGGGTTGAGGAAATTCCTCATCGATGAGCGAGATTTCAGTGAACGACGTGTTGATCGAGCCCTTGAGCGAATGAAGGGAGCCGGAAGAATGCGAACCAAAGGCCAATCAACACTCTTTGACTTCTAATCAGCGGTGCAATCATAGCCATCTGTGTCTGGAACCGATTCAATGGATGAGGCTGTAGCTTTGACGGAGGACACTCCACTCTACAGTCAAGAGCGATTTTGGAATGGATTGCTAATTATCGCAATCGTTCTCACTGTGTTCGCAATTTTCAACAGTGAGTTGGGCTTAGATGCCCATGTTGAAGGTGCGTATGTGGAATCCGAGAATGGTTGGGTTCTAGATTGGGGGGATGTTCGAACCGAAGACCCACTCGCTTCTGATCCTGCAGATGCGAAAGCAGTCCCCGTTGACAGTGTCACACCAGGAACGGTGATGTTATTCGCAATACTGGGTTTAATGCTCGCAATCATCACTGCTAGAAAAATGGGTTTTGGAAAAGAAACCATTGCTGTATTGTTATTGAACCCTGCACTGATCTTTTCAATCGGCCGGGGCTATTCTGAATACACCTATCTGGCCTTCCTCGGAATTGCATGGGTGATTTGGAAAGGATCTCGAAATTATAGTTTGGAAAAAAGTCCGCTTGCGAGAATTACCGCTATTGGGATGTCATCAATGATGATCATGGCAATTTTGGTTTTGAAATTAAAAGTGGAACCATTCTCTATGTTCCTACCATTCTTGGTATTGACCGGAATTGGAGTATGGATCGATCGGGCACCTGATCATTGGTTTAATCCACAAAAGACCATGGTTGTGGGCTTTGGCTTTGGAATCCTTACCATCATAATCTTGGGATTGAATGGATTTGGCTCTTTCTCGGTAGTCAGTACTGAAAGTAATCGATTCATTCAGGCCCTACCCATATCGATATTCGGAGTCATCATCGTGTATGGATTCGTCGGCATGGTTCTGTGGCCATTTGCCAAGACCACTTGGTGTAATATGGCCAAAGATGGAAATCGATTGACTGGTGAATTGGCTCTTTTTATCGGTACAATGGCTGGTGCAATTGTGTCATACGTCGCATGCTTGTGGACTTACGAATCGATTCTATGGAATTCGGATTGGCCTTGGCACATGTGGACGATGGGCAACAATGGAAGATACATCACAATTCTCGCAATTCCATGCTACGTTTTGATTAGGCGTGTCAACGGAAATGTCGATTGGAAGCAAGGAAAAGCTGTGGCTGGAATATTACTCATACTTCCAATCTCATTTGCTGCAGGAATTCATGGACAAACCTACTGGACCGATGATGCTGCAGAAGTATTAGACCAAAATATGCAACCTGGAGAAGAATTCCTTTTTGTGCATGAATCGACATTGGGGATGCATTATCTCTACACCTTCCACACATACATCGAAGATGTCGAAGAAAGGGACATGACGGGGCATTGGAGAGATCCTAGTTCAGGATGGGAATATGAATTGATTTCAGGTGAAACCTTTGAATCTCGTGGAGACTTATCTTCAGTAGAATGGGTGGTATTTTCTCCAGGGGCCGGATGGGCAGAACAGCCAGTCGGTTGGTATCTCGCCAACAATGGTCAAGCCGATTTCATGAATGGTGGTGGAGAATGGGAAGTGTGGACCACACACAACCAATTTTCTGTGAATTGAAACGTAAGAGGCCCCCGCCTTAGCCGAAGCTAAAACGGGGGCACACACGTTGAACGAATCAAGCGTTCTTGTCGTTCTGAACCTGGACGCGCACGTCTTGTGCTGCGCCCTTGGTGGCCTGCATGGCCTTACGCACGCGAGTGCCCGCGGCTGAGTTGCCGCGGTCGTGCTTACCTGCATCGACCAGGGCCTCGTTCAAAGTGTCAATCATTCCTTGTACCATGTCTGCTACTGACATAAGGCCCGCCCTCTGTAGACCGCTCTTAATCATTCACCTTGGGATGTCGGCAATAATATGCAGAAAACACTGTTTGCATCACGCGAGAGCATTTCCTCAATATGGCAAGGTGGAACCGTTGCATTCGCCGGCAATGCCCGCACGGTGCTTGTAAGCGCTGATCAAGACGTTCGAATGAACGAGCTGTCTGCTTGCATTGTCCAAGCGGTACCATCTGGTGACAGATACACAGTCTCTCCAGCATGACCAGTAACATACTGGCCGCCAGGTGAGAGGTGGGTGTAGTCTGGAACTGCATTCACGACAGGGGCGGCCACTGGAGCAGCCACTGGTGGAGCGGCGGCTGGTGTCGCAAAGGCGACTTCTGTGCCCCAGTCTGTGGCTGGGAGTTCATCTCGACCACCGCGCAATAGCATGGTAGCGAGAACGCCTGCAATCACAAGTAGCAATACAAGACCGACAATGCCACCAATGACCATGGTGCTCATTCCTCCAGTTTGAGTTTCTCCAGAATCCCCAGTCTGTTCGTTGTCGGTTTCACCATCAGTTTCGTCTACGGGTGTAGTACCTGGTTCCTGAATCGCATCAAATTGCACTTGGTCAGATTCGTAATCGAATCCGTCTGTACCAACTGCTGTAATGTGGACCTTGATGTAATCAAAGTTGGCCAATCCGTTGTCTGTTGAGGTGATCTGGGCCACGAATGTTTGGCCGGTTTGGAATGTGTTAGAGTCAATTGAGACGATTCCAAAGTCACTGCAGATTCCATTTTGCGAATTACAAATTGCCCACTCAGCGGAGATATCAGTCAATTGTGTATCACTCAGTTGAATTACAAATATACTCGGTTCCATTCCAAAGTACATATTGGAGACGACGACGTCAATATCGCCATTGCTTCCATCATTACTCCAAACCAATGGCATACTGTCGACCACGTTGATCATGAAACTCCACTGGCCACTATCTCCATCAGAATCTGAGGCAGATAGTTGAATCATGTACTGACCTGCAGTAGTGTAGGTTGCTGTGAGCATTCCTGAAATCGGGTTGTATTGGACCATTCCATCGTTGGAGGTTACAGTTGCCCAAATCTCTGCATCATCATTGTCAACGTCTGTCAATCGAGATGTAAGATCTAATTCTAGAGGTTCATCAACCTGAACCATGAGGTTCTCCAAGCCTGTTGCGTCAAATCGTGGTGCGTCGTTGACGTTCTCCACATGCACGTGAATAGGTGTTTCACTCAGTTGTCCATCGGTGTCGGTTGCGCGCACGGTGATGACGACACTTCCGTGTGCATCATCATCAATTGCTGTCACCATCAAACCTGTCGGCCAAATCTCAGCATCGAGAATGCCTGCAGGTTCCACAGATACAATTGCCAAAGTGAGATCCATCACACTAGACGGGTTTCCGTCTGTATCAGTGTCTGTCAAGAATTGTGTCAAACCAAGTTGAACACTGCCACCTTCGTCGTATGACTGAGATGGTACACTCGACCAACGAGGCTGACCATTTTCGACGACATTGAAGAGAAGAGTACCTGTGTTTTGATCCTCTCCATCATTGATTGTAATGCCCATGCCTTGAGTCATTGGATTGCCCATGCTATCCCATTGCATTGTCGCGAAGTTCACTTCGATTTCGCCTGCAGATGGGTGCCAAGCGATGAAGGATGGGTTCTGACTGGTAATCACCAAATTCGACAAAGGTGTCTCTGCATCACAGACGAGGCCAGCCAAAGAGACTCGCTCATTGGTTTCCACCTTCACTGTAGGAAGGCCAGGGAATATGGGGCAAGTACCCGGTGCATTGTCCGGTTGGTTTGGATCGATAACTTGAGGTAGTCCGTTCATCAAACTGAATGCTGCGTTGGCGACTTTCCAATCCCCGACTTGTCCTCGAGCGTCTGTCAATCGGGCACGCACATCGTAATCTCCACTGGATGCAGTACTGGTTGGGTCTACAGTGAACACATACCGTTCATATTGAGTTCCTTGGGCAGTCAATCCGGTCGGTGCGTCAACCCATACGGAACTCCAAGTGGTTGTTCCAGTTGGGGCGACCTCAAACTCTGGAGTCATTGTTGCCATTGTATCGACACCGTCTCTTGGATTGCCTGTGATGTCAAAGTCGAGACTTCCACCACGTGCAATTGCTATGTCTCCTGCAGCCATTGGCGTGTCAGTTGATGGTGTGAAATCATGCTCAATGTAACTCATCTGCACATTGTTAGCACCGTTACCGTCACCGGTCAAACCAGTAATTTGAGCTTTGAATCCTGTCAGGCCATTTGCCACGTTGGGAATGCTTGATGTGTCAAATGTAGTGCTGAATGTCTGGGTGTTGGTTGAACCTGCTGCGTTTGACAATGTGTTTAGTGCAGTTTGATCAAAGCACTGATTGTCATAGCACATCTGAATGGAACCGCCATCGGAATATGTGTCTGCTCCAGCGTTTCTGACTGTGACTGAAAGATCCAATGTATCACCGGTCATGAAGCCCGGTGCACCATCTTGATTGTCGACTGTGACACTAACGACTGAGATATCGATTGGTGGTTGCATGGTTCCATCAGCGGCAGCGTAAACGTCCTCTTGGAAGCTGCTTGTGCTCCATCCACTGAATAGTGCGGCGACCACGTTCATGTTACTTGCACCGCCATTGACCAGATTGTTTGGTACCGTCCATGACTTGGATACTGAACCTGATGACAAGGAGATTGTTTCGAATCCTGTTCCACCTGTGTTACCACTGTTGCTGGCATAATTCCCATTGTTGAGTAGCCATGCTTCCCAGCAGTTGTGTCCCTTGCTTCCATCTGAATAAACGTGGGAATTGCAGACCTTTTCAGTCACCGCTGCATACAGTGTAATCGACGAGGCGGCTGTGCCTGAACCAATGTAAGAGGACGTGACGGTTACATCAGATGTGCCATCACCATTGTCACTCTGTCCAACGTTGATTGCGTAATCTGCAGCAGTGGAGTGCATATTTCCACCGCTTGAGATGTATTGATCCCAGCAAGTGTTGGAACCGCATCCTGTGTTTAGAGTGGCATCTCCGAAGGAGGTCTTCGGCGCACCACCGGATTCACCAAGATGTTGGACACCGTAGATTGGAGCGATATTTCCAGCCTCTGCATCAGCTGTATTGCTGTGAGATGCACTGTGGTAAGAGATGTACACATAGTTGTCCGGTAGGCTGTTCTTGGCCTGGTTGTGTGCTGGACTACCATAGGCATAGCAGTAACCACAAGTGTCAGAAGTAATGTACTGTGCAAACACCGTGTGACCAGGGTTGGTCGGTGCTTCAAGAGGTTCTGCGAGTTCCAACAGTTCTCGGCTTTCATTTTCATTATCACTGTAATCTAAAACACCATTCATGGTCATCAAAACCATGATGGTAGCAATCATCAGAGTATTCACATAGCGCATGCTCATGGTTCCTCCTGTAAGGAGGACGCTATTAAAAACACCCATCTGGCGTCATTAAGCAAGAATTGAGGAAATCATGATTTCAACTGAAATTGATTGCGAGAACTGACGAAGGAGGCAGGCATTAGCGATTGATTCAAGTCCAACCATTCAGCCGAACAACTGAGGAGACTGTAGCATGGTCGATGATGGCTACCGGAGCGCCCTTCCCGACCCCGATGTCGAGGAAACCGAAGAATGGCGTGAATCTATTCTTTCTGTGGAAGAAAATTTGGGTGCATCTCGCGCTCGTCATCTATTGCAAGAAACGGTCACTGCGGCAAACTCTGTCGGCGTTCCTGTCGGTGAATTGACCCAAACAGCATATGCCAATTCAATTCATCCTGACGATCAACCTGCATACCCTGGAAACCTGCAAATGGAACAGAAAATTCACGATGTCATTCGCTGGAATGCAATGATGATGGTGACTCGAGGAAACAAGTACTTCGAAGGAATTGGGGGTCACATTTCCACCTATGCCAGTACAAGCCACCTTTGGGAAGTCGGTCTGAACCACTTCTTCCGAGGTAAGGACGGTGGCGGAAATGGAGATCATGTCTATTGGCAGGGGCATGCGAGTCCTGGTCTGTATTCTAGAGCTTGGATGGAGGGGCGTATGAATGAAGCACGGATGGAAAATTTCCGTCAAGAAGCATTCAATGAAGGATTGTCATCATATCCACATCCACGACTTATGCCGGATTACTGGGAATACCCTTGTGTCAGCATGGGACTTGGCGCCATGACTGCAATTCGTCAAGCCCGTTTCAATCGCTATTTACACAATCGTGATTTGGTGGATACCTCAGAAAGTACATCTTGGTATTTCATGGGGGATGGAGAATCAGATGAACCCGAATCACTCTCTGAACTGACCCTTGCTTCCCGGGAAAATCTCGATAACATTGTGATGGTGATTAATTGCAATTTACAGCGCTTGGATGGGCCAGTAAGAGGCAATGACAAGATTGTTCAGGAACTTGCAGCCAGATTTACTGGAGCGGGTTGGAATGTAATCAAGTGTCTTTGGGGTACGTCTTGGGACGATCTCTTTGCGAACGATGCTGATGGCATTTTGGCCGCACGACTTGAGGCGCTTGCAGACGGTGATGAACAGAGGATTATGACGGCGGATGGAGCGACAATTCGTTCTGATTTGTTCAATACTCCTGAACTTGCCTCTATGGTCTCACATCTTTC
>CATISE010000124.1 GCA_949538655.1 Marine Group II euryarchaeote MED-G33 | reverse complement strand
CCAAAAGCGTCACAAGTAAGGAAAATAACATTTTGTGGGTGCCCACCTTTGGAATCGGTAGTTCGGTTGTCAATGAATTCTATTGGATATGACCCTCTAGTATTCTGTGTTTTAGAGGTGTCATGAAAATCGGGGACTCCATTGTCATCCATCACGATGTTTTCTAAAATAGAGCCGAATTTTCTTGTTGTGCCAAAAATTGCTGGCTCGTCCTCTTCGGATAAATCGATGAGTTTTGCATAACACCCGCCTTCGAAATTAAACACTCCATTGGCCCCCCAACCATGTTCATCGTCACCGATTAAAGCACGCTTTGGGTCGGCTGAAAGTGTGGTTTTTCCTGTCCCAGACAAGCCAAAGAAAATCGCCGTGTTTTCGCCAGTTGTATTAGCAGAGCAATGCATAGGAAGGATGCCTTTCTTTGGCAAAATCAAATTCATAACTGAAAAGATTGATTTCTTGATTTCTCCGGCATATCTTGTCCCTCCAATGATGACTTCTTTCGCCTCATAATTCACTATCACAAAACACTGAGAGTTTAGCCCGTCTTGTTCCGCGTTTGCTTCATAATGTGGTGCATGAAATACGGTAAACTCGGGCGAGTGTCGGTTCATTTGGTCTGCACTTGGCCTGATGAACATATTTCTCGCAAAGGCATTGTGCCAAGCGTTTTGATTGATGACCCGTATTGGTAAGGCTTCGCTAAAATCTGCGCCACAATATAGGTCTTGGACAAACAAATCTTCTTGCTCGGATAAATAATCAATCACTTTCGCCCTCATTCTGTTAAATGTCGCCAAATCGGTTGAAATGTTGACGTCCCCCCAATTAATGTCGGAATTTGTGCTTGCTTCATCGACTATGTATTTGTCGTTGGGAGATCTGCCGGTTCTTTCACCAGTTTCAGTAACTAAAGCTTTGTGAGCACTGTACACTCCTTCACCTCGAGCGACTGCCAATTCAACTAGCGTCTCCACAGGTAAATTCCAGTGAATGCTCCCTACACAATGTAATCCGTGCTCGGAAAGGTCGCCTTTCGGCTCACCCTGTGTCTCGGCCATACCAAATCGTGTCAAAGGTCGTCTTTGTCCTTTTCGCATGCTAGTACCGGAAAAAATTGTGGTTTTGGCCCCACACAACTGCCGCGGAATTGGTGAAAAATCATCCCAAATAGGGGCGAGTATTGAATAGCAGTAGTCAAAGCCTTAGTTATATGTCTGATGATTCTGATGCTGAAGACATCACAGATAAATCCAATAACAAACGGGACGAAGTTATCAGAAAACAATCGTTTTCTCGAGCAAGAGGCCTAGATATATCCTCTTTTATGATTGACCAAGAAGAGGAAAAAACATCTGTTTGGGAAACTGTCGAAGAAGAAAAAGAAACTGATATTGCCATGGGAGAAATGGCAGAGATTTTTTCCAAGGGCGGGGAAGATTTCTCTCGGCCAGGAGCGGTACAAACAGATGGCACAGTCAACAGTGCTCCAGAAATAGATAGTGTTACAGATTTAGCAGTTCATGGAGAGAAGCGGCTTGGTTTCGGGCTTTTGATTGCTATGATCTTTTCATGGTCCTTAATTGGAACCATTGTTGGGACAGTGCTAAATCCTGTGCTTGGAGCTATTGGGCTAACAACCATGGCCATAGTTGGCCTATATCTTGGTGAAAAATGGATTCCCAACCCAAACATGAGGATTCTTGGAGTGACATGGGTTATTATCTCAATGAAGCTTATTTACGGATTAATTCTAGATTTGTGGCATTGGGGATGGTTGGATGAACTCAGCTTTGCCTCTGAAGATAATCTTCTTGGTGGATTATTACTGCTAGGAGTTGCCCTCAATATTGGTATTGCTCAACGGCATGACGAGGATGCAATCGCCGCACAAGCAACATTGATTCTGTTGATTGTAGGTAGTGCTGCTGGGGCTTTGTACGGAGAATTTGGCGTCGCAATAATGATTGGT
>CATISE010000123.1 GCA_949538655.1 Marine Group II euryarchaeote MED-G33 | reverse complement strand
CTGGCGCGAAGTTTGCTAGTCGAAGTTTCACCTTCATCAAAAATTGTACGACCCGTGATAGCGAGAACTTGTTCATCTTCCAAACCACTACTTACCCGATACATTTCTGAAATCCAATATGGGTCGGGCCTGCAATCAATATCTGTAATCGCCACCCAATCGCCATCTGAATGTTCAAGGGCATGATTTCTTCCTGCTGATAATCCGAGTGGAGGTTGCTTGAGAACACGTACAGGAATACCATTATGCTCACCCTCCCAAGCTTTTAACTTCGCAAAACCTCCATCAGATGAGCCATCATCTACTGCGATAATTTCCAATGGGCGATAGGTTTGTTCGGTCAAAGATTCAAGACAGTGGTCAACCCAGTGTTCGGCATTGCGCATACAAACTGTAAGGCTAATCAATGGCCTCTCTGACATCGACTCACCTGACTTCGAAAGTATCCAGTAATGCTCGACATCTCTCCTTTGTGGATTCATCAGTCACCCGTAGAACAACTCCTGCAGAGGGTTGGCCATACAGTACGACAGTACCAAGTGGAGCGAGGAGGTGGATCAGGATAGGGGCTAAATCTTCCTCACCATCAACATCCAATAGAACGGGGCCACCTTCTTCTGAAAATGCAAACTCTAGAGCCAAGTCTGCACATTCCAACAAATCTGGAGTAAGTTGACCCGCTGGGTTTACACAGGAAAGTTGGCCGACAAAGGAAGATGTATCCAACTCACCATCCCAAGTTGTACGCTTTGTGAGGCCATCTACAACACCCACGTCGGGCACCCAACCAATTTCCAACAATGCATTTACTGTGACATCACCTACTGCAACCAAGCATGGGGAAAAGGCTGGTATGGCCTCGACTGCGGCCCGAATCGCCACTTCAGGTGTGTCCTCCGGTCCAGGGAATAATGTTCCCATCGGCTCCTTCAATTCGGAGTCAAGATTTGTTGGGAGGTGAACTGGTTGCTCAAGGTCGGTTGCACTAATCCATGGATTGCCCTTTCGATCGATACAACCTTGACGTATTCGGGAGGAGGATATGGGTTGACCATCTTGGGCGAGGACGTGATCAACCACAATTAATTCCAATGGAGTGAGGGCAGAGTCCATTCTCATTTGATTTATTTTCGCACAGTTTTGTTGAGTTTCTGGTGTACATACGATATGCGTGGCATCGGACCTAGTCGGAGCCGGCCCCCATGAATCTTCCAAAGTGTGAGTAGAAATTGAGCGCCGACCAGCCCAATCTAAAATGAATTGTTGGCGTATGGTTAGAGGCTTGATGCGTGGATCTTTCTCCGCAGCAATGGCATCTGATGTCACCCACACTTCAACTGAATCACAACCTAAGGCGGCCTCGAGTAACGCTTGATGGCCGATGTGGAAGCAATCGAAAGTTCCGCCGACAAGGCAGAGGGTTGTGCTCATCAATCGATTCGTGTGAGCCGCAGTCTTTCAATCCGGCGGCTGAGAAAGTGTGCCCCGGGGCGTAACGGACCATTTCA
Organism: Marine Group II euryarchaeote MED-G33; assembly: GCA_949538655.1. Lineage (GTDB taxonomy): Archaea > Thermoplasmatota > Poseidoniia > Poseidoniales > Thalassarchaeaceae > MGIIb-P. The sequence continues at coordinate 77 of CATISE010000123.1, read as the reverse complement.
TCGCCGTAGCTCGTAATCCTGACCCAGCCCCAGGGCATGTGTCGGACCGGGGGGTTGTCCCATGAATCATCCTGTCG
>CATISE010000122.1 GCA_949538655.1 Marine Group II euryarchaeote MED-G33 | reverse complement strand
TGTTCGACCGCTTCAGGACCCAAATGGACACCCTCCTCTGCACATACAAACAGGTTTCCACCGAATCCTGCGCCGAGCACCTTGACGCCCAACACACCCTCTTTCCCACGGAGTTCAGCAGCAATCATTTCCATCTCATCAGTATGTGTCCCAAGGAGGTCACGGGTATCATTCCACGATGCATCGAAGAGTTCTGAAATACCATCTTGATTTGGATCCACAAGGATGGAAATGAAGTCTTGAGCTCTAAACAATTCATTCCACACAAATTGAAATCGATCCCGCACACGAATCAGACCATATTTCTCATGCTCAATGGTTTCAGGCAATCTACTTGCCAACAATTCCGAACACCCATCAACTCCAAATTTCCCTAGGTAACTCGGAACAACCTCCCGCTGTACATATGCCAACTCATTGAATGCATCTCTAACAGCACCGCCCTTGTCGGCTGGATGGGTAAAGACACTGAACCACTTGCATCCAAGACGTTCTTCAACCGATTCAGCTCCAAAGGGTCCGAATTCTAATTTTAGCACCCGCCCCTTTTGAGCAAACATCATCGTTGCATGATCCATCATTCCACCGCGCGTACCCACATACCATTCCGCTTCGCCACCCATTACCGACAATCCCTCTGGAGTCCAAGTGATGTTGTTTGCAAGGTGCGCAGCCGCAAGACCACAAAGCGTGAGTGCGGACGAAGAGGAGGCGCCTGAAGCTGCAGGGATATTCGAATCAATCAACATCTCAAATCCATTTTCAATGCCCTGCTTGTTTGCGAGATATGCAACAGCACCCCTGACATAATTCGACCAATGTGCCTGCGGCACATCTCGTGAGTCCAACACCTCCAACCAATTCCCAACAATTTCAACATCTTGAATCGAAAACTCACTCGCTTCACATCCTTCAAGCGAGGAAACCACCTTCACCAATCCATCTGATCTAGGTGCAATGAGGGCCCGCATTCTCTGTTCAGATGAACCAAATGTTACGATGTTCGAACTCAGCCATGGCACGTAATCTGAATGATCTCCAAACACGCAGATTCTCGCCGGCACATCCAATTCAAAACGTGGCGCCTTCCCGAAAGACGAGCGAAAGGCACTGAGGGATTCCGGACTACACTCCATCGATTCAGCGAGGAGGTATGCCCCCTTAAGTCACGCCGACTTTTTGTAGAAATAGAAATCGGAAATCGAACGTTCAGGGTAGCGGTTTTCGATTTTGTTCACAAGTTCCCAACCCGAAACATTTGCACCGACCCAATCGACGAATTTTCGATTCCTGCAATGTTCAATTCCTTCTGCTTCCGGATCCTCAGAGTTACTGGAATAGACAATGACCCAATCACTCGCCAATTGGAACAAGTGGTGCATGTACGTTTCAAACACCACATCCTCAACCAGATGGAAAATGATGTCCAATGATAGCGAAAGTTGCGCCTTCGATTCACCATCATATTGATCAGGAATATAGTGAATAAAGTTCTTCGAGGAATCGTTTGCATACATCTTTGTACACATCTCTACAGCTGTTTTAGAGATGTCATAACCAGTATACTGTGGGACATCCATCAATCCAAGTTGGTTCCCATCACCACAACCCAACTCGACTACAGTATCAATACCGTTTTCAGCCACAAATGCGTTGATCGTTTCAGCCTTGAACTCCGCCAACCCACCGTACGAACCATCTCCAGAATTTCCACCACCACGGTAACGACGTTCCCAATATTCGGCTGAACCTGGAAAAGCGCTGTTTTTGTGACGCATTCGAAAGAGTGCCCGACGAATTCGATTCAACATTTGCAAACCTCGTGTATTGGTGACCAACACTTCCTCACAACGAGTTGGTTTGAGCCTATCGCCCCCATATTCCTGTGACAATTCGTTGCATTGTTTGAAATTAAGTACGCGCACCATTCATCAAGGGGACCAGTCTCGAACGCTACATGCCCTCTCGAAGAGCAGCAACATGCTTGGTTGCATTGCTGTTCATGGCCAGCTTGTCCGGCTGCTTCGGTGCTGAGAAATCAGCTACTGGGCTCAGTGATGAAACATATCCAGATATTTTGGATCGCCATACATTGGAATGGGACACCAGCCACACCCACAGCTTTCTCCTGAATCAAGGCCCCCATTCCGCCCTCGATGTACAGG
>CATISE010000121.1 GCA_949538655.1 Marine Group II euryarchaeote MED-G33 | reverse complement strand
CCGGCTGCCTTCTCTCGTTCTGCTGTATTTCCAAAATACTTGAACGCACCATATGGCATCAATACTCCAAATATGATTACAATCATTGCTTTGAGTGTATTGCCTAGAGTTTTGGTTTCATAAAATGGACAGCCTCCATATTGACTTCCTGAAGCAGCATCTCCCCAAGGAATATCATAATCAATTGCATCTTTGTTTTCGAATGCCCAGATGATACAAGGATCGACGCTTTCAGCTGTTTGTTGACTCTCGTAAAGGGCAATTCCACCAGCCCCTGGCAAGAATATCAGGGCCAATAGGCCAATGCAACCCAAGGTTGCAAAAATAGTTGACATCAATGTTGTCGCCTTGTAAACTTCAGGCATGATTCGAATGTCAGCCTGGGCGAGTGTCTTCATCAAATCCTTGTCAGCTCTCGCACTCTTGCGATACATACCACCGAAGATTGAATTGGAGAGTTTTTGTAACTCCGTCAGGACCATTCCCTCAAACAGAGGTCCCGTATCCTTCTTCTTCGCCATGTTATATGCCTCTCATACATTCACAGAATTGTAAGTTCAGCGTAGTCCATCGACCCTCGCTAACACGTCATTTGGACGAACGTAATATTCGGTAATGATTTGTGCCACTTGATCTGATTTTCGAATATCGTTGAGAACCATCCAGTCTAGAATTCGTTTCCGAGTACGGAGTTCTTGCCGCATCTTCTCCTGACTGTAATTGATTTTGACCATGATTTTCTCAAGCACGTACGACTTCCCTGAGAAATCGAAATCGTCTCGAGCAGGGTCCCACTTGAACACCTCATTCGTAATCACTTCCTGACTGTGAGGGTCGACACCAACAATCTCCACAAGTTGCTTTGTTCGACGGACACGTCGGCCGTTGATACGGGTCTGGATTTGAATCGCGACGGCTTCAAGTGCTGGTAGCAAAACTCGTGGAATATCAATCGGTTTGTTCTCCAAACGGTGGACTAGGCTGGGTACGGAGTCTGCGTGAACGGTAGAGTATGAACAGTGACCTGTTGCCATCGCTTGGAACAAAACATAGGCTTCTGCACCACGAATCTCACCGACAATAATGTATTCGGGTCGCTCTCGAAGAGCGGCCTTAAGCAACTCGAACTCACCAATTTCACCCTCACTAGACTCACCACCGAATCCCTGTCGAGTTAGACCTGGAATCCAGTTGGGCTGTGGGATGTTCACTTCACGGGTGGATTCGATACTGACAATCTTCATCTGCCACGGAATAAATAGACACATAGCGTTCAATGTAGTTGTTTTCCCGGATGCTGTTCCACCGACGAATAGCATTGAAATTTCATTCTGGAATGCAATCCAGAGATAAGCGACCATTAGGCTGGTCATCGTACGGAAGGCAACAATATCACAAGGACTGAATGGGTCTTCGCGGAACCTTCGGATACAGAATGTTGAACCACGAGTTGATACTTCACGACCAAGTTTCATGACGATTCGAGAACCGTCCATCAATGTCGCGTCCAGTAGTGGTTCGGCAACAGAAATGTGTTTTCCACAACGCTGTGCCAGTTTAATCACATAGGATTCCAATTCCTGATCATCGGGCCAAGAAATTGTGGTCTCAGTCGATTCGAACTTGCGATGATAAGCGAAAATTGGAATGTTTGTTCCGTCGAGGCTAACGTCCTCAACGTTTGCGTCGTTCATCAAAACGTCCATTCGGCCATAGCCGATGAGGTCACGCTTCAGATAGTAGAAAATCTTTGAACGCGATTTCTTGTTGACCTTCAATCGGTAGGATTTGATAATCTGATCCATTGCAGCACGGAGATAAAGTTCTGGATTGGAATCAATTTCTTCGATATCAGCCGTCAATGCTTGAATGAAAATGGATTCAATCTCAGCACGAACCTCTTCTTCTTTCTTGGTCAAAGGGGGCTCAATCACTTGGTATACGATGTTTAGTGTGCGCAAATCACGTACGATTCTTGCGAACGCATGAGGGGGCATTACCGGGTATTTGTCGAGCTCTTCGTACTGTACTTGTTGGCGCCGCTGACGTTGCTTCCCGCGACCTTTGCCTCTCTGTGCCATTCTCGATACCTCCGGCCCTTGTTGTTCGGATGCTGCTCCGCACACTATAAGATTCCGCAGGGAACCATAGGTTCCCTCCAAACTGTTGGATAAATTGGCTACGCCGACTGTGTCTACTGAATCACCCAAAAACTTCGTTTTCAGTTCTCAAATGCGGCTCTACCCCATCTTCGCTCAAGCATCAAGAGGAAAGTGCCACCCAATGCGAGCAAGCCCAGCGAAATGGCAACGATTCCGCCGAAGGATGCCTGGGCTTGAGTGGAATCGTAAACCGCAGATTCGGCACCGAGACCACCCGCTTGAATCTGATCGAATTGATTGGCGTAGAGTGTCATGTCACCTTGGGTGAAGGAGAGAAGAAAAAGAGAGACCAATGGCAGTACGGTTGCGACCCAAAATATGGCCATGATTTGGGTGTCAAAAATAGCCTTATTTGGCCGTAGACCCATCAATAGCGCGCTCAGAGCAACGATGTATACTGAATTTGCAATCATGACCAACAATGCGGGTAGAAGTCCAGCCCATTGGTTCAACAGATGTGCCATCAATATCAGGAAGAGGATCGAGATCCAAGTTGTCATGATGAAATAGACCAGGATTTTTGCACGCAATAATTGTGGAACTCTGACCGGTAACCCATTGAGGAAATCAGGGCTATCAACAGCATTTAACCAGGAATAGAAATTGAATCCAAAGAATCCCAAAAATGGCGCATATGAGAGTAGGTTGAATGGGATTGGGAATCGAGCAAAATCAGCCATCCATGCCAAGGCCAAAAGGAAGAGGAGAGGAACACAATAGGAACCGAGCATTTTGAACAATGTTCCAGAACGCCAAACATCAACCATCTCTTTGGCGACCAGTGTGCGCATCTGCCCATTTCCGAGGAAGAATAATTGACGATGGACAGGAATGAAAAGTTCTGCTCGAGTTGTCACCTTGACTTCAAAATCATCTGGGACGAGATGAGCACCGACCGTGGCGATCAACAGCCAACAAATTGCCGCGATTGGGAGCAGAATTAATTCATGTGTCAGTTGAACATGCAAACCCGCGATTGCAGTTTCCAGAGGAACGATGTCTATGGCGACAATCACGCCTGCACAAACGGCAGCAATTGGAACCAAGATGGCACCGAGGCGCGATCTTGACCAAATAGCACTGGCAAAGAAAGACAATGCCAACCCCTGCATCATTGTCACCAACATACACCCTAGGACGATGGGTAAAGATGACCAAAGTAGTGGAATCGACAAACTAGTAATCTCTCCAAAGAGTATACCGAGAGCCATACCACCGACAACCGGACTCAAGATCAGACACAGATAGAATGACACTTCTTTGCAATAATATGCGAAATACACAGGTGGTAATTCGAGTGGAAGTAAGGCCGGTCCTGCAAGCAAATACGACTTCCCACTTCCACGTTGACTGACCATGTTTCTACCTATGAACGCGAATGAACCCATGCCCAGACTAAACATGAACAAGGAAATATGTAGGCCAATTTTCAATTCGTCCCAAGTGAATGCTTTCTCGGCCTGAGCTTCAGCGGCTTGAAGTGTATCGAAGGCTGAATCAATTCCTGCATCACCGGTAAGAAAGCGCAACCCTACGGTAATCACCATTGATACAAGAGCCAACATGACTGGAAACATCATGATGTGGCGTTTGCGCGCGAAGTCAATGTTTTGTCTCCATTCCTCACGGAACATCATCACGAAGTTTGATCGAAATGAGGTCCCAAAACCTGGTGGCTCTCTCAAGCCATTGTGCATACTCATTCCTCCTCATTTGAGCCGGTACGAGATTCGATTTCCTCGACTGATTCACCGACCAATCGGATGAAAATATCCTCCAAATCTTCACTTGGTTTTTGTCGTAAATCATCGAGGGTCCCTGCTGCCAATACACGCCCCTGGTCAATGACAGCGACGCGTGTGCACATTCTTTCAGCGACTTCCAAAATGTGTGAGCAAAGGAAAATCGTACCCCCCTCTGCAATGTGTTCCATCAACAACTCTCGACATTTCCTCTGATAGATTGGATCAAGGTTGACAAAGGGTTCATCGAGAAATAACAAGCGAGGTTCATGTATGAATGCCCCTGCGAGCATCACCTTCTGACGCTGTCCTTTAGACAGGTCTTTGCAGAGAGTTTCTCGTTTGTCTTCAATCCCAAACCAATCCAACCAATAATCAATCTTTGAGTCGATTTCTTCAACACCTCTAATTCGACAAACAAAGTCGAGGTATTCAGCCGGTGTAAGATACGATGGTGGACTCTCAGATTCAGGGACGATGCCCACATTTGCCTTGACCTTCTGAGGGTCCATGGCAACATTCGTACCCAAAACCTTTGCAGAACCCAAAGAGGGCGATAGTTGGCCTGTTAGAAGTTTGATGAAGGTTGATTTCCCCGCTCCATTGGGACCAAATACCCCGAAAAACTCACCAGGGTAAACAAGAACATCGAGCGGATGTAATGCGACAAAGTCGCCAAATCTTTTCCCTAGATCTTTGGTCTCGACCAATGCATCCTCTGACATCATTATGCCCCTGTCCATTCAGCAGTCTCTCGATTGAGGAAAGCTTTCACACCGATTGCCATATCCGCAGTATCAAACAATTCACAGAACAAATCTCGTTCGGATTGAATTCCTGCACTGAAAGGTTGTTCCAAAGCGGTTCGTACCGCTGCTTTGGCAACACGGATGGTATGCGGTGATTTTGTAGCAAGATTGTGTGCAATTTCCATTGTCTTCTCGCGGAGGCTATCTTCATCGACAAGGTGATTGATGAGACCAATTCGATTGGCTTCTTCACCTCCAATCATTTCCCCACTCATGACCATCTCCATCGCCCGGCCATATCCAAGTAAACGGCACAATCGTTGTGTCCCACCGCCGCCGGGGATGAGACCGAGATTGATTTCTGGTGTTCCGAACTTTGAACGAGGTGTGGCCAAACGCAAATCACAAGATAGTGCAATCTCAGAGCCGCCACCCAAAGCAAAACCATCGATCATCGCAATTGTGGGTTTGCTCAAATTCCAGACATATTCCCAAACATTGTCTTCAAAAATGGGTCGGATTTCAGCACTAGATTTCCCCTCAAATTCCGAGATGTCTGCTCCAGCCACAAATGAATTTGGTTTTGCTCTCTTACCTTCGGGCGGTTCATTTGGAACTGCGCCGGTGATGACAATGACTCGAACCGAATCATCTGCTTCAGCCCAAGCACAGGCAGATTTCAAGGCCGAATTTACTTCACTATTCAGTGCATTCAATTTGTCTGGACGGTTGATGGTCCATACTGAAACCACACCCCCAGATGGGCTGGATGCTTGCGAAGGAACATTTTCGATAAGGAGCACGTTGGATTCGACAGGGTCGCTCATGTGGCGCCGTAGGCGCCATACTTCTCAATTCTATGGTTTGAGAATTTACTTGCTCATTTCATCACGCAAGGCATCCAACTTTGAACTGGATACCGGAGGCGGGGGTGCTAAATTACCAATATCAGGCAATGGAGGAGGGGGCAAATCACCCAAATCTGGGAGTGGAGGCAATTCCGGTAAAGGTTCAGCGCTGGCGATGAATCCTTGGTCGAGTGGCAAGCGGATTTTGAGAATTCGATCTTCATCGATTCGAGAGAAAACTGCGCCGACCGGACTCCCTGGTGGGATTTCACCCGATACTTGGAGAATTGTATGACCATGGTTTTCGGTCGAAAGCAAGGTGAGGAGATCTTCTGATTGATCCGCCGATTGGTAAATCTTCGCGGTTTCCGAACGAATGTCGGCCAGCTGCTCTCTACGCCTAGCCTCAATTCTGCGTCGAATCAATGCATGACGATCACGCCGATCGTCGATAAAGGATTCAATGTCTGCTTCTTCCATGGATTCGGCATCAATTTCTGCAACGTATTCTTCAGCGACATGCACATTTTCTTCGATTACAGATACTGTGACCTCGTCATCAGCCAAACTGACCTCGACTTCTTCGTCTACGGCCTCTGGTTCTGGTTCCGGAGCCCCACTACGACTGCGTGATAGTTTTGCATCTCGTCGAGATGAGGCGTCCTCTTCAGATTGCACTGGTGCTGGAAGTTCCTGTTCAGGTGTGGAACTGATTTGCTCTTCCTCCACTTCTGAACGACGACGAATTCGTTTGACCTTACGGCCTCCACCAGTACCCATCAAGAAAATAATGAGAAGAAGAATGACGGCTCCAAAAATCAATCGTTCCTTCTCTCCCAAACTTCCTGCGAGTGCGAGGAAACCTAGTACACTGATAAAGAGGGTGAACCACAAGAGCGTTCGCTTGAATGTGACCATGTCGGCGCCTCTAGCCCATCCACTTGTTTGCCCGTCTTAGGGATGCCGACGCTAGGCCCCGTCCACATTCAGGTAATCAAAGAGGGCGCGTAGCGCCCTGCCACGATGGCTGTAAGTGGATTTTTCTTCAGCCGACATTTCCGAGAAAGTACGCCCATTTTCACATTCATTGGGGATGAAAATTGGATCGTAACCAAACCCTCCATCACCCTTCACATCGATTGAAATTGTACCATCACATCGACCGACAAATACCTCGACTGCCTCCCCTGTCCACAATGCTGCAACCGTCAAGAAATGTGCACTTCGATTCTCATCGAGTAGACGCAAAATTCCTTCACACCCAATAGATTGGAGTACGTGAGCAGAATAGACCCCTGGAAATTCAGGTAAAGCATCGATAAACAATCCAGAATCTTCGACCAACAATGATTCTTCAAAACGTCCCTGTGTTGCTAACAATTCAACTCCTTGAGCTATTTTTGCCAGTGCGACTGTGGTTAAATTATCACTCTGTGGTTCGATTATTTCAGGTACTTTACCATCAATCTGGAACGATTGTATTTCCCACCCCAGTGGACTCAAAAGGTTCTGAGCCTCAACGAGTTTACCTGAATTACCAGTCAAGAAGTTCAGAGTCGCCATGCAACTGCGAAACAAGGGTGAGGGTTGAAGTCTTCTCTTCGGTTCCAAGGTGTCATGGAACCCAAGATGATCGCACTGGTCGGGGTGGGTGGAGCCATCGGGGCTGTGCTTCGATACATGATTGGAGAGTGGCTCCCGGATGGATTCCCATGGGGCACTCTTACGGTCAATTTGTTGGGTTCTTTCTTGCTTGGGATCATCATTGGAATGTCGATTTCTCCAGAGATGGGGTTGCTTCTTGGGACTGGAATTATGGGGGCATTTACCACGATGTCAGCTTATAGCATCGACCTGGTCGAATTGTTCGAGAACAGCGAATATGGCACCGCCGCAAGTTATCTCCTAATCACGTTGCTAGGGTGTCCTCTTTTGGCCTATGGTGGGATGAAACTCATCCAGACTGCTTAACCGTGATATCGAACTCGGCCCCGAATCTCATTGAATCGTTTGATAATCTCTTTTCCACCTTCTCGAAGGTAACCATCGAGAACCCTTTCAATCGCTCCTTCAATATCTGGATGGCTGGCTTTCAAGCATTCATTTAGCACTTGCAGGTCCAAACCCATCGGTTCAATATCATCCGTGATTTGTGATAAGCCGAAGTCGATGATTGAGAGACCGTGTTCTGCGTCCCAGAGGATATTATGAGTGGTTAAATCTCCGTGGGAGATGCCTGCGGCATGAATTCGGCGGATCGTCGCTCCCAAATCTTCCAACATTTCGGACCCACCCCCATTTCTGAGATGTTCAAACAGAGGACCGCCAGGCATTCGACTCGTGACCATCCATCCAGCGGTAGAGTCGATTGCAAGCAATACGGGTACGGGGATTCCGACTAGATGAAGGCGGCGTAATAGACGAACTTCAGCAGACATTCTTGATTTGGTAAGACGGGCGTCTAAATCGGGGTGTCTCCAAGTCCTCGGTTGCCTTTGTTTGAGAACGGCTGACTCGCCCATCCATGTGCCCGCATGAACGATGGCTTCTGCACCTTGGTGCAGCATTTCCGAACCGACCCATGGCCCCGTCATCGATTCCCGGAGATGAGATGAGTTCAAAGCGGTTGCACTAGACGGGAAATCAATGGGGCTCAATTTGCCAACCGTACCGCTACCGCGTGCGGAATTTGGGATTTCTTCGTTTTCAGAAGAAGAAATTGAGGCTGAAGCAATTCGACTCCAGAACACCATTCAACAACACCAGAGATGGCCGCTTGAAACATGCCGCAGTATTGCGCCACTCACCTTGGAGATTAACAGATTGAAAAAAGAAAATGATGTTTTTCTGATTGCGCATTCATATCAAACTCCCGACATCATTTACGGGGTGGCCGATGAGGTGGCTGATTCCTATACCCTATCGAAAGCAGCACGCGATGCACCACAGCAAACGATTCTCTTCTCCAGTGTACGATTCATGGCTGAAACTGCAAAAATTGTCAGCCCTCACAAAACCGTTTTACACCCATCTCCTGAAGCAGGATGCAGCCTTTCGGATGGAATCACAGCACAAGATGTCAGAGATTTGAAGGCGCAATATCCTGGGATTCCAGTTGCGTGTTACATCAATACAACCGCTGCTGTCAAGGCCGAATGTGATGTCAGTGTAACCAGTAGTAATTATCTGAAAATCTGTGAACGCTTACCGGGGGATCGACTTATTTTTGTGCCAGATCGATTCATGGGTGCCCATCTCCAAAAGGCTCTTGCTGGAAAGAAAGAGGTCATCGTTTTCGATGGAGAATGCGAAGTTCATGCCGTATTTACAGGCGATAAAGTTCGAGAATGGAAACAAAGAATCGGCGAGAACCTTACAGTTTTGGCTCACCCAGAATGTAGTGCAGAAGTCTTGGAAGAAGCTGATTTCATCGGTTCTTCGGAGAAATTGATTCACGAAGCGATTCGACTCGGTGTAGAAGGACAGCCAGATGTGATGTTGATTACCGAATGTGGCACGGCTGAACGTGTGTTGGCCGAAACAGAAGTTGAACTCAACCTGTATGGTGCCTGCGTCATGTGTCGTTACATGAAAGCCACACAATTGGAAGATATTCTTCAAGCGATGCAGAATCCAAGGCCGGATCAGATTATCGAAATCGATGCCGATGTCATCGAGCGTGCACAGCGGAATCTGGATGAAATGTTTAGACTTGCAGAGTAGTTACTCTTCCTCTTCTGAATGGCGTTTGGGCAGTATGTGCCCTTCATTCTCCTTCAAACGCTGAAATGTCCAAACCAAGAGAAGTATTGGGAATATCAGAATGAAGAATTGTAATACGTTTGATGAATAGGGTTCCAAAACAACTTGTAAAGTGAAAATTCGAATTTCTTTTTCATTGTCTTCATCAACTTGTAACCAAGCGATATGATCTTTCATTACCTGAGGCTGAAGTTGATCGATTTCATCTTCAGCATGTAATTGGAAGGATTGATTCATTTCGATATCATGGTAATTGACCTCCCAATCGAGATACATCTCCATCGGATTGTTGGAAATGAGGAACTGATGATGTTGCCAAGCAACGTAGCCGTGTCCGATGCTTGGAGCTGCAACAGGGAACATCGAATCACCCAGAATTTGCTGTTCACCACTTGAGAGGTCGACCAAAACCAATCGATCGATTGCACTGAGATTGACTAGCGCTACGAGGTGATTTTCATCCAAAGCAATTTCCGTGATTGTTGCATTCTCGTAATCTACGATTGTATCTGTCATTTCGAAGACTTGGTTGTCTCGTTCTTCGCCAATCGTTGCATTGATTTCAACTGTGATATGCTGTTGAATTCCATCGATTTTTTGGATGTGAACGGAAAGTGGTTCTCCCAATTCTGTGTATGCAACCCGATTGTCGTCGGCCGCGATCATTGATACTGGGCCATTCGGAGAAGTAGGGGGGCCAAAGCATTGGTTTTCTATCGAACAAGACACCCCTCCACGCAGACGAATCTCGATTTCGCCATCGTTCAACATGACCATGCGTGGCCATTCATCATTACCGTTAGACGGCATGGCGATGTCATCAAACAGGGGACCAGTCAGCCAACTGCCTTCCCACTGATTCTTACTAAGATTGAAAAATTCCATCTGATAGCCATGCCAAACCACAATGTGAGACTCGCCAATTAGAATCTCGATTGGGAATTCACCCCATGCCAAATCGAGTGCAATATTTCGTTGGTAAGATTCCTGGTTGGTCAAGTTCCACATGGTAACCAATATTTCAGTCCATTCAACATCATCTTCACTGAAGGTTTCTTGAATTTCATAACTGGCCAACCATCCATCAGCACCTGCAGCGACACCCGGTGCCGAGACGCCTTCTGCAGGGAAGTGTTGATGGGTAGCATCCCACAGTAAAGTGCCACCAGTACCAGCGAGAAGAAGCATCATGACAACGCCAGTTTGTCGACTCCCACCGATTTTGAACCAAGCAATCCAACCCCCGATGATCGCTTGAATCTCTTTGACTGGACGGCGCCAATCAGAGAGAAGCCACGATACACGATGTAGGAATGAACGTTCGTCTAACAACCACCAAACCTTCGGGGCGATTCTTTCGGAAAGGTGAACTGAGAGCATGCCTACGGCAATTCCACCAATGATGTCACTCACCCAATGGATTCCTAAATACAAAATTGTGAATGAGGTCAAGAGGGTATATCCAATCAGACAATATCGCCAAAGTTTCCAACGACCATCGAGATCGTTTCTAGCATAACAATACCAAATCGAAAAGGGAATCCCAATGTGTAAACTTGGCATGCCATTGGTAAATGGATCAATACGTGTGAACCAAGTCTGAATTTCAGGGGTGAGGTGATATCCCAATGTTTGCATTTCAGGAATATAATCGCCCGTCACCCTGACATTGAAGAACAAGTAGAATGGAAGGGCCAACATGTATGTCAACAGAAGTGTAAGCGAAATTCTGTCTGCCATGTGTCGATCATCGAAATAACAGGTGTAAACAAATGCAGAAAAAATGATCATCATGTACCCAGCGACATAGAAATGCGTCAATACTGCGGTTAGAATCGTATTCTCAAATGTATGCTGGAACCAGACGACAATGTCGCCTTCAATCGCATAGATGTAAGCTGTCATATCGATGCGTGTATTCGCCATTAAAATTCGGTCGACACCATCAAAAATATCCTTCCAAATGTAGATCGAAAAGACAACGATTCCGTGCATCCAGTAACGACGGAACATGTCTTGAAAACCGGTGAGGGTGATTCGAGCCCAAGGTGGTTTCAATATGGGCATTAAGATCAATGAGGTGATGATGGCGCCTGTCACCCACGTGACATAGATACCAGTTCCACCGACCATCGTAATCCCTTCCGGAAGCGTCTAGGAGGCATCCAATGAAGAGTATTCCCACTTAGATGATTTCTGGAGCACTATCTTCGCCCTTGGAAATCTCTGCCATCAAGTTCGTGACAATCGTATCGAAGGCCTGTGCTGTTTCACCTTCGGGTTCAGCAACGATTCGATGTACACCGTCATCCCCACCACGTACCACACCGGGATCAAAGGGTAGAGCACCCAAGAAGGGAACTTCGAATTCCTCGGCGGCGGCTTCCCCACCACCTTGCTTGAATAAATTGAGGGTGACCCGCCAATCACCGTCTCCATCAGCGGTCGCCTGAAGTGGCAAACCCTGTGGACCAATGACGGTGATCTCAGTATTGGGATCTGCTTTACCTCGTAGCGTGTACCCACTCATGTTCTCGACGACCCCCAAGACTGGAATCTTGACGGTCTTTGAGAAATTAATCGACTTTCGACTATCGAGAAGAGCAACATCTTGTGGTGTAGTCACGATCACCATTCCATCGATATTGGGTAGATATTGAGCGACTGTTAGTGGTTCATCGCTGGTACCTGGTGGGAAGTCGATGATGAGTGTGTCCAGTTTACCCCATGCAACATCACCAATGAATTGCTGAATTGCTCCCAATTTAATGGGGCCTCGCCAAATCACAGGTTTGTCTGGATCTTCCAACAGGAACGCCATCGACATTACCTTGAGGCCATTTGGGCCCTCGGCGGGATGAATCTGATTGTCCTCGACATGAAGTTCTGTACCTTCGATTCCGAGCATCTTGGGGATGTTGGGTCCAGTAATGTCAATATCGAGAATTCCAACCTTCTTTCCCTGTCGAGCCAAACTGAGAGCGAGACCCGTTGCAACGGTTGATTTACCCACTCCACCTTTACCGGACAGAACCATGATTTTGTTTCCAATATCTTCTGCCAGGCGGGTCATTCGAAGTTTGCGTCGCATCTGTGCATAGGCCTGCTCCATCTGCGCTTTCTGGTCAGCTGATGCTTCTGGAGCCTCTGCCTTTTCTTCATCCTCATTTGGGTTGTGATGAGAAATAGGGCCGCTCATATCGCTCTCTCCAATTGAGCCGAACAATCACCCGTACTTCAAGTCGTGTCTATCCACAATCTCATTAGAATATTGAGAGGGTTGATAAATCCCAATCTGTGGCTCGATGGTCATGCGCGTCCTCTTTGTCTGTGTTGGAAATACCTGTCGCAGTCAAATGGCGGAAGGTTGGGCCCGTCATCTTGGAATCGACGCGGCCAGTGCTGGAACACATCCTGGTTCAAATGTGGCTGTAAATGCAGTATCTGTGATGGCTGAAAAGGGAATTGACATCTCACAACAATCACCCTCGCTAGTCGATGATTTTGACCATACGACATTCGATAAGGTGTTCAGTATGGGTTGCGGTGTCCAATGCCCCAACATCCCGCTAAATGGTGATTGGGAACTGGATGATCCCGTTGGCCATGACATTGATGTCTACCGAAAAACTCGTGATACGATTGAAGCACACGTGCGGGCCCTAATCCAATGATTGGTGCGAGCGCCGGAATTTGAATCCGGGTTCAGGCGTTGGCAACGCCCGGTGATAACCGCTACACTACGCTCGCAGTGCTTGGGCCATCAGACGCCCCTTTTTCTAAGCGTCGGTGGTGAGAAGTGGTCTATTTCCACGGGTCCTCTGAGGGCATCATCTGTTTGAGACCGCCACCCCGAATCCACATTGTGATTCCGACGATTGCTAGAATTACAAACAACCCAATGATGCCGAAAACCAACCATTCTTGGCTGGCCCCTTCCAACACTGCTTGGCCACCACCGCCACCCTCCTCTGATGAACCCAATTCAATTGAGAAGGTTCGATCATTCACTGGTGTTTGGGCAAGTTGTTGATCGATACCACGAATTTCCACGGTTGTAACACCACCAGGAACACCCGGTCGAACTTCAACAAGAATCGACCAGATTCCATCTCCAGCGATTGCATCTGGACCTACACCATCATCGCGCATTGAAATCCAGTTTTCACTTTGTCCAGGTGGAGCAATGATCCCCAGTCGTGTTTGAACGATTGATACTGGGTCTAAATCGGTGACTTGAGCAGTCATCGTGTATTCGTTGGAACCTGTGAGAGGGATGCCAAGACTCGATACCACTTCGCCATCTCGATAGAATGTGACATCTGAAATCGCTGGACCTTGGTTCAAAATGAATAGGCTTGGCAAATCTTCACCACTCCCAAACTGTGTGGTTTGTCCGCTTCCCCCAGCTCCATCTTCGAGGCGAATCGGTAGTAGTTGATCTCCGCTAGGTATTGTGTCTGGGACGAGCATTTCGCCACTCCAAACTCCATCTGTAAGTGTAAGCCATGTGACGTTCCCTCCCCACTGTGTGGTATCCAATCCAACAGCCGTCACGCCTGAGCCATCAAACGCGTTGATTGAAACGGTCGTCAGATCTCCTCGGTTGACCGTGTTTGGAGAATATTCAAACGACGTGATTTGAGGCAGGCGATTGAGAACCAAGATGTCGTGATTTTCACTGATTGTCGCCCAATCATCAGAGACATCGATTTGGATACTAACGTCACCATCAATGACCCCTGGATATTCTATTTCAGCCGTAAATGTCTCATCGTGAATCGAAATATCCCCTTCAAGGCCAATATCGTTCAACGTAATGGTTCCAAGGGAAAGGGATGACAAATCGGCAGTCACACTTCGAATATTCCAATCGACGTCATCGACTTGAACTTCCAAGTGAACAATGGACGCGCCTTCATTGGTGATTGCACCTTCCCGAATGGAGACTGAGATAATACTGG
>CATISE010000120.1 GCA_949538655.1 Marine Group II euryarchaeote MED-G33 | reverse complement strand
CAATGTACTCGTTCGTCAACCAACCATCTGCCCTCCACGCTACAGCACCAGGCATTGCCAATGGTAAAAGTAGGACACTCAGCAGAAAAACAGCGACTCTCACGGTACCAATCCGTGAGGGGCTAATTATTGACTTTAACCACCGAACAATAGGCAATTATCAAGTGTGGATTGTATGGCCAGCATGTATGGCCGAGGTCAGTGCTGCAGCTCTTGCAGAATTGCGCAAGGTATCCAGGATTACCGGTGCTGGTGTCCCTCTACCAAAATCTCCACTCTATTCCTTGTTCTTGTCAATCCTACCGATCCTCGCTCGAACTATCCTCAGAATTCGTTACCAAGGTATCCATCGTGTTCCGAGAAAAGGCGCTGTAATCCTTGCGGCGAATCACACTTCGCACATCGACCCATTCTCCATCATATGTGGTGTGCGCCGAAGAACACATTACCTTGCAAAAGATGGACACTTTGAGAAATTCATAACGAGTATTGTGATGAATACAACTGGGCAAATCAGAACCCATAGAGAATCCGGTGCGGCCGACGCATTGAGCAGCGCATCAGATGTACTACAAGCAGGACTTGCGATGGGGATTTTCCCTGAAGGAACGCGATCACGTCGCAAGGAAGGGCCATTCTTGAGCGAGGGGAAAACTGGCGTCGCACGATTGGCTGCGAGTCACCCTGATGTCCCAGTCATCCCAGCTGCCATCATTGGAGCGCGCGATGTGATGGCACCAGGGGACAAAATCCTCCGATTCTGGAAACCTGTCAAAGTCACATTCGGTGAAGGGGTCACATGGAATCAGTGGATTGTCCACCCGGAAGGAGGAGCCATGGATGAACAGGGCATCCACAACATCATTCAATTGACTGACGTCGAACAAAGGGCAACCATGAAACGTCTCTATCGTAGATTCACCGACCAGGTCATAGGAACAATGGCCGCCCTCGGCGCACCCTGAAACCCTGCGGGTATTCTTCAAGAACTGTCGCGAACAGGGGCGTTCGTTCCATGCAGACCTATCTCGACCTTTTGCGCCGCATCCTCGACGAGGGGATTGAACGAGGTGACCGAACTGGAACCGGTACACTCTCGGTTTTCGGACACCAAATGCGCTTTGATTTGTCACAAGGGTTTCCTGCAGTCACCACTAAAAAATTGCATTGGCCCAGTATCATTCACGAATTACTCTGGTTTATTTCGGGAGATACCAATGTCCGTTACCTACAGGAAAACAAGGTCAGGATTTGGAATGAATGGGCCGATGAAAATGGTGACCTTGGACCCGTCTATGGCAAACAATGGCGTAAGTGGGAAGGGAAAGATGGACGAATTATTGACCAAATTTCTCAAGCCATTGATCTCATTAAAACAAACCCTTCGAGCCGCAGAATTCTGGTCAGTGCATGGAATGTTGGCGAACTTGACGACATGGCCCTGATGCCCTGCCATGCCTTCTTCCAGTTCTACGTTGTAGATGGTAAATTGTCATGCCAACTCTATCAGAGAAGTGCTGATGTGTTCCTCGGTGTACCTTTCAATATTGCATCCTATGCTTTGCTGACCCACATGATGGCACAGGTCTGTGAATTGGGTGTTGGGGACTTCATCCACACGATTGGAGATGCACACCTATACCTCAATCACCTCGACCAGGCAAGAGAACAAATCACGCGTAAACCACTGGATTTACCCACACTGAAACTGGATTCAAACATCATGGATATCGATGCATTTACCGGAGAACATGTCGAAATTGAAGGGTATGAACATCACCCACATATTTCTGCCCCCATCAGCGTTTGAGGTGTTTAGAATGAAGATGGCCATGATCGTCGCGATGGATGAAGAGGGATGTATCGGGAAACAGGGTGATCTACCATGGAGATTGAAATCCGACATGATTCGATTCAAAAATTTGACCGAATCGGATGGTTACAATGCGGTCATCATGGGCAGAAAGACTTGGGATTCTTTGCCCGATTCATTCCGACCCTTGCCCGAACGTGTCAATATCGTGATGTCTAGAGATATTGGTTGGTCGCACGATGAAGCAGAGGTCGCTTTGTATCACGGCCGGGCAATCGAGATTGCATATGCAGAAGCTTGTGATGAATGCTGGGTGATTGGGGGCGCACAGATCTATGAGATGTTCATTGATCGAGTTGATGAAATTCATGTGACCACTGTACACACCTCTGGTTCAGGGGATGTCAAATTCCCAGATTGGGATCGTAGCGGGTGGATTGAATCCATTGTGGAAAAATTGGAAGCCGATGCAGACAATGAACATGCAACAACCTATTCGATTTGGACAAAGGCATGATCGTAAGAAAACGGCTGGACTTAGGGGTGGATGTCAATGCTTGATTCCCTAATCGAGATAGCGCACAGTGAGTTGGTGGCGTACTTCGGGATGATTATGATACTCAGTGCCTTCTTTCTTGAGACACGGGACATCTTGCACAGCAAGGAGCGTCCCTATCTGATTCTCATGGCCCTAGGCTCGGGACTCCTTGCGATCAGGGCTTACCTGATAGACGAGTGGGCATTCTTCATACTGGAGGTTGCTTGGTTCGCCGCCGCTGCACTCGGCCTGTGGTCGCTGGGTCGCGCCCTCACTCAAAATGAGTGAGATGGAACCCCTCGAATGAATTCATTCACATGGACTCTGGAGGGTCTCAGCGAATGGATGAAAAATATATTATGAAGATTGGATAGGGACTCGCATGGCTCATGTTTGGGTGGTTGATTCCAATTGCTTCATTCACATTGGTTCCATGGCCCCAGAAGGATTTATTGATGATTTGAAAAATATTCTCAACACTGAATCAAATAATTTACATGTCACACCAGGTGTACATGATGAGGTTCGCAATGTTAGATTCCAAAGGTGGAATGGAAAGCCAAATCTTCTTGAGGAAATGAGCGATATTCTAATGACAATAAATGTTGAAGAAGATGAAATTCGCGAACTTGCAGAAAAAATCGGTGTAAAAGCATCCCCACAAGATGTTGATTTATCACTAATGGTTCTGGCTTCAAAGATGGTTGATGAAGGCCGCAAAGTGACGCTAGTTTCTGATGATTTCAAAATGACCACTACGGGTGATAAAGTCAACATGACCTTTGAAACATGCCCACCTTCGACATTTTTACAGCGATTGGCAAATTCTGGTTCTAAAGGACAACGAACTCGCTTGCGTAGTCTTTCTCGTCGTGTTCGTGCGGCAGAAATGAGATATGCAATTAGTCGCGCCGGACAGTATGACATTCAGGAAAAACTCACCTGGATGATTGACACGTTATTATCGTCAAAAGTAGTTTTAGAAGATGATGTTGAGGTTGTATCTACTTCTGATGAACGAAAGATGGTTGCGGCCCTTATTCGCTCTATTCGGGGAGAAAGTGTCAAGAAATCAACTCTCAATAAACTGGGGAATTTACCAGAAATTTGTGCTTCCGTTTCCAAATTGGACGAGCACCTCACGTCATTATCATCGGATGGGAGTTCAGATGACATTGGCCAAGAGTATGGGAATACCGCCACTATTCTAGCTGAAGTTTTGGAGAACACAGGATTCGCGTTGGCTCCATTGGATGAAGGAATGGCCGAACTTGCGCATCGAGCCATGGCTGGAAGTCTCTACCGAATGGAATCTGCACTCGGTGTAATGGCAAAAATGTCAGGGGATCTTAGTTTGGCTCGCTTACATCTTTCACGTGCTTTGCATTCAGCAACCCTCATCGATGATGTCGGGGCTGAAATGAGAGCAATGCACCAATTGGGAATGCTGGCAATCGCTACCGACGATTGGAAACGTGCTGCAATATTGTTTGAGACGGCGGATCGTCAGTGTCAATTAATTGGTGGCAACAGAATTCCACATCTCGTACTATCTGGAATTTCACGACAACTGAATGGTGATCAAGAACTTGCAGAATCCCACATGAAGTTTGCAGCAGCATTGGTTCAATCAAACAAGATTGAAGCAACTGATATTCTTACAAGTGTAGGAAATGGGTTGTTGGCTGTAGATTGCCCTGGATTGGCAATTGAAGTGTTTGATGAGGCCATGGAATGTGCAATTGAAACAGGACTGAGTGACCGCCATGAAATGTTAGCAGAACTTCTTCTGTTGGCAAATACAGCCATCAGTAATCATGAACAGGCCAACTTCGATGGTTTGCGGCAATTGCTTGATGGATTGAATGAAATCGATAATGCATCAAGTGACGAATTTTTAGCGAGAAT
>CATISE010000119.1 GCA_949538655.1 Marine Group II euryarchaeote MED-G33 | reverse complement strand
CCGACCCTGATGGTCATCGATCAGGGTTTGAATTCTGTGAAAATGGTGCGAAAGCATTCGCTACAGAGGCAACAAAAAAGCGCCTTACCCCTGAAATTTTATCCTCAAAAACTGTACAGGAATGGTCGCATTTTTCAGATATGGAATTGGACAAATTGGGTCGTATAACACATCCGATGGTTTTAGAATCCGAATCGAATAATTATGAGCAAATCAGTTGGGAAAATGCCTTTGAAATGATTGGAAATGCAGTTTCCAGTAATGCAGACCCCAATGAAAATGTCCTATACACATCTGGTAGAGCATCGAATGAGGCTGCATTTCTATGGGGGACATTGGCAAGACAAATCGGGACCAATAACCTGCCAGATTGCAGTAACATGTGCCACGAATCAAGTGGGGTAGGGCTTTCATCTTCAATTGGAATTGGAAAAGGTACGGTACGGCTCGAATGCTTTGATTCCGCTGATTTGGTGCTTGTGATCGGACAAAACCCGGGCACGAATCATCCTCGAATGTTGTCAGCATTGGCGAACACCAAGCGCAATGGTGGGTCTGTAATCAGCATCAACCCATTGATGGAAACCGGATTGAACAGATTCAAACACCCACAAGAAGTCATTCGATTGTTAGGAAAAGGAACTCCAATTGCGGATGATCACTTTCCTGTGCGAATCGGGGGCGACCAAGCTTTACTCCAGGGCATCGCAAAAGTGATGCTTGAAGATGGTAATTTAGATTGGAAATTCATTGATGAACATACGGAAGGATTTGAAGAATGGAAGTCGAATATATCAGCGGCAGTGTGGGATGATATCGTCACCCAAAGTGGCATTGAACGCAGCAGAATCGAGGCACTTGGAAAGGCAGTATCAAAGTCTGAGAGATTGATCATTTGTTGGGCCATGGGGTTGACTCAGCATGAGAATGCCGTCGCAACGATACAAGAGGCATGCAACATTTTACTCGCCGGTGGCCATTTTGGTAAACCGGGTGCTGGCGCATGTCCTGTCAGAGGCCACTCAAACGTTCAAGGAGACCGGACAGTTGGTATCAATCACCACCCAAAAGCGTCTTTCTTAGATGCGTGTGAACGAGAAACTGGAATCCATATGCCCCATGAACCCGGCTATGACACGGTTGAATTCGTGCGTGCTGCAAGGGATGGTCGTGTTCGACTTTTCATGGCCCTAGGAGGCAACATACTTTCTGCGATGTCAGATACTGAAGAAGTTGCAAAGGGCCTTAGAGAGATTGATTTGACTGTCCAGATTTCTACCAAACTAAATCGAAGCCATCTCGTGACAGGTAAACGTGCTCTAATTCTTCCGTGTCTAGGTCGGACTGAAATTGATCCCGCAGGATTTGTTACGGTTGAAAATTCGATGGGGGTTGTTCATTCTTCTACGGGTCGATTGGAGCCAGCATCGCCTGAGTTGCTGAGTGAACCAGAAATCATCTGCAACATTGGTGCCAAATGCTTTGATGAAGGTCCGTTTGACTGGTTATCGTTTTCCAAAAACCACGATGTGATTCGCAATCTAATTCAATCTGTCATTCCAGGTTTTAGCGACTACAATACAAGAGTTCGTCAAAAGGGCGGGTTCTATCTACCAAATGGACCGCGTGATGGGCCTACATGGAATACACCTTCTGGAAAAGCAGTCATCCATTCCCATTCATTGCTCGAAAGACAGATTCCAGATGACAGATTCATCTTGATGACAATCAGAAGTCACGATCAGTATAATACGACCATTTACGGGATGGATGATCGATATCGTGGAATTTACAACTCACGTCGTATTGTGATGATGAATCAAGGGGATATGGATGAACTAGGGTTGCAACCCAGAGATTTGATCGATTTGACAAGCCATTATGCTGGAAAGGAAATGCATTCTGAAAAATGGAAAGTCATCCCGTATGACATCCCTAGAAGGAATCTTGCTGCATACTTTCCCGAAGCAAATGTACTCGTCCCACTTGACTCAGTTGCAAAGGGCAGCAATACTCCAACATCAAAGTGGGTTGAAGTGAGCATCAAACCTCACAAGGATTGAAATTGGTTGGCATCGAGGCATTGTCATGTCCGACGATGACTGTGGCGCGACTTTCGCACTTCCCGTTGCTGAAGATGTTGAGATTGTCCCAGTCACGATTGACGTGACAGATGATGCAATGGCAGCCATGGAAGGGGCCATGGTGAACGCTGAAGATGGTGATGTTCTTGTCGTCAGCGTACTCGGTGGCGGTTGTTCTGGATTCATGTACGATTTGCAGATTCAGAACAGACCCGATGAAGAAGGGTGGCAATTCATTTCATGTGATGGGGTCACTGTTGCAGTACACGACCGAGACAGTGTCCAATTGTCAGGTATCACTCTTGATTTCGTTAACAGTTTGATGGGGGGTGGGTTCAAAGTAATCAACCCAAATGCTCAGAAAGCTTGTAGCTGCGGGAAATCATTCCGCTGATTAGGCCGTCTCGAACTTCTTCAAATCCGGTTTTTGAGGAGGAGTTGCGTCTTCACCCTCTTGGAGTGTTGAGGGTGTGCGCAACATATCTTCAAAATCAAAAGTATCTGATTTCTCCAACCCTTCACCGTTTGATTCAAGATGATCTTTCAAGGATCGGAGGGGATTCAATTCCATACGATCATGTTCCCTTGTGAATGCATACAATACTGGGTTGTGTGATTCAACCATTTGATTTTGGAATACCATTCTAACCCGCTCAGAACGCAGACCAAAGAATGAAATCTCGACCATAATCGCCACCGCAGCCGCACTGTAAAGAACAATCAGTACAATTCCTGCGAACCAAATCGGGTCGGAGAAAATCGAACTGCTTGAGCCGATTTGGGTGAGAAATAACTGGCGGCTGAGTAGGAATAGTAGACCTAGACCGACCACTGGAGCCAGAATATCATCGACAAGACGCTCCATAGGTTGCATTCTCCTTTGGCTTGTATCTGCGAACACCAATTCACCGTGAGAGGCAGCTTTTACAATCACAATAATACTGGTTAGAATCAGGAAAAGGAGGACTGTGAAAGAAATTCCAACCCATGTAGGCAAGGGCATGTATGAGACAATCAGATAGCAAAATAGGCCAAGGAAAGCAGTCGTTGGTAAACGGTGCATATGTTCGACCATCGCATCTTCATCTCGAACACCTTTGTCGAGCCTGTGGATTCCAATGATTCCCCAGTGCATGAATCTCATCACGATATTTACTACCTTGGCAAGAATACCACGGTCGATGAGCAACCACTCCGCGGCTAGAATAAGTGGAAAAAGTAGAACGAAAATGATGGCTCCAATCAGCCCAACTAGGGGCGAAAGAATGAGTACGGGTAGAAGCATGAAATGTGGTAACTTCAGTGGATGCAACACATCCATCTCGATTCGACCTTGCCGTGAAGCATCTATCGGCAGACCTCTTGCCAAGTGGTCCAATTCCTGACGACGGGTTGCAAGGGGCTCGCCGGCATCGAGCACCTGCCTAACCCAGCGACGATAGCGCACATGTTCTGGCTCATTGCCAACACGATAGGTCCACCAAAATCGCAAAGGTAGGGCGAGTATAACTGGTATCAACAAAATACCTACGGCAATTAGTAGGCTTGTGAAATCCTCTGCCACAGTCGGTATGCCTAACCATCCAGTCTTAACTCAAGCGGAGATTATTCAATGATGATGCCGATTATAGAGGAGGAAGGGATTGGTCCGAAATTGTGCGAATCCTCCGTCCCGGTTGGGTCGGGATTGTCACCTTCAAGGAAAAATCCATCGGGCAGAATTTCCTTCACCCTTTTTACGATATGAATCTCTTTCCAAGGATGCTTTGCCACCACAATACTGCCAATTGCAGGGGGTCTGTCGGTTTCAGCCTTGACGCAGTCACCATCACGAAATGTGGGCCACATACTGTCGCCGTGAATTCTGACTTGGATCGTCGTCATGATTCAACTCGCGCGAATCCAAGTGATTTCGCTTCGGCCCTTGACATTCCAGAACATGTTGTGGATGTTCTCAATGGCATCCATCAACTCTTGAGCATGCTCGGCTGAGACTTCAACCTTGCAAGCGCTGCACAACTTGGCTGCTTGCCAGAAGGTGTCGTGAAGATTGGGGATGGATTCAAGATGCTGTGGCTTGAAGAAATCAGTCCACAAAACGAGTAATTCGTCTTTGCACTTCTGCGCCTCTTCTTCTTTGATTGCTGCATAACGACTCATTGTGTTGATGTAAGCTGCAGAACTACAGTCATTACTGTGGTTCTCTGCAAGTGTAAGCATCTTATTGGTCATTGATTGCACAGCCTCACCGGCGATTCTGGCACTGGCTGGGTCATATACGCCACAGGGCCCATCACAATGTGCCTCAGCGTCGATTACGTTGGTTGTCTCTCTCGACATATACAGACCCATTTGAATACCGTCTATGAACATGCGTATGTTGAAGGAGTGGATTCACAACCCAGATTCATGGCCAAGATTGCTGTGACGGATGGTATGGCCCAGGAAGCGGTCTCTAGGTTGAGGGATGCCGGTCATGAAGTTGATTTGGAACCAGTATCGCTCAATGGATTTGATGCTGTGGTCGTTCGTTCAGCGACTAAAATGACCTCTGAAGCCATCGCAAATGCTCCAACATTGCGTCTGATTGGAAGGGCTGGCGTAGGTGTTGACAATATCGATTTAGATGCTGCAACCAACGCTGGGATTCTCGTGTGTAATACCCCCGGTTCTTCGACACAATCCGTTGTTGAATTGACGATTGGGCATCTACTCGCTTCAACTCGTCACATACCGACTGCTGATCGGGATTTACGCAGTGGAAAATGGACTAAAAACGACCTCAAAGGCACAGAGTTGTCTGGCAAAAGAATTGGTTTCATTGGGTTCGGTAGAATAGCACAGGGTGTGGGCCGAGTTGCAAAAGCCATCGGCATGGAATTACATGCATATGATCCCTATTTGCCTAGGGAAATTGCTACGGAACAGGATTGTACGCTACATGCCGATGTCAATGATGTATTCAGGATGTGTACACACATCGCAATCCATTGTAACCTGTCAGAGGAAACGCGCCATCTAGTCAATACCGAAACATTGTCGATGATGCCTGGAATTGGCGCAGATGGAACTCTGTGTGGGAACCATTTGGTATCTTGTGCACGAGGAGGTATTGTCAATGAAAATGACGTGCTTTTTGCTCTGGAAAACGAGACACTATCCAGTTGCGCACTCGATGTTTTTGAGACAGAACCTATTGGAAATCATCCACTACTACAACATGCGAACTTCCACGGTACGCCACATATCGGCGCTGCGACACATGAAGCCCAGAATCGAATCGGTTTCGAGATGGCCGACTTGCTCATCGAATATTTTGCAGGAGGAGTCCCCATCTCTGTTGTCAATCGTGCTGTACTAGAGTGAAGAGTTCTTGAGCCATCGATTTTCATTCGACTGTATGCGGGAGCGTATCTTGATCCATTGTGACCTTGATGCGTTCTATGCTTCTGTAGAAACTCTGCATCACAATTTGGATCCAAACATCCCTTTAATCATCGGTAGCGACCCCAAAAATGGCCAAGGTCGAGGAATTGTTTCCACCTGTAATTATGCGGCGAGAGAATTTGGAGTTCACAGTGCAATGCCAATATCCGAAGCATGGAGGCGATGTCCAGGAAAACCACTGGGAAATGCGCTTTACCATCGCGGAGCACATCGATTATACCGCCGTGCATCTAACCGTGTGATGGCGATATTATCGGAACATGCCGATAAGTTTGAACAAGCAAGTATCGATGAAGCCTATCTTGATGTTACAGAATTTTGTGAAGGAGATTGGGGGCAGGCAGAAAGTCTGTGCAGAAATTTACAGAATTTGATTATGGATGATATATCATTGAGCGCATCATTCGGAATCGGGCCCACTAGAGTTGCAGCAAAAATGGCAAGTGAAGCTAGGAAGCCTGGTGGTATTTTTCTAGTGCCACCAGGGGGTTTGCAGGAATTCTTCTCATCTCACCCTTGTAGGGCTGTCCCAGGTATCGGGCCCAAAGCCGCACAACTTCTGGGGGAACTTGGCATCATGGATTTATCCGATGCCTATCGAGAAGGCCCAGATCTAATTACGGATGCTGTCGGTATTCGAAGGGCACAATCTCTGTGGAAAATTTTGGAAGGAGAGTCCTCCAATGAGGTTAGCATATTGAGGTCTAGGAAAAGTATTGGGAAAGAAAGAACATTTTCCAGAGATATCCTAGACACTGATACTGTTTTTGAAATGTTGAATTCACTAATCGAGCAGGTGACACGCAAATTACGAAGTCTAGAAATTACAGCTGGAAATGTCGAAATCAAAATCCGTTACCGGGGATTTGAAACGGTTTCCCATGCGAAGAGTTTGGCCATTTCAATGGATGACCTGGAAACATTCCAGAGAATCGCAGTAAGGTTGTTGGCCAATGTGTATGACACTACTCGACCCGTTCGTTTGGTAGGGTTTAGGCTCGGTGATTTGGAAGCGCCACCGAACAGACAAGCAACATTGGATTCGTTTTCAGAAGAGGAATGACTCTACTGAAGTTTGTGCATTGCTGTCAACTCAGGTGCGAATTCAGACAAAATTTCGGGAACCGTAATCCCTTCAATCTCCGCATTTAAACTAAGACTCAGGTCTTTCTTTGCACGCCAAGTTTCGCTGTTGAAATCACACAATGCATTGGTTAACTTTCGAAGTCTTGATGCTTCTTCATTATTCTCAATTTGTGATTGTGGATAAGCACGGATATCAACGGCACTCACGCCATAGAGAGTTTCACTCAAATGGTGTGTGAAGAATGGGCAGACCGGACTAAAGATGGTGAGAAGATCTTTGACGATTCGATGGATTGTCCAAGCGGCGTTCAAATCATCTTCATAGAGTCGGCCTTTCGCCATTTCAAGCCAATGACTTGGGAGGACATCGGTTGCAAAATTCTTGATAATCCGGGTGGCGGTGAATATATCGACTTCTCGCCAAGCTTTCTCAACGTCCTCTAGAACTTGTGCGAACTCGGATAATATCCATCTGTCGCCAGCACAAAGGTCACTAGGGACTTGTTGCAGATCTGATGGAACTGGGAATTGAGATGCAAATCGAGCCACGTTAAAGATCTTCGTCAACACACCGAAATATTTCGCCTCAATCTCTTCAGGGTTAATGTGGAAATCATCTCCGACTTGAGCATCACATGCCTTCCACAAACGGAAGCATTCGCTACCAATTTTGTTTGCTTTCAATTGTACACTCTTATCTGGTCCTTTGACTCGCCATGCCCCAGTTCGACCACCTGCACCGCATTCAAGAACACTATCAGCATCGATACCGTTACCAAGAGATTTGGACATTTTACGTCCCCATGGATCCATTCCCAAACCATCAATCCAAACATTCTGGAATCCTGGTTTATCCATCAACAGTGTACTCTTGAGCAATGTGTAATACAACCATGTCCGGACGATTTCTTTGCCCTGAGGGCGAATGCCGGTTGGAAATGCCTTCTCAAAGGTAGAGGGATCATTGAGATATCCAGAGACGAATAAATTCGAATTGGATGAATCCATCCAGGTATCGAATACTTTCTCTTCACCAGATATTTCTCCTAGACTCTCACGAATCTCAGAGAACAATCCTAATTCCTCGCGAGTTTCACGATCCAAGACACTGCTTCCTTCGGGTGGCTCTTGGCACCAAGGTTGAACATATGTCCCGGGTGGAGGGATGATCACCTTCGTCGAATCTTCGGAGTACCAGATTGGAATTTCTGTGTGATACCAGCGCCTGCGGCTAATCGGCCAATCAATGCTAACATTCTCCATCCAATCTAACAAAAACTGCTTATTCCGAGGAGGGATGAAATTGATTTTTTCTGCATGTTCGCGCATACGATCTTGAATGTGGGTTTGCCGAACATACCACTCTTTGAGTAGAATGATTTCAACCGGATTCTTTCCTCGTTCAGAGACGGGTACTTCTTGATCTCTAACCTCGATGTTTGCAATGCGACCATCTGCCTCTAGCTGAGCGATTACAGTCTCCCGTGCTTCCTTCACTTTGAGGCCGGAGAGTGGTCCTGCAATCGAAGTCATACAACCGTCTAAATCGATGGCTTGGAAAGGTGTTAAGCCCATATCGCGGAACACCGCGACGTCATTCTGATCTCCAAACGAACACACCATCAATATGCCAGATCCGAATTCGGATTTGACAGAGGGATGGGTTAGAATTTCAACTTCAGTAGAACGACCTTCAACGGCGACTGGGAGGGTGGCTTTCTGCCCGACGAGGTGTGCATAACGAGTGTCGTCAGGGTGGACGACTACCACACCACAGGCACAAATCAATTCGGGGCGAGTGGTTGAGATGACCAATTCCTCACCGGTATCTGTTGACCACTTAATGTCGATTAGCTGCGTTTTCCGTTGTAGTCTTTCGACTTCAGCATCTGCAATCGTGGTTCCTTCAACGGGGTCGTAGATGTTTGGTCGCAAATCTTCGATGATGTCTCCCCGCTTGAATAGGTCGACAAAAATTGCCTGTGTCACAGCACGATAATCGGGTGCATCGGTAAGGTATTCTTTCGAAAAATCGCAGGACAAGCCTACACGAGAGGCCGTTTTTCTCATGGCCTGTGTAAATTCTTCAATTGTTTCTTGACATAGTTTTAGGAATTCAGCCCGGTCATATGTTTTCATCTTACGCCCAGTATTCTTCTCAACTGTAAATTCAATATTGATTCCATTGCGATCAACACCCCAGGGGAAGTACACCTCTTTGCCGAGCAATCTCTGACTGCGGGCGATGACATCAATCATACTGTACTGAGCAACGGCACCGATGTGCCAGGTGCCACTCGGGTAAGGTGGAGGTGTATCGATTACGAAAATTTCTTTCCCACTATCGGGTTTGAAACCATAACGAGTATCGTATGCGGCAGCGTCCGCATAGTGTGCTTCTTGGATTCGTTTCTCGAGGTCAATCGACCAGCGTTTATCGGTTATTGTTGGCTTTGCCATTTGGTGTCCCCACCTTGGCCCTACTGCGGTTACTCGAACAGGTCCGTCCGCGCGGTCGTGGCTCCCCGTTTTCAAGCCTCCCGTGGTCTTGGAGGCATGAGGAATTAAAGGTCGATGGCTAGGAAGGGCACCCCGGAGGGGTGAATGTGGACCAAGACGATGGCACGAACAGTGGCAACCAAAACCACCCTAAAGTCCAGGACTTCAGTTCAGATGTTCGCCGTAAAATCTCTGAATTTGAAACGAAAAAGGCAGTCGATGCACTGTTGTCTGCACCCAAGATGATTCGTCGAGAATTGCAAGAGATGTCATTCTTTGGTGCCCTCACACGCTTCCCAGCAATCACCGTTGTTCTCTGCTTGGCACTCACTGCATTTTTTGCATACCATTCTGGAATTACTGACCAGTGGAGAGAAGATCATCAATCGATGAATGTCAATGGTGATTTGGCTGCATTCCTACCCGAGGGAAGTCAAGTTGGTTCCGATATTGCCGAAGTGGAGAAAGATTGGACCACCAATGTGATGATTATCTACGTAGAATCTGGACAGAATAATATCACCAATCAAGTCGTTTTAGACCAAATGGACCAATTGGAACGGTTGCTAAATTACCAGGTTTCAGATGATGGTGAAGAAGACAATATCAAATATATTCTGAGCATTTCATCCGTCATTAAAGAAATCAATTCAAGTGCACCACGAGTAGCAAATTCATTTGTTCAGAATGCTGGGGAAGCCTGCCCTGTAGAAGGTGCTTGCAATTGGTTGGCAGAAAATGCTAGTGCGCAAATTCTGCAATACGCTGACATCGTAGGTGGATACAGTATCCCCGAAGATCAGCAAAGAATTAACCAAATTATTGGTGAGTTGCCTGAAAACGCGCGTAACAAGTTGGTCAGAGATGTTGGAAAGATTGAGAATGAAACCTTGATTTCTGAGCAAAGTGGCCATGGTTGGAATCGTGCTGTGATTATCATTGGCGTTGCTGACAATGACCTCGACATGGGGAAATTGATTGAAGACACACAAAGCGAAATCGATCGGCTAGGTGTTGAAAACAACTGGGGCATTATGGAAGAATCGAGCGACAAATGTCTCTCTGAAAAACAAGCCAACCCCGATTATCTATGCCTTCGTATGACACTGACTGGGCCAACGCCAATCACAAACGCGGTGACTGAATATACATTCATTCTGTTTTGGAAAATTTTCCCAGTCGGTGTCGTTGCTGTAGCGCTCGTTCTATTCCTATTCCATTGTGATGTCTTACAGACGGGACGGATTCGTTGGGAACAAGGAATCAAAGTCGTAATCATCGCTGGATTGCCCACACTTTGTTCTGTATTCGCCACTCTGGGCATGATTGGATGGACGAATTATGAAGTAACGATGACTGTGATCATCGTTGGACCAATCATTCTTGCCCTGGGCGTTTCGTATGGGTTACACATTACCAACCGGTATGCTGAATCCAAAGGGACTCCCAAAGAAAAAATGGCTCTTGCCTTACAATCAACTGGGAGGGCTGTGTTTCTTTCAGCCGTCACAACTGTCATTGGTTTCGTATCGTTAATTTTGACACCGATGGCCCCGATCAAGACGGTTGGGGTTTCACTTGCAGGTGGAATTATCATTGTCTATCTGTTTACCATGGTCATGGTACCAAACCTAACGATGCTGTTGGATTTGCAAAAAACCCCTCACCCTCCACCCAAAATTTTCGTTGCTGCTGTGCGTGCACCTATTCGTTGGAACAAAATCGTGCTATCGATATTCGTCATCTTGATGTTGTTCAGCGGTGTTGTCAGTCGAGAGAATATCGTTGAGGACGTTAACTTGCTAGAGATGGCGCCCCAAGATGAACCCGCCGTATCGAAGATGAAAACATATTCTGATGAATTCGAAAGTGGTCAGGTCGGGATGATTTTGGTCAAGGCTGACATTGAAGCTGAACCTGAATTTTTAACGCCGGGGAATAACGAAGGGCAGAAAGATCCCTTTGAAAATATGAAGAAAATAGAAAATTTGACTGAAATGGCAAATACAGTTGAACAAACAACGGCTGTTTCCATTGCGTTTTTGATTAAATCCGTCGGTGCCTCACTGAATTTTTCAGGTTCTGACACGATTGGGCAATTCTGTGCACCAATGCCTGATGTCCCCAGGGAAGTGTGTAACATCCTCTTCACACAAGAGTACAACGGGAGTGCTACATTCTGGACTGTTCTAATGGAACTTGATCGGGACCAAACTGCTGGAACTGAAGTGCAGAGTTTCCTGATCTCGGTATTTTATGACGGATTGACACCAGAACTGAGACACTTCTTCGTCTCAAAGGACTTCCAGCGCTCATTGATTTACATCGACATGCCATTTATGCCTGTCAAGCAGACTGAAGCTGCTGCTGCTGCAATCGATGGATATGCAGAAGACAGGGATGGCTTCGGTTTCGCCCCCAGTGCACTCATTGGCGTGGCTGCTGTAACCATTGATGTGAACAACCTCATCGTTGACAGTCAATGGCAATCTCTTGGCTTCGCACTACTGTTTACTGTTGTCACTTTGGGATTCGTTTTCAGAGATGCCAGATATGCGGTCCTGACCACTTTACCGGTGGTATTTACCGTCGCAATGCAATGGTATGTCATGGACCAATTCTCAGTAACCCTGTCACTGGTCACGGTGATGATTGGCTCGATTCTAGTCGGTGTCGGAGTAGATTTCTCAATTCACATTGCCAATCGTGTGCGTGAATTGGGAGGGAGTTTAGAGGCGATACAGGACTCCTGTGCGAGTACCGGTATGTCACTGTTTGAAGCGTTCGTTGTGACTTCTGCTGGTCTGATGACTGCCTATCTGATTCCCATTCCTGCACTCAAGCCCTTCGTAACAGTCATCATCATCTTGCTTGTTTTTGCTGCACTCAGTGCCCTGCTCTTACTTCCAGCAATTTATGCCTTATTCGTCAAAGAAGGCTGGGGTCTAGCTGGTGGAAGCGATGCCATGCGGAAAAAAGCAGGTCTTGCTGGTGGTTCACAAGCTGTGGCTGCACAATTGGATGCGGCTGAATCATACGATGCTGTTCTCCTCAGTAGTGCTGACGACGCATGGTGAAGCCTTTCATACCGGGCCGAGCCCCTTAGGGCTCGATGGTCGCATACTGGCTGATGAAATCCGAGCCCCACGTCTACCCGTGGGAACAACTGGTCAAGGATGGAAGTACACATTGGGATGGTGTTCGTAATTACCAAGCCAGGAATACGATGAGGGATGATATGAAGGTCGGAGATCTTGTATTATTTTATCACTCAAATACCAAGCCACCCCATGTTGCAGGTATTGCCAAAGTGTGCCGCGAAGGATACCCAGACCATACGGCACAAGATCCAAATTCAAATTACTTCGACCCAAAAGCGAACCCTGAAAACCCACGGTGGATGATGGTTGACATCGAACCTGTCCAGCCGATGGAAGAGATTGTGACGCTACCGGATATGAAAGCAAATCCAGTTCTTGAAGGAATGCCCCTATTGGCGAAAGGGTCCCGGCTCAGCGTACAGTCTGTTCCGACTGAATATTTCGAGGAAGTTTGTCGTATGGGTGGACTGTGATGGATGAAATTCCAGTCGCTGCACGGGCCGCGAATATCGAATATGCCATTCGCGATGTTGTTGTTCCTGCAACTGCATTGGAAGCCGAAGGACACGAAATAATCAAGCTGAATATTGGCGACCCAATCGCCTATCCAGGATTGCCGACCCCCGGCCATATGATTGAAGCTTTCAAAGATAGTCTGTCTAGAGGTGAAACGGGATACTCCCCCTCATACGGATTGGCAGAATTACGGGTAGCCATTGCTGAAGATGAATCAAACAAGGGGTGGAACTGTTCCCCGGACGATGTCTATGTTTGTCACGGTGTGACAGAAGCGCTGCAAATTATTTTCACAGCGACATTGGAAGTGGGAACGAAAGTCTTGGCGCCTGGGCCACACTACCCTCCATACATGGCATATCCACAATTGTATGGGGCTGAGACGATTGAATACCGACTCGATTCCGAGAACGGTTGGCGTGTAGATTTCGACGATATTGAGGCAAAAATGGATGATAGTGTTCGCCTATTGGTTCTGATCAACCCGAACAATCCAACTGGGAATGTGGCGAGTTCAGAAGAGATAGATCGAATGATTTCAATCGCTGATAAATGGCCGAATTGTATGATTATAGCTGATGAAATTTACGATGAATTGGATTTCACCGACACACAAACTAGCGTTGCTTCTCGAAGCAAATCGGTTCCGATTTTTGTACTCAATGGTGTTTCAAAGGTATACTACGCCCCTGGTTGGAGAATTGGATACATGGCACTGCATGACCCGGCCAACCGATTGGGAGCAGTGAGAAACGGAATTGAGAGGTTGTTGAGATCACGACTGTGTGCCTCGACGCCTGCACAGATGGGTTACTTGGCTGGGCTCACCCAGTCGAGAGATTGGATGGATGGTTATACGCAGAATGTACTGATGAAACGTGACCTCTGTTTGAAACGGATTTCGGAGATTGATGGGCTTGAGGTTCAACGCCCGGGGGGGGCGTTCTACATGTTTGTCAGGTTGACAGATCCCCATTGGGCTGAAGACGACAAGAAATTCGTGCTTGATTTACTGCATTCAGAGCATGTTTTGGTCGTCCATGGAAGTGGATTTTCAAAGCAAATGGGGAATGGACACTTCCGGCTTGTCTACCTCGCAGAACCTGATGTTCTGAATGAGGCCTTTGACAGAATTGAGCGGTTTTTACAGTACTCTCGATAAGTCCCTCACGTGCGCGCGTCACGCTGCGGTTCCCGCAGCGTGGAGTCGCAAGCGCTTAGAACCAGACTGGGAGTCGAGGAACGATGCGAACTGTTCGGGTGGTGCTGTTCGGTCTGGCATTGCTAATCTGCTTGTTGCCTCTCGGTTCGGCTGAAGTCGAAATTATCGATTCTGACACACTCGATTTCGGATTACTCATTCCAATCATCGCTGCGTCAATTGGCACGGTTACGCTGTGGCAATGGATTCTCCCCCTCAGCCTAGGCAATTTGCAGGTTGCCTTCGAAGTCGATGATGATCTGTATGAGGTTCACAGACTCACCCGAACAAAATCGCAGATTAAGGGGCTCTTGGCCCTGCGTGGTGTATCGATGGGTGTAATGTCCTATCTGATGGCAATGGGGGGCATAATGCTCATTGTTGCAGAATTATTGATTGGTCCAGGGACATTTTACAGGCCCATCGTTTACGTCACTATGGTATTTGTTTGTGTACCGATTTTCGTTTCACCAATCGTGACCATGTATGCTCAAATTCGTGCGATGAATAAGCGATTGATACACCAAAAGGTTTCGACCCAATTCATCGGTTACTTTGGAACCGCAGTTGCGATGATCATGATTTTGTCATCTATCATGTATTATGGTTGGAATGCTGCGAATACAGATGCCGGTTTCGACACTGCTGTGATGATTAAATGGAGTGGTTATGCACTACTTGTTTTCATGTCCCCTACCATCTTTGCTTATGGTCGGATCATGGGGGCTTCTTGGAATACACTGCTACTTTCTAAATGGCGTACTGCTAAAGGTTGGAAAACCCCAATCGACCCCGATAGTCCTCGATTTTTTCGCAGGCTGATTTCTCTTTTCTTGGTGATATTCCTTGCAACCATGCCACTGGCTGCAATCAATGGAATTGTCACACTAATCCATGTTATCATCAATCAACCAGCCGATGCCGATCGTCTGCTAGATGTAGGTGGTATTCTAGGTGAAGCGATATTCTCAATGGTCGAGAATTCTGAATTTATGCGGAAGATCATATCACTGAAAACACTGCAAGAAGTTCTTGCCTCTTATCTGATGCTCAATGTTGCCATTGTTGGTTTGGCGTTTATCTTCGAATTGACTCGCAACTTGTTCCTAGGTGGGCAAACGTTTGCGGGAGTGGGTGGTGTGATTCTTGCCCAGCCTAGAGATATTCGAACTGAACCAGAGGTTCAGGGTCGAATTCTATTCTTCGGTTTGGCTGGATTTTCCGGTTACGTTGTTTTGCTACTCGTTTTGCAAACATACAAAGAATTCAACCAACTAATGCCCTATGGGGATCGTATTACTGAGCAACTATTGCTCCAAAGTACATGGCAATTTATTGCTGCGGGACAACTCATTTTCCTGCTAACCTGGATTTTATCAATCGGCAGATTTGGGCACTTGCGGAGTCTCAAGTTTGACCTCTCACCTGATGAACGCAGAGAAGGTGTGATCATGGCAGGTGGTGGCGACTGGATGCGAGACCATATCGAAATTGCTGCAAGGGCGGACGATATTGCCACTCTACGAAATTTCCAAACTGAGAAAATTGATGGTGACAAAGCCGTTGTGCGACTTGAAAAAAGCCGAGCCAAGATGATTGAATCAGCATTACGTGGATTGTGGCCAAGAGCGATTGAAGAAGCAAGAAAGGTTCTCGCAATTCAGGGTGGCGAAGATGATGAAGCACGAATGATTATTGCTACAGGGCATGTTGCTTGCAGACGATTTGATGCTGCAAAAGAGGCGCTTCGTGGCATGGAACAACCAGAAGGTTACGACGAACCTGAATTACTCGCCTTGACGATGGAATGGTTGGATCCATGGGGTGGTCGGGTGACCCCAGATGATTTGTATGACTGGGAAAATAACTCTACAATTGACCATTTACGCGAGATGCAAAAGCGACTGAAATCGTGGTCTCCAGATACGACAATCGGTACTGCGCATAGTGACAGATTATCGCTCCACTCACAAATTGCGAGCGCGGGAATGCTACGTGCACAGAGACGAAGCGAGGAGGCACTCGACCTGTGTCTCGACTTGGTTCGGACCCATCCCGACTCCACTTTGGCTAGAATCGCTTGTTCACTTTGCATGATTGATTTAGGTGAGTGGTTTGATGCGCTTGACGTTTTCGAAGAAGTTAACGAGTCTAGTCCTGAAGACCCACGGGTGAAAGCCCTTGCAGGGATTCTAGGATTCCAGGCAGATGCAGATGAGTTGGAAATAGCTCTAGCCATAGGCTCCGATGCTGAAAGAGCAGCATGGATCGATGATGCTCCAGTAAACCCCTTCGCAGCCCTCAGTTCAAACAAGGGTATGGATGAAGCACTGAATGCCAATGTCATGGTCTTGGCACATGAGGCCTTAGAAAGAGGTGTGCCCCCAGTTTACACCGCACCACTGGTTGTGATTCTCATCAACTGGGCTGTTCTTTTCCCTGCTTGGTTTGTTCTCGGTTGGTTGGCTTGGATGGAAACTGAACAGAATTTGCTTGTTGGAATTGGCACTACGGTAGCACTGATTGGTTTGCATCTTTTCACGCGACGATTTAGACGACTGCAGCGTCGTATTATCAAACATCGAGATCAGCGTGGGATGATGCTGTATGCAAAGAAAATGCGAAGTCACAAAGTTTCAGGAGACCATAACAAAATGCCGATCGGCAACCACCTTCTTTTGAAGGGATTGCTCGTGACAGTTAACGGCAATGTGTTCGACATTGGTTTCCCAGGATGGCTGGTGGTTCGTTTGCCGAAAGAACGTGAACGTCAATTCAAGAATCGTATGAGAAATCGTATGCGTGAAATGAAATCGAGCCGACTTGCACGTGCTCAGCCGTTGCCTGAACGCTGGTGGACCAAGAGACCGAAACCTGTTGACAAGGGTATGCGGACTCTTGAACGACTAATCGGGCCAGCCGCCTACCGGGGTGCTCATCGACGTAGTCTGGGTATACAGGGCAAGTTGGAATCTGGTCGCCAAAGAGATCGAAAGCCAATTATGGACACCCGCCCAGATAAACGTGGAATACCCATTCATTCAAACCCTGATGAAGGGGCGGCAAGAAGGCCGACTGCAAGACCTGAACAAGTCAAAAGAATTCAAGATATTACTCGCGGACCGTCTAAAAAATCTAGACGGGGTAGCAATGAGGAATTCGATGATTTCCAGGACTTTTCATAGGTGATTGTATGCCACTTGTGGACGACTCAATGGATGAATCAACACCATGGTTAATCACAAAATTGCGAAGCCGATATTTTCCAACTAAATCTGGATTCATTATCGATCACGAAACCAATCAATTGCCAGTTTGGTGTGTTTCGACCTCTGCATTCGACAAGTGGTTTAGTGAACTGGAAAGTGTGATTGATCAGACCTTAGGTCGGAGATTGGCCTACGCCTCTGCTGAATCAGAGGAATTGCGATGGAGTTTGGCACCACCATTGCCCAAAACCTGGTTCGGACAACAAAAGAAACGTATTGGAATCATGAATATCGATTGGGCCATACGTGGTTTGGGTCAACTCGAGATTTTAGAAACTACAACCCAAGGTTCTACCCTACTCATCGCCAATCGTGGGCACACTGCGATCGCTGCAGGTATGGGCAATGCGGGTTGGGAGCAAATTCAAGAGGAACGATTCCGATTCCAATGGTCAGATCGTGGTGCTGGGGAGACCGTTGTTGAAACGACTCCTGATCCAAGAAAAATACCTGCTCCAAAAAGTCTCGAAATTCCTTGGCTGGATGCTGTTGGTGATGTGGTGGATGAAGAGCGAATTTTTCACCGTGCACGACATGAAGCAGATGGTGTGTGGACCGTTGAAGGAAATCGAACTGTGATGATTTATCGTGATTTATTGATGCGGTTCGAATCATTGGCAATTCCATACCTTGCGGACACACCACGTTCGACCGATTCGCGCACTGATTGGATGGGAATTCAGGAATCAGAAAAGGTTGTACTCTGGGATGCGATGGCCGAGGCTTCAAGAAAGCAATTCTTGGCCTCGGGGGAACTCGTATTGGTTGCTGATCCTGAACACTGGATTTCAGTATCAAAGACACATATGGCCATGCAAGGATTGGGTCGAGTTTCGAAGTCAATTGGAATTGATGGGCACGGTGGTGTAGAACTACACCTGGCAGCTGTATTGCATCCTGCCATCGTGGTCGGTCGCTTGATTGGTTGCTGGGAACGTGCAGAAGGGCGCGCCGCCAAGGCTACTTGGTCCGCAAATGGTGATGGCCACTGCATCAAAATTGAGAGTCGGCGTGTAATTGCAGATTGATGAAAAATTACTCAAAAAATACGCGATTCTTTGCCACACGGCTCCACTCAAGCATTAAGTGCAAAGCGTAGTGTCGCTAGACAGTCGAAGGGTGCTACGCACCCTGTGGAGATGTATCATATGGGATTAAATCACAATCAGTGGGCTGTCGTAGCAATTACCGCAACACTTTGCTTAGCCGGCATGTATACAATTGTCGGTTCGGCTCTAGAAACACTCGATTCTGCAGGATTCGAGGGCGCTGGAGATGACATCCAAGCACCTGAAGATGAAACGCAACTCGAAGGCTCAGATTTTGATGAAGATGGCCTGAGTGACAGAATGGAAATTACCCAATATGGTACTGATTTTGATAATGACGATACAGATGGCGATGGTTTACTCGATGGATGGGAAGTCGCCAAT
>CATISE010000118.1 GCA_949538655.1 Marine Group II euryarchaeote MED-G33 | reverse complement strand
TTCGAAGAAGCAGAAGAAATTGAGACATTCATGAGTGAACCCGGCACAGAATTTGTCCAAGAATTCATCGATGAGGGAGAGGACGGGTCTGCGGGTTGGTACTTGATGATTCAAGGAGAATACTCACTCGATAACAACGGGGACGGCGACGTCGATGCTTGTGACGGATTGAATATCACGGTTACGGATTCGCAGGGGAACCCACCACAGAGGTCCAAGGGGGACATCTACTGTGAACTCGATGATAACAGAAAAATGGCAGGTCTGGACGAAGAAAACGTCGATATGAATGATGGATGGATGATTGTTGGAATCATGTGCGATACCCAAGACGATGCCGAAATGAATGGGTATTGGGAATCTACGAATGCTGAAGATGGCTCAGAAAGCGAAAAATGGGTTCAAACGGCTGAAAACGCTCACTGTGAAATCGGTGAAAAATATACCATTTCAAGCGATCAAGAAATGATTTTGTTCGACCGTCATACACAAGAAGAATTGGAAGAAGAAGGAGTCTGGGGGCTCATCTGTGGAGTTTGCTGTGCTTGTCTTGCACTAATCTTGGTCGTTGTGAGTGTCATATCTGGATTTGCACTGAATCCGAGTAACTCAGCGTTTACAACGATGGAATTGGGTGGTGCAAGCCCAGTTCCTGTAGCTGGAGAGGGGACTGCAGTACCTGGAACCACTTCGGGTGCTGTCTTTGGCGCCGGACCTGCGGCTGAACCAGCCACTGCACCAATGCCGGTACCTCTTGCAGAAGAAAGCGGAGATGAGCCGGTTGAATCTTCTGCTGACGCCTTGAAGAAACAATTCCTCGCTGCTGCGGATAAGATCACTGAATCAGAAGAACCTGAGAAGGAATGATTCAGGCTGCTTCGTAGATTCCAAAACCCGAAAGGGGTGGTGTGTAAACGTGGAGATTGATGAGGTCACCCTTAGTATCGTTTGAGATGCGATGAATATCGGGTTCGTCCGCAGCACAGACTTCACCGGGTGCATAATCACGAACGGCTGAAGGCACAGCGCGTCCATTCTCATCGGTCTCGTAGATGGTCTCAGTCGATGTACCTTCTACGATCAAGAAGGCACAATCCGAGCCGACATGGTCGTGAATCGGTGTGGTTTGGCCAGCACGCCAAGTGATGGCAACCATCTCGTAATGTTCGGTTTTCTTGATGATATTTCGCTGATAACTATCATCCTCTGTGTAACCAATGTGCTCTTTGAGAGCCTCGAGATTCAGTGGTAAAGATTCCAAACGAGTGCCCAGTTCTGAGAGACCGGGGCGTGCGTTGAGTGAGTCCAACCAATCAATCATGTCCGCCACCCCTTTGCAGCAATCAATCAGCTCGTCACGATTCTCATCGCTTAGAGTGACCACCGTGACCATGTTTACCGGAGGATGCCGGAGGACATAGAGTTGACCGCCTGAAGTTACTGCGTTAGGATACGATGGAAATGATGCACGCCTGCCTCTTTGGTCGGAGAATATCGCCCGCGCTCATAGGCGACTGAGGAGACCCCTTTCTGACATCCCTCGACAATGAATTGATCCTCTTCCTCAACCTTGTCGAGATTACCGCCAGCGCCCTGTCCTAACACTGAAGCATCGCCAACAAATCCATGGTAGATGATTCTGGTTTTATCGGTCGATTCGGGAATGACCAGATTAACTGAAAGCCCCCATGGATAGAAGTTGAGCATCAACCCAGGGTACAGCCAGAAATAGTAAGCAGCAATATTCTGTCCTGAATCAGGATGGTCCGTAGGAAGATCAAACGAGGGTTCTCCTTCATTGGCAATCCCAATCTGCAAAACTCCACCATCAAACAATTCAGTGCTATAAGCGTCGTAATCGAGCACATCGTGTAAATCTCCATGAACGAAGGGGATGTGGAATCCCTCGAGATAATTGTCAACATACAAAGCCCAATTTGAATCGATGGTATATTCGCGATGACGACTTGAATCATGGGTGAAATCTTCGATTTCGAGCCAACCTACTCTTGCCTCAACCGCTGCGATGAACGACTCAAAATCCTGTGCTGAAATGGTATTGAAGAGCAACCCTTTCCATTCTGCAAATGGAAATTTACGAAGATGGTCTACTGGTGAAGGGAAGTTCTCGACCTCATTGAATTCTGGCATGCTACGGAACTGGCCATCCAATCCGAAAACGCGACCATGGTAGGGACATTGCAATCGCTTTGAATCAGATGCTTGTGTACAAACGAGCATGCCTCGATGCGTACAGACATTGGAAAGGCAGTGGATTTCATCGCCAACTTGTGTCAACAGCATTGGCTCACGGAGACTGTTTACGATGGGTTGGGATGTCGATAGTTGACTGCGGTGGCCCGCGAAATGCCAGTTTTCTCCAAATGAAGAAATGATGGAATTGAAGGTCTCGAAATCGGTATAAAATCGTGAAGGGAGGGTCTCGGCCTTACGAATATCTGGATCAATAATTGTCATACAATCATCTCAAACATCGAGGTCTCCACGAACGAACTTGATGTAGCGCTGTTCTTCATTGTCTTCAAACGGATGAAGACCGATATTCTGCTGATAGGCGATTCCGACCCAACTTCCATCTGGACTGAAGACGCTCTCAAAGAAGTCGTGAAGAGCGTGGACATCACCGTTGTCTTCCTCGTATTGTGTCACCGTGTGAAGCACTTCGGGGGTACCATCAGGATTCATGGCTGCAATTTCAAATTGGAATGTATCATTCTCATGAGGTTCTCGCAGAGCACCGGAATAGAGATACCACTCTTGGCCCGCTACGTATTGCCCCTCAGCAGTATTGTTGAATGGGATTCCATAGAAGCTGACCAGCGTTACGTTGTCCTCGCTGATACTCACGAAAGGATACATGGTGATTCCCTCCCAATCCGTCGGAGTGATTTCCCAAGATTCCCATGTCACTCCACGATCATATGACATGGCGATGCGAATGTCCCACGGTCCTGTTGGTCCATCTGGACAATCAGCCCAAACCACGGCTACAGTTCCTTGACCATTGGTTTCAACCAGCGGATAACCCTCGGGAGGATTTCCATTCCGTGGCCCCACATCGATTGGCTCTGACCACGTCAGACCCGTATCGTCCGAGATTCGAACATGCACGTATCCCGTATTGCTGTCTTGATTTTCTTGGGCGATGAACACATAGTCACCCGTTCTCTCTGGAGCGATTGTGGACCAACCGCCAGGCATTGCATAGCATTGAGACCACTGTTGTCCACCGTCATCACTGCGATAATACCAGTATCTTCCTTGCCCATTTTCACAGGCAGGGACAGAGACACCACTGTTTCCGAGATAATGCACGATGCCGTTGTTTTGGGCTTGAATCCAAGGGCGGTCGTCACCCGCCATTGTGGTTTGCCGGTCGCACAAATCACTCTCCAATGTTTGCCCGCCATCGCTCAAAATATGGATCCAATTGTCTTCCAAGTAAGTGTCGAGATAGTAGATTCGATCCATGGCATCGACAGCGATGTCTCCTTCGTCACCATGACATGCTGAGCCGGACCCACCACCTGTGAATCCACCTTCGATGAAAGTCCCAGGTGTGGGGTCAAATCCGGCACCAGGGCCCCATGAAGTGCCATTATCATTCGAAATCCAAAACCAAGAGGCGAGGTAGTCCCAACTGGTCATGTACCCATCGATACAAGCGCCATCTGGAGTGATGTGTGGCTGCAAATCAATTGGGTTCGCAACACCACCATCTGGGGATGACCATCGCAAATCCTTGTGGGCAGTGATGAACATGTTACCATGCCCATCAATCGCTAGACTGGGTTCGTATCCTATGCCATATTCCGGAAGATCTTGACCGTTGGTGGGATCAATGCATTCCGGATCCCGGGGCATGAAGATGCTATCGTTCCAGGAAATCTCAACAGGGGAGCCTGGACTTGTGCCTGTTGAACCCATCATGTGTTCTCCTACCGAGCCCCACATGGCTGCAAAAACCGTGAAAGCGATGACGATTGCACCTGTACTGGCAAGTGCAATATCGAGTTGGCGCTTTTCTCGACGCTCAATGGATTCAAGAGGTTCCTCAATCCACTCCTCGTAGACCTCGGCCTCGAGAATTTCTGCTTCCCAAATGTCATCCGACACAAACTGTCGTAGGCTGAACCCATCATGAAACCGACGCTTGAATGAGTTGGCGCCCTACGGGCGCCGATTTGACTAAACCAAACTGAATGCGCCTGTGAGGGAATCAATCGAATCCCGCGAACCGGGACCTAGACCAACAACAGTGACCGTCCCCGCTGGAATCTCTGTATGGCCTGCATCTCGAACCATGTAGCATACAATTCCGGCAGCTTGAGCTTCACCAAACAATCGCTTGAGTGCATCGATATTTGGGGCTTCGACTACAATTTTTCGAGCGCCATTTTCACGCCATGATTGGAGTGTCTTGGGTGATTCTCGGTTGGCCTTAAGAGCGCATTCAACGGCTGCATGGCTGCATTGTGCAGACAGTTTTCCTTTGGTTAATTTCAGATCCTTACGAGTAACCAACACCATGGTCAG
This sequence comes from Marine Group II euryarchaeote MED-G33, assembly GCA_949538655.1. GTDB lineage: Archaea > Thermoplasmatota > Poseidoniia > Poseidoniales > Thalassarchaeaceae > MGIIb-P. The sequence continues at coordinate 6,564 of CATISE010000118.1, read as the reverse complement.
AGAGTCACCTTGCGCCATCTAATTCTCTCCTTCAAGTCGTGCGATTCCTGCCATGGGATCTTCCAGTTGTTTTGCCGCTGCTGCTGCCTCAGCGATGAACGCTTCCCTCTTCAATGTCTCATCTGGTAAATTTGGCAACCATCGCCCCGCTTCGTGACGACGATGTAACCACAATAAGTGATGCAAACTTGGTGCCAACCAAATCGTAAACAATACGTTTCCAAACGCATGCAGTGCATCGAATACAAGGCCAGCTATGATGAATGCGAGGAAGGCTTCGAAGGATTGGTATAATGCCAAAGCGGACAGGGATACAATCCAATCGAACAAGAATCCCCAAATGAATCCCAAAATCGCCAACGGAACGATTCTCACCTTGGTACCATCCCAATTGACCAGAATGGGGCGGAGGAGGGCTGCACTGGTACCGACGGCTGCCCAAGCGAGTGCTTGGTAGAATGTCCATGGACCATGACCCAAAGCCATGTTGGAAATCAGAGCGGTTAGCATGGCGACAGCTGCGGCTCGACGAGCCCCCATATGGAGTCCAATCATCAGAAGTAAAAGGGTCACTGGTTGAACGTTGGGGAGGGCCGCAAACAGGACGCGGCTGGCACTGGCTACGGCTGCCAATAAGGCGATTAGTGCGGCATCTCTACCCAATCGAATTCGTCGATCAACACTCAGTAGTAATGAACCGAAGATAAGACCGAATGAGACGGTGAGCCAAACGGCGATGCCCCCGGGGGTTCCAGCCCATGCTTGAATGTCTGAAAATGTCATGATGATGCCTCCGTCAACTGACCATCAGAGATATTCCATACCCGTCCACCACTGACCTTGGCCCAAGCAACAAGATCTGGGGAGTGGGATGTAATGACAACAGCGCATCCAGATTTGCGACGAGTATTGAGTTGCTCAAGGAGGTCGGCCAAGGTCAAATCGTCCAACCCGTGATCGATTTCATCGAGAAGCATTATCGGTGGTTTACGCATCAAAAGGGGTAGCAATGACAGACGCCTCCTCTCTCCTGTTGAAAGATCGTGAACAGGAGTCACTGTAGAAAGGTGGGACAGACCCAGATCAAGTCGTAACGCTGATTGTTGCAACTGGATGTTCTCTGCCTCGGGAATTTTCACATCATCTACTGCAAGATGTTGTTCAAACAGAACCGGATGCTGTAAACTCAGTTCTTCTTCAATCGTCATCCCTAGCAACCGCCGATCCGGTGATGTGGGCAACCAAGGCAAACCGGATTGGCTCGACCATTCCCTCAATAGCGTGGTTTTTCCGCTACCATTTTCACCTTGAACCAAAATCAAATCTCCAGCGCAAACGGGTTTGAGTTCGTGTGAAAACAGGGTGTCTTGCGGAGGGATTCCCACCTCCTCTCCACGTTCAACCCAAACCGATGGATACTCTTGACTGGGCATTGGATCTCCGATATCGATGACTTGGTCGGCGATTCGTTTCCACCTTGCCTGTCGGTGGGCCACCACGATGACCAATCCTCCACGAGCCCGATGCTTGACCACGGCTTTACCCAATTGGATAAACCCGGCTTCATCCAAATGAACATCTGCTTCATCGAGTAACCAGATGGGTTGAGCCGAATCAAGATGGGCTGCCAACAGAAGTCTCTGTTGTTCACCTTCCGATAGGTTCTCAGGTTGTGATTGAAGTTTATCGAGGAGGTTCCATTCTTGAAGGCATTCCAACATTTCCTGCTGCTTCCATGGACCTGAAAGTCGTCGGGCGATTTTGAATTCTCTTTGGACTGATTCCGCCAATCCATGTCGGTCTGGATCTTGGGGAATCCAACAAGAAATGGCCTCGGTGAATGGGCCATCTGCAAGATTGATTTCTCCGAGGGTTGGGTGTCCGGAGATGTGAACTCTGCCATTGACTGTGACTGGGTGTTGCCAGGGAGATACACCAGCAATCACTCGCAAAAGGCTGGACTTTCCACAACCTGAATGGCCACGTAGTAGCACGATTTTTCCACCTCTGAGCAATTCTTTGTGGCGACCTATACAGCGGCCATCTGGCAAATTTATTTGCAAATCTAGTCCGAGTTGGACCGAATCTGAGAAGTGGTGTGGAGTGACACCATCTTCACGAATCTCTTCCCCCAATGCAAACTGAACCAATCGATGCTTGGCTCCATGTCTCCATCGTCGAGGTGCGAGGATCCCTCTCGATTGGACTGCATCACCCAAATCATGGGCATGATCTAACGAATCTGCCAACCAACCAGGCCAGATGGATGCTCGGGTTCGGAGCGCTTTCACTCCTGATTGATTTTCAACAAAACCGCGTTCCTCAAGAGTCTCAATTCGCCATTTTGCACTGCGTTCCAATCTTGGAACCAAACGCAAAGCGATGGCGAGAGATACTCCGAGGCGGGGGAGAGCCCATTCGAATGATTGGACAACATCGGATGGTGGTACTGACCATGTCAAAATCTGCATACCGAGCAATGCGATGAGGAGGCGGGCTACGAGTAGCAATGTCTGCTGCCAATTCTCGGTACCACTAAACACCAGCAAGATAGCCCCGTAAAGGATTGACAATGGTAACCATACTCGCAACCAACGTATCAAGGAGCGAGGACCTACCATGGCCATGGACCACAGAAATAGGAATCCACCCCAAGCTGCTAGGTGACGCCATTCGAGAAGCAGTGGCAAGACTACGACGAGAATCAGGAAGGGCAATCGGAAGTGACGAGGGGGGCCCATTCTAGCCGCCCGTTCACCCTGCCAACCCCAAACTGAAATCAGAATCGCCTCCTATGGAGGCGACACTAGGCTAACCGGTGTTTGACTGTTGACCTGTTTAGAACTGGCCAATATCGAAATGCCAATCGATATGATCTCCGGGTTCGACTGCCTGTTCTGCGATGCCAAGGGTGCCGTAACCACCGTTCAAATCGTAACTCCACCAATATCCATCTGCACCTCCATCAGCAGCACCGATATTGCGCAAAAATGAGCCAAGGGTTTGTTGCTCGATTTCGTAGGTGTACTGATATTCATCCAGAGTTGAAATCGTTACCATCTCGATTGTGGTTCCCACTTCAACTTTGATTGTAGATACGACGATACAGTAACTCCCATCAGGTGGAGATTCAATCGGCCAAAATTGTCCGGTTTCTTGGTAGTACAGAGCGCTTTCTGTACAACCATCGGGGGCGACGCTTTCAGGGAAATGCAATGCGACGAGTACTTCGTTTTCTGCCAATCCATCATGCAGTGAAGGAACGAGTGTTACCGCACGAGTTCGCTCACTTGAGTCCGCATCAGGTTCATCGATTACTTGGGAATTGTAAACGGTACCAGCCATGATTAGACCGAGCATGATCATCAAAATTGCACCAATTTGAATCATGCGACGCGTGTCGGAATTTGTCGCAAATTGTGCGATGATGACAAAAATTGCAGAACCGATAAACGGAAGCAAGAGGATTCCAAGGTTCATGTCTGCATTTTCGACTGGTTGTTCCTGTTCAATTTCAGGTTCAGGTTCTGAGACCGTCCCAAGTGTCTCATCCGCTGAGTCATGGATTGAGTTCCAATCTGCAGGATCATATCGAACCTCTAACCATGAGGCGTCATTTGCAGCAGCATGGACTTCTCCATCTGACCCGCAACCCGCAGTCAGGTAACCTGTCTGATCAGGAACCCATTCAAGGCTATGATTTGCATCGATGGCGATATACCACGAGCCTTCAGCTCTATTTTGGGGAAGGCAAATTGCAGTCACTTCACCCCACTGAATCCACCCTATTTCTCCTACAACATGAGTTGCATTCCACCGGATAGTTTCGAGCAATGTTCCATTGAAAATACCATAGTTCACTGCATCGTTAATGCCAGCAACTGTGGACAGATAACCAATGCCAGCAGGAGTTGTTGCCGTGCCAGATCCCATAGGGATTGATTCGAGTAACTCGGGGACACCAGAACCATTCCAATCCAAACGAATCAAACGCGATTCACCATCGGCATGGAGGTGCAACATTACACCTTGTCCCATGATTGAAATGGGTGTTGAACGGATTCTCCATGTCCCTGAAAGATTGGCCAAGGATACAACATCAATATCTTCCACCAAACTCGAATCGGCGCCATACCGTAAGAGATGGCCTGATTCAGTACCCTGCAACCAGCCAAGGGTGGTTGTGATGCTTCCATTTTCATCCGATGACCATTCATACCACACACCGAGACCGGCACGATATGTTCGTAAATTGGAATCTTGGTACAGATGGTGAATGGTGCCATTCTTTGCACAGACTTGCACAATACCGGTTTCAGTGGGCCATACAACATGACCACTTGACATTGCAAAACCACCACCTGTAATGCCCCAATTCGGGGCATCTGTGGACTGGTTCCACAACTCGTTACCTGTTGTGAAATCATGTGCTGTGAGTTGACCCGATGTCCATCCTGTAACCACCAAATCTGAGGAGGGGGTGCATGTCGAAGTTGTATTACTTCCAACAACATGGAGTAATGGTGCTGTCTCAAACCCTCGATCACTTGCAGTATGGATGGCTCGCCAAATTTCGACACCTGTATCTGCTCGATAAGCGACAAGCCCTGCACCATCTCCAGACACAGGGTCACCACCACCCTTGACGATCACCAAACCGTCTTTCACCAAGGGAGCGGTTGAGATGTAGCCTATGTCGACACTTGCATTCCACTGGACATCTGGCAATATTGGATCGTTGACCCATTCTGCGTGTCGACCTTCACTCGCCTCTGCTGGAAATGCTGCCAACAGAAACAAGCTGAGTATGAGTAGAGCGCGTCGCATCAGAGTAGCCTCTGAATTTGTTCTTTCAGTGCGGCTGATACGGCCTTTCCATCGGCGGCTCCACCGAGTTTACCCATGACGACTCCCATCAATGGACCCAGAGCCGCCATTCCACGTTCTGCCACGAAGTCTGCTCGTTCTGCGAGTACTTCTGCGACCGCGGCATCAACAGCACCCGTGTCTGCAGGCTCAAATCCACGGCTGGCTGCTTCTGCAGTCATCCAAGAAATCAGTGTTGGAAGGTCTTCTATGTCTGCATCATTCACCAATGGTTCAACACCCTCGCGAGTAATCGTTCCAGATTCACGCAGGTGAATGGCTACTGCGAGAGCATTGAGTTTGGTCGTTCCATGATCGAGAAGCGCGCTTGCCCACGCCTTCTCAGGTAACTCAAGTTCACCTGAAACACCGTCCATGAAATAATCATCCAATTCTCCAGAAATGAGTGCGGAAATTTGATTCTCGGAAAGACTGGTTGTTTCGAATCGAGCGAACCTTTCCTCTCGACTTGGAGGAAGATTGGTTTTGATTGAGGTCCAGAATTCAGCAGAGATTGGTGTGGTTGGGATGTCGGTCTCAGGATACATTCGAGCACCACCTGGAAGAGGGCGCATGGCAGTAGTGGTACCATCTTCTGGTGCACCTTTACGGATGACAACGTTGCGAACTTCCTGGGGGATTCGATGATAGGCCAGAAGCGCCCGTGAATGAACACCTTCGAGAGCCAATTCTGCTTGCCATTGTGGTGCAACACAAAGGACGAAGCAATCGCCAAGCCTGTCTGCGCAAGCAGCCGTTTCTGCCTCTGTAATTCCATACGCTGGTAGTTCATCAGAATGGAAGATTCCCTTGACACCTGCTAATTTGGCTGCACTGGCCAATTCACGACCCAACCTTGGCATTTGTGAACCTTCAGCATCGAGGGTTTTCGTGCCTAACTTCCCTGACAAACCAGGAAGAGAAAGACCCAAGACAACTGCACCCGAGGAGAGGGATTGTGCCACCATTTTGGATTCACATGTGGCCAATGCTGTGGAGACGTCGTGCAACTCAAATGGCAATTTTTCCAAAACTGTTTCAGCCACTCTGACTTCTAAATCTGCATCGTCTAAATCACGATGTGAAGGAAGTGGTTCGGCGCCCAGTTCAGCCCGCAGCTCGTTGGCCAATCGGTGAAAATGTAATTGCCTCGCCATTTCCAAACGGATGATTCGAGGAATCCAATCAAGATCTTGACAGCCCTTGATTTCAACTCGATCACCTGGGCCGATGCTCACATTGAGGTCTTGACGGATTGAACCGAGACCACGACGGACACGGCGGGTGTCTCGGAGGAGGGTGCCCATGGCCAAAGCGGTCTCTTTTGCATGCTCGGGGGTTTGCACATCAGGGGCGGTTGCAACTTCAACGAGAGGAACACCCAATCGATCTAGAGTGTAAATGACCTGTTCACCATCGGGAGTTGATCTTGTATCCAGCTTTCGTGCACTGTCTTCTTCCAAACAGATGACATCGACACCTACGGGTCCAGTGGGTGTTTGAATCGTACCGTGGGTGGCGACAAGTGTTGTCCGTTGGAAACCGCTGGTGTTGGACCCATCGACCACGGTTTTCCGCATGGCTTGAAGCGCACCCACCGGCTTTGCGTCCATCATTGCAGCCATCGTCAAGGCGACTTCTACCGCATCACGATCATGCTCCAAAGGAGGTGCTTCATCCATTTCAATGAGACCAGCA
>CATISE010000117.1 GCA_949538655.1 Marine Group II euryarchaeote MED-G33 | reverse complement strand
GTTCCACCCAATGCATACAATGTTTCGAACACCGAGATGTTCGCCTCTTCAAGCATAGGCTTGATCCCAGTAAATGAGCCGCCACTGGACCATGATCCGCCGTAGAATACCACGCACATGTCGGCCCATTCTGAATACATGGAACCAGATGTATCGATTACGGAAACAATCTCTACCTTTCCACCGCGTGTATCGTCCCATGCAATCTGGACTAGGTCGTCGGCATCAATGGCGATATCTGGGTGCCCTTTGTGGCCGATAATCGGTGTCAACAAGGTACTATCAATTGCAGTGATAGCTTCGCGTGAAACTTCATCGATTTCCAAGAATTTGTAGTAAATCTGTGGCTGTTGGAAGTATTTATCGTGGCGGTCATAGGAGTCCTCCCAGACGATGTGGGCGTTATCCTGGCTGTCCACTGCGATTGCGGGATAATCGCGGTTCTGCTGACGGCGCACTACTTCGGTATCATCGATGATTGAGATGGTGCTATCATCGGCTGGACTGCCATCCTGATCATCCAAGCTAGGGTCGAGTAGCGTATACAGGATTTCGTGTTGGCTGGCTTTGTTTGCCCAGGTCACGTGAACTCGATCTTCTGAATCGATATCGATATCCGGGTGCCATGCACGATGGCCGCCACCATTGGAAATTTGGGTGACGTCGATGACTGTTTGTGCTCTCGGGTCGAGCATTGAATAGTAGAGATGTTGTGTGTTTCGAGTCCAAATGACGTGGATGTTTCCTTCACTATCACTTGTCATCGATGCCATACGTTCGTTGACGGCGCCCCCCTCTACAAGCTGCACTGCATCGGTAATTACGACCGAGGCACCTTGCGCAACTGGTGGTGTGTAACCAATCAATAACGTACTCATTACGAAAATCATCACCAATGTGATGCTGCTGTGTTTGCTTTTGTCCATCTTATTCGACCCCCGGAGAACGTCTCCAGCACTTTGGAAACGCTGTTTCCCTCCTACTTAACCGAACCCCTCAGCGGTCAGTTACGCGCGAGCGCGCGTGTAAGCGATTTCAAGCCCATTCAGAGGGGTCGAACCCTGTGCCAAAACCACCAGTTTCATCGGTTTCAACTTCTTTGGTAGAATGTGCTGTCTCGGGTCTTGACTGGGGGCCACCTTTGGCCCAATCATCAACGGGGCCGGGCTTACCAACGCCCGGGCCGTATGAAAATTTGATATCGTGAATCACAGACAGTTTTGAGAGCCACAGACGACGGAGAGTTTGCATGACCTCATTTTGGGTTACGCCATCAAACCATGTAGGCATTGACAAATTGAATGCTTGAAGTGGGCCGGGTTTTCCTTCACCGTGACCAATGTGCAACACCCAATCGACATGTGATCGGGTCAATTGGAGACGTGTTTCATGCAACCATTCTTCCCAACTATCAGGATCTGTACTTGCATGTTTTTTCATTTCACTTTGTTGTCCAGCATCAACTTGTGTGACGCTTGAAATAACCAAGAGGTTTCTCTTCTTTGGAGATAGCACATTGAATAGATGGCCGTGCTTTGTGGGCGGGTACCTAACCAGAAAGTGAAAGTCCGCACGGGGATCTTCGCGATTCTTGATTTCAAGACCTTCGCCAGATAACCAATTTCGAACGCGCTCCTCGATTTCGTGGGCCGCCATGGTGGGTGGTGGGTGCGGACCTATTTCAGCACAGCGAGTGATTCGACGATGTCTTTGCGAAGAGATTCGGAATCTTTGTGCAAGCGAGCTAGTCGGCGGGCATCCCGAGAGACTACATGTAAATCCCATGCAATCAAGGCAACCTTGTTCGATAAATGGAAGGCAATTGGGAGAAGTGCGGCAATGATGAGTTTTACTGGAATGGAAAGTGACCATGGATTTACGAAAATTACTCCTGCTGCAAAAATCGCAATCGGAATCGGCCATACGATCAATGGCCCGAGCATGGAGGCGAGGAAATGGTATGTTGTCCGGGCATCGAGGCCTTCGTCGGTGTTGTCACCGAGTACCTTGCCCATGAGAATCATCAGGCCGCTACCGAACAGTGTCAATGGTGCAGATAGTAGGGCAAGAAGAAGTGCGGGGATGATGGAGAGATGCTCTGAAACACGTGGTTTTCGTAAACCGTCTGATCCGATTGCGCGACCATCTAAACCGGCCGAATGGAGGGTTTTTCCGATTCGATTCGCTGTGGGTTGTAATTCGTTAAGTGAATCATCCCCTCCACGAATATCGTCTCGAATTTTTCGAGCGGCTAGGACCTCTTCCCTCCATGAATTGAGGGTCTTTCCATTTGCGATTGAACGCAGGTGACCCAGGGCATGCCATGTCCGATGTTCATCCCATGAATCTGCATCCGGTGTCATGGGTGCAAGTCTTTCTCGGACTTTATCCCGTAATTTATTGACTCGTTCCGAAGGTGCTTCAACCCATTCTCCTTGCATCAATTTCTTCCGATCTTCATCAGGGTGAATCGCATCATCCAATCGGATCGGTTCGCCATATTCAATCCAAGCATCTGTTCGAAAGAGCCACGATACTCGGTAGTGGAGTCCGACCGGGAGAAGGTGTGGTTCAGGTAGACCTTTTTCGTGGGCGATGGAATTTGCAGCGATGACAGATCGAACAGGCCCTGTTCGAAGTCGTCGCATTTTCGAATCTTCATGCGATGTGCCCTCTGGGAACAATGCAGTGCCATGGCCATGGGCAATGCTTTCTGCTAGGGTTAGCATGGTCTTGGAATTGATTCTCTTTGCTGCTTCACCCGATGCCCCCCCTCTGGCAAGCTCAGCTTGGCGGATGACGGGTTGAGCGCCTGACATCGAAGCGATTGGGCCAATGATTGGGCGTGTGATTAGGTCATGTCGGCCGCCGAAGACCAGTGTTTTCGGTTGGGTGGTAACAATCGCTGTTGGATCGAGCAATGCGTTCGTGTGCCATCCTACAGTCAGTATACCTGCATCATCTGCAATATTTTGCTGTCCCGTAACTTCGATTGTTCGAAATTGTTGCCGCATGGCCAATCCACAGAGTCCTGTGGTTAACCGATAGAACCAGAGTATACCTGGGTGGTCACCCGGTTTTTTTGAGTGGCGCCTTTTGCTTTCGATTTTCTCAACATCGATGCGCGATGCACTTTTGGAAAGTGGGGGTAAAATTTCACCATGGTGATCCAATGCACCGTCGTCTCCAGATTGAACGGTTTTTACCATCAAATCACCAATAAATCATTTCAATGAGACTGCAAACGCTCGGATAATTCTGACAATATAGCGAAATCGGGATCTCCACCAGGAGGGGGTGAATCAGGCCAGCAAGCCATCAATGTGAGGCCGCCGTCGCCGAAAGTCCGTGGACAAACATGGATGTGTACGTGAGGGACTTCTTGACCTGCAGTAGGGCCATCATGCACACCTACAGAAAAGTCACTTGTCCCGAACTCTGCTGTCAATCGCCTCTGGACTTCAACGACACCTTCCATCAACCCGTGGAGGCTCGCAGGGGTGAGGTCGGCAATTCGTTGCGCTTGCTCTTTGGGCACGACCAGTGTGTGTCCGGTTCGCCGCGGATAGATGTCGAGGAATGCGTACCATGTCTCTCCTTCAGCCACTTTCGAAGATGGGATTTCACCCCGGATGATTTTGGTGAACAAAGTCGGCTCTTCCATGCCAGTCCGATGGCGACATCTATGATAAATCGACTCAAGAGGGAGTGAGGGACAAAGTCAATTCAGCCAATGTAAACAACTCGCCGCCTTGGTTCAATGGGTCGTGGCTAGCGACAAAGAAGCTGTCATGGTCGACTGGACTGATTGTGAGCATTCGATGGCTGTCATCAGTCGCAATGTCATGTCGAACCCAGGTTGATTCGTGGTGCTCGAGTAGAACGATTTGTGTGCGATTGGTTTCTGAGGGGAATTGACCGTCCATCTGTAAACAAATCAGAACCATGTCAAGATCGCCGTCGTTGTCAATATCTGTAATCGCGGTATCGTAAGCCCCCCAGTTTCGAGTAATGTCGTGATAGGAGAATTCCCCCTCTCCATTATTTTCCAACCAGGCAACCCCATGCAATTGGTTCGGATCTACTCCTTCTGGAATGTCGAAATCCATGGTATCACCATTCGTGAAAATAATGTCATTGTCGCCATCCTTGTCTAAATCTGTAAAACTTAGTCCACTCATTCCATAATATGTCAAATTGGAATCATAGAGTGATTCTGAAGTAAAATTCCCGGTGCCATCATTTCGATACAACATGACTTCTTCGACAGTCTGAGATAGGATGGCGACGATGTCTAAGTCATCATCCCCATCTACGTCTACTGGCATGGCATGAATGCTTCCCGGGCGAGGATCCAATATGTGTTGAGTCCAATTGTCGCTATCATCTTCGTTTTCTAGCCACGAAACCGTGCCCTCATCATGACCAAATTCACACAGTGTGAGGTCGACATCGCCATCACCGTCAAAGTCTCCGGGTTCGGCACAAACTGTTCGGCCAATTCCATCGATGGCAGTAGAGGATTCTTGTGTTCGATAATCAAAAAGAACCACACGCCCTTGCTTTTCATTGGAAGGATATAGTATCCCGATATCGGATATAATCCACACGCTGGTGTTGTTTTCCCCGACTGCGCCCTCAGATATTCGTACTGGTGCAAACGATGAATCATCAGACATATTGTAGGACTCAAAGACACATCCTGAATCACAAGAGGTGAGAGATGCAACGCTGAATGTTCCTTCTAGAGGTTCAGTGAAGAAGATCGCTTGACCAGCCGGGGATTCGATGGTCCCGATATTCGCTACAACCGGAGCGGTGTTGTCACTCGATTCCAGTATGGGTGTAATCGTCGCTATCCAGTTTGGCTCCCCTACTGGTTCTTCTGAAGACAAACATCCTGACAGCAAAAGGAAGAGGCAAAACACTGCGAAGAATATGGGTGAAGTTGTTCGACCCGTTCGCATGACTCGGCGGAACGGTCTCGTTCTCTTATCATTGGCTGTTGGAAGTGGGTGTAGGGATAACAATTATGCCCGAAATTTTCCGCGCCAGAACATGAACGAACTTCCTACACCAGAACAACAACTTGCAGCCAATCAACAATTGCTCAAAATCCTACCATTTGTGCTTGGATTTGGATGGATTGTAATGATCCCAATCAGTTACCTATTCATTGCACCTGTGGTCAGTAACGATCTAGGAATCCAAATTGGAGTTGCCATTGGAATCGTTGTTGCTACCGGCATTGCCGATCTAGTTTTTTTGAAAATGATGAGAAAAAACGTCGAAACGATGATGCAGGAATTGGAAGAAACTGTTCAAGAATCTGAAAATAGTGAACAGTATTCGCCTGAAAGTAGCATTCTGGGCTGAGTGCATCCGCTTAACGTATGTCAATTACGTAGTGCCAAGGAACCTGTGTATGACGATGACTGTAAAGAGTGGTGTAGTTCCTCGTCATCTGCCTCGGGGAAATCTGATCGGATGTGCGACCCCCTGCTCTCTGTTCGTTCAGTAGCTGCACGGACGGCACTTCTCGCGACTTGAACCAAGCCTTTTGTTCGCAGCATGGTAACCAACTCTGTGTTCATGACAGGGCTGCTGTCTGAAATCACCATGTTGGCTTCGCTGAGTTCTTCGATTGCGGTCAGTGCTTTCCCCAATCCACCTGCCGAACGCTCGTGACCCATGTGGGCCTGCATTGTGGTGGAGAGTTGTGTTTGGACGTGGCCGGGGCTTACACCTTCCGAACCTGCATTGGCTAAGATTGAATCGTGTAAATGGTGGGCTTCTGTAAGCATGGAGGATATTGCGCCTGAACCTGAATGCTTTGAGTTCGCCGCGTGAATTGCTGCTGTTGCTCCTGCAATGGAGCCGCTTGTTAGCGCACCGAGAAGGTGGTCTCCGCTGTTAATCGCGGCACCATGTAAACCTGTGCATGCAGCATCACCTGCGGCAAAAAGACCCGGGATTTTGTCCCAATCAAAACTGCATACGTTTCCAGAGAGATCTGTGGGGAGGCCTCCAATCGTTGTGCTAACACTCGGCATGATGGGGATGAGTTGTTGCGAACAATCAATCCCACAGCGAGACTGCAATGTTTTGGCAACATTTGCAAACCATGGTGAGTCATCACGAGAAATTGTTGTCAGATCAAGAGATGCCCCGCCTGCTGAAAGAATCTCACGAGAGAGGGAGTCCGGTCCGCTATCAATCTCGAGGGGTTGGCCATCAGGACCATTGACAACGCCGCCAGAACCAAGCACATCTAGCGGGATGTGGAGATCGGTGTTTGCAACGGTGAGTGGATGGCGAGATGTGAATTCTAAATCGGACAAATAGTGCCCTAATTTGAGGAACAAGTGAGCAGCTGAACCCATGCCACAACCATCGCCATTCCATGCGCTCTGGAATCCGGAACCGGCCAGAAGGACGGCTTTTGCTTGGATTGCGAAAACCTCACCTGATTGGATGTCGAGTGCGATCAGGCCACAGACATCAAATCCGTCGTCCGATTCACCTCGAGTCGTGTCATGATCTTTGTGAACAATATCAAGGATTTCTATGTCGCCCCGACGTGGAATATTGCGCTTGATGCATTGTTCTTCAAGGATTGTACGAACTTCACGACGGGTTGAATCCCCTGTGCTGGCAGTGCGGGGATTAGATTGGCCTGGCAATTGACCAAGGTGTGGCAATCCATTTCGATCGCGGCGGAGGTTGAGGCCCCAACGCTCTAAATCGGCAAGATGGGGGACGGCTGAATTTGTCGAAGAGGTGACGACGTCTGCCTCACACAAACCGGCACCGACTCGGTGGGCGTCCGCTGCATGTCCCGATGGGTTTGTCTCACCTGAAGAGGCTGCTAAGCCGCAACTTGTGACGTCATCAACAAAGGCGGATGTCGATGACTGAGTTAGAATTGTGACGGTTGACCCCTCGTCTGAGGCTGCAATTGCAGCCCGCAAGGATGCGATACTTCCACCGACGATAACAACGTCCCATGCCTGCATGATTTCACCGGACAAACTTCTCCAATTGTAGGGGCATCATAAACGCACCCCCCGAAATACATCCCAATGTCGCTCGCACCTACGGTGCGATAAACTTGGAACGATCAGAATGAGCAATTGCTTGATTTTGCCATCGTTTTGCCATCGTACGGGCTACGCCCATTCTACGACGAAGTGATTCCCCTCCACTTGAGCGTGGGTGTACCTCGGTCCAGAGGGTGTCTGAACTGATGGTTTGGCCATCGACATGTCGGATGGTGATTCGAACGGGGCGGCGGCCTTCGATATCATCAGCCCAAGCAACACCGAGCCATAGCACGTGAGCCGCTCCAACCAAATTGCTGAGCCATGTCACAACATCCTCCTCGTCATTTGACCACATTGGCAATGGATGATCGGGGGGGGTCATGGGCATCGGTGTAAGCCGGAACCTTTGCCGAGAGGGTTGGCCATCCGGTACGTGGACCTCTAATTCAATGGGTGTTAATTCCGTGCCCAAATTGTTGACCATGACAAACAAATCACCTCGAGATTCTCCACATCGAAGAGGGAGGCTGGCATCCAATCTCCATGAATGCCCGGCAATGGATTCATTGTGATCCATTAGCCCAAACTGGAGTCTGTCCATCTGGCGAAATAAGTCACTTTGCCATGCCCGTGTATGGCCCATTAATCTGGAGAGAGTGGGGAGATCAAGGTGGGAGTTTTGCAAAATGGTTTGGTCAACGTTTTCCGGCCCCACCAACTTCTCAAATTCCTGAATCAATTGATGGTGTGAAAGCATGTTTTGCCCATGTAGATGCACGAGATGAAGAATGTGCTCAATCGATTGGTTGGGCTCTCCTCGGTTCAGCAAATTGTCCGTCAGACTTGTTTTCCAACGGGAAAGTCGACTGGCACTTTCAGGGTCGAGGTGGGCGGTGAGGATTTCTGTCAAAGGGTCCTGTAGGGTGCTTTTGTGTTGGCTGGGTGCGTGATGAACCAAGAAGGGGAGGTCGTCGGAATGACTGGGTGTGCGCCTCTCGACCAATATTGAGTGGGCGACTGCAAAACTAGCTGAGAGGATACTCCCCACCAACAAGAGACCGCGTGTCTCGTCACCTTCTGGAAATTGGTCTGCAAGCCAAAGGAGGATTGAAAATGCCATGAAATTGCTAAAACGCATATTTTCATGTAATCGAGATTCAGTTAACGTATTCAAAATTCGTTCGATACTACTGTCTTGTTCATCCCGAGTTCTGCCTCTGGCTCCGAGACGATCTAATCCAACCCACAGGGAATAATTGCTAGAAATCACGGACGGTCCGATAAATATCAAAATGGTTGCACCTGATATGAAGGCAGCCAACGAAGGGTCAAACCTACCTGGAATTGCCATCACTGCAACCGATGTAAAAATTGCCAAAGTTGGAAGGGTGTTACGAACTAGGGTGAACAACCATGTGTTGGATAGACGTCCCCAAAACCTGCGAGATCTTTCCATCCGATCAAGACGATTTGCGATCAAATCTTCCAAACCATCGTCGTCGTCGAAGGCTTCCCCGTAAGGGCGGGGGAGAATCACACCACCATCGTCTCTCGACATCGTAACATGGTAGGTGAGTGGGTAATAGGTCATCAGGGTGACGCTAGAGAATGCCGCAACCTCCTTCAATGTCGGGCTAGAGGAATGGTTGGGGCGCGTCGCATAGCCTGGATATTGCACCGGCCTCCTAAGCCGGGTTCCGTGGGTTCGAATCCTGCCGCGTCCGTTTTGTCATTCAGTTCTGCATCCGGTTTATGGCATACTCAACTGCTCTCTGTAAGTGGTCGTCATCAAATTCTGTTTCATTTGCTGCAATCAGGTGATTGAGGTTTTCTTCGGTTGCAGCGAGTCTTGCTACAATGAATCGTTTAACATCGTCGTTTTCGCATCTTTCGAATGTATCTAGGAAAAGTATCTGCAACTCATCATTAGTGATGGATTGTTCAAAATCAAGATCGAGATTGAATAATCTCCGGACGATGTATAGAAGATGCTCGGGTTCAAGTTCAAGAATGGCTGCGAGTCTGATTTCACGAGTTGTATCTTGTGCTATCGCAGTTTCATAGAATGGTTGCCAATGGGCTTCTAACCGATCAACTCGCGTGTATGTCCTATTCGGATATGCTACGCGCATGGCTGCTGTTGCGAGTGTCTTGATTTCAGTCATATGCTTTTCATTTGCAAATAACAACAGAAATTGTGCCAAATAGTCCCCAATTGGGAGTTTGCCTTTTTTCTCCACACATACATCCTTTTCTCTTATCTGACCTGTTTCAGACTCACCAATTGCCTTCAAAGAAATATGCTTATCATCATTAAAAGAGTCAATGATCGTTTTTTTTACGTTCAATCGCCAAATGATTTGTTTTCCTTCAAATTGATCTTTCAGTTTTACTATGCCTGTTGCT
>CATISE010000116.1 GCA_949538655.1 Marine Group II euryarchaeote MED-G33 | reverse complement strand
TTGAGTGCCAAGGAGATATTTCTGCCTTGCATCTACTTCTCGATGTTGGAGAGTTGGCTGAATTACAACTCATCACCCGTATTTCAGGAAATGCCGGTTGGTCCGGAGTCTTGCGCCAAGGGATTTTTGGCAATGGTAGCAATGTCAATGATATCGTCATCAACCATATTGGGGAAGGTCGATTGTTGAGGACTGATGGAATCCATTTGGGGCGAGATGCACAAATCAAGTGTGGAGCGGTTGGATCAGGTGCCAGCCGATGCAAAGCTGACCTTCGCTACACAATGGATCAAGTCGGTGCCTCCCTCAAAATCAATGGTAGTATTCTGTCCTTAGATGGGATGCACAATGATCATCATGTCGAAATTCTACACCTCGCACCTCAAACCTACAGTCGCCTGGACTGGCACAGTGCCTGTTCCGGTAAGTCACGTACCATCGGAACCGGGATGCTACGAATCGAAGCTGGAGCCAAGGGTGCAGATGCCGGCCAATTGTTCCACAATCTTCTCCTCAGTAAAGATGCTGAAGCAGATAGTATCCCTGAACTTGAGGTTAGCGAGAATGATGTCGTCGGGTGCGGCCACGGTACAGCGAATGGACCAGTTGATGACGATCAAATGTTCTACCTCAAGACCCGGGGATTCAGTGGACCTGAAGCCCGTGATGTTCTCGTGGCTGCGTTCTTGAATGCGACATTGACAGAAATGGGTAGTGAATCTGTTCACGAACATCTGCTGAATCTCTTGACACGAGATTTGGCAGCCGAACTGTGAGTGGTTCGAAACATGCCCTTTCATATCCGACTATCCGGTCCGTAGGACCGGGGAAGTCACGTGTCACTGGACCTAGATGCGATTCGAGCGGATTTCCCAATCCTCTCTAGAAAAGTCTCTGGGGGAAAGGATCTGGTTTACCTCGACAATGCTGCAACCACCCAGAAGCCCCAATCTGTCATCGATGCAATGACTCGTTATTACGAACAATCGAATGCCAATGTTCACCGCGCAGTCCACACTTTAGCCGCTGAGGCTACAGAACAATACGAATCGTCAAGAGATATGCTGGCAGATTGGTTTGGCACGACCAGGGATAATCTCATTTTTACCAGCGGTACCACGGAAGCCATCAATCTGGTCGCTTGGGGCTGGGCCCGTTCTAACCTCAACCAAGGAGATGCTGTGGTCATCACAGAAATGGAACATCATGCTGACATCGTCCCTTGGCAATTGTTGGCTGAAGAGAAAGGCATCGAAATTCGAGTCGTGCCCATCGATACGGAAAGAGATACACTCGATATGGAGATCTTCTCAGCCTCTGTCAAGGGCTCACGTTTGGTATGTGTCGTACACACATCAAATGTGCTAGGTGTCGCCAATCCAGTAGCAGAAATTATCTCACAATCGCATGACTGTGGTGCCAAAGTTCTGATTGATGCAGCCCAAGCAGCTCCTCATGAAAAAATCAATTTTACCGAAATGGGTGCTGATTTTGTCGCCATTAGTGGACACAAGATGTGTGGGCCCACGGGCATCGGTTGCTTGTTGGCCACTACGGAATGCATCGAAGAGATGGAACCATTCATGTCGGGCGGAGACATGATTGAAACCGTCACGATGGAGAAATCAACATTTGCGAGTGGTCCTCAAAAGTTTGAGGCAGGGACACCTAAGATCGCTGAAGCGATTGGATTTGCAGCAGCAGCAGAGTACCTCTCAAAACTCGATATGAAGGCAGTCCACAACCATATTCGTGGATTGGCCATGTATACTTCTTCCGAGATTCAATCAGTCCCTGGCATCACGGTCTATGGAGACCATTCAGTCCCTGATGGCAGTGGTGTTGTCTCTTTCCTCCACGATTCAATTCACGCTGAAGATTTGGCCCGATTCATGGATGCTGGCGGCTTCGCCATGCGAACTGGACACCATTGTGCACAACCTCTGTTGGATGCCTATGGGGTCACCAGCACCAACCGAGTCTCATTCTATCTTTACAATACGAAGGCGGAGGCAGAGGCTTTTGTCGAACATCTTCGGTATATTGTCGGGAAGTTCGGATCGGTGAATGCATGACTTGGCCAGACGCCCTACAAGCGGCAATCGACGAGTTTGCCGATGTCTTCGATCCGATGGAGCGCTATGAGATGCTGTTCGAATGGGCATCAGAAGTCAATGAGTTGCCTGTCGAGGAATGGAATGATGGGAACATCATTCACGGATGTCAATCTCAAGCACACGTCATGTGCCATTTGGAAGATGGATTGTTCTACATGCGTGGGGGCGCGGACGCTCAAATTGTTCAGGGACTGATGGCAATTACTTGCTTGGCAGTCAATGGCCGCCCTCCAAAAGAGGTTGTAGAATTGGAACCAACATACGTTGACCAGATGGGGCTCAAAGCCTCACTAACCCCCAGTCGGTCGAATGGATTCCTCAATATGTTCAAACGGGTCCAAGGAGAGGCACGTTCACTAATGGAGGGTGCATGATGAGTGACAAGCAAGCCGTTTTCGACGCTCTACAGATTGTTGACGATCCTGAGCTAGAGATTAGTATCGTAGAATTGGGCTTGGTCTATGATGTTCGATTTGAGGGTACACATGTTGAGGTAGATATGACACTCACAAGCCCAGGTTGCCCGGTTGCGCCTGAAATCATGGCTGCGGCTCACCGTGCAGCATTGACCGCAGAAGGTGTCGAAAGTGTCCATATCAATCTGGTATGGTCACCACGATGGGACCCTCGGAAACATGCCAGTGAAGATGCACTCATGGACATGGGTCTGTTCTAGACTCACTGTTGCATCTCAGTGGCTCGAACTGTGTTTGACATCAGCATGGCAATGGTCATTGGACCCACACCACCTGGCACTGGTGACAGTGCACCAGCAACTTCGCCAACATCTGGATGCACGTCACCGGTCAAATGGTAACCTCTTTCCGAATCATCATCCACACGGTTTACACCAACATCGATCACGGTAGCTCCGGGTTTGACCCAGTCTGATGTCACCATATTCGAACGGCCAACAGCAGCGATAATCACGTCTGCTTCACGGCACAATGCTGCCATGTCTGAAGTTCTTGAATGTGCTATAGTTACGGTAGCATCTGCACCTCTCTGTGCGAGCAAGAATGATTGGGGCATGCCCACAATCCGGCTGCGACCGATGACCACTGCTCGCTTGCCACTCAAGTCGACATTCGCCCAGTCCAACATCTGCATGACGCCTGCAGGCGTGCATGGGAGAAGGCCACTGGCATCCCCTTGGACCAATCGCCCAAGGTTCTGTGCATGAAATCCGTCGACATCCTTGACCGGGTCGATGAGATCGGTAATGGCGATTTCATCCATGCCGGAGGGAAGCGGAGATTGAACGAGAATTCCGTTGACTTCAGGGTCAGCATTGAGGCGCTCGACGGTTGAGACGACTTCTGCATAGTCTGCATCTGCATCGATGTCGATTCGCGTGCTGCGGATGCCCAGCCTCGCGCACGCGCGCTCCTTCGCACCCACATAGACATGAGAAGCCGGGTCGTTGCCAACGATGACCACAGCCAAGTGCGGCGGAGTCGGTAAAGTCGCAATACGCTCAGCCAACGAGGCTTCGACAGCAGCGCCGCAAGCATTGCCGTCAATTCGCGTTGCGCCCATGGCCACGGGGGGGCGTATCCACCACTTGAGCCTTCGTTGACTTCAAGAGGGGAAGATGGTTCGCCGGGACAGCGCCAACATAGCTTAGCTGGTAGAGCGGCTGATTTGTAATCAGCAGGCCGGGAGTTCAAATCTCTCTGTTGGCTCCAAACAACATTATTGAGCAGAGGCTCTAGGAAGGATACGGGGAGCCTATGCACGTCGTCACCGGAGCGTTTGGATACTCTGGTCGATGGATTGCCCATCAACTTCTGGAACAGGGTGTGAAAGTCCGAACCCTGACCAATGCGGTGGGTCGTGATGACCCGTTTGATGGACAGGTTGAGGTGCACCCACTCGATTTCCAAGATCGCGAAGCATTGGTCGAATCACTTCGCGGCGCGGATGTATTGTACAACACCTATTGGGTCCGCTACAACAATCAGAGCAAGAACTTCGAACATGACCTTGCGGTCAAGAATTGCAAGATTCTGTTTGAGGCGGCCAAAGAGGCCGGAGTTCGAAGGATCGTTCATTTCAGTGTGGCCAATCCAGAGAAAGCCCCTGGTTGGACATACTTCGTTGGCAAAGTTGCAAGTGAGAAGTATCTGCGCGAGTGTGGAATATCCTACGCCATCGTTCGGCCAACCGTTCTGTTTGGTGGAGGTCGCAATATTCTGGTCAACAATATCGCCTGGATGCTTCGAACCATGCCGGTGTTCGGTGTGTTTGGATTTGGAAATTACCTCATCCAACCTGTACACGTGCGCGATGTTGCGCGCG
>CATISE010000115.1 GCA_949538655.1 Marine Group II euryarchaeote MED-G33 | reverse complement strand
TTCCACCCTCCAGCGTGTTGCGAATGAGAATCGCCAACGATGGTCCAGGTGAAATCGCACCGACAACCAGTACCGCAACGATCGGGGCGAGCGCAGCGAAGTCCATGCCTGCTTAGCGAAGACCTGCGGCCTTCAGACTTTCCAGCAGAACTGCACCGATTTCAGATGGGTCATTGGCACAACGAATTCCAGCGGCTTCCATGGCAGCGACTTTCTCTGTAGCAGTGCCCTTTCCACCACTGATGATGGCACCAGCGTGCCCCATTCGCTTGCCGGGGGGTGCGGTCATACCCGCGACGAACCCGACCACAGGTTTGGTCATATTTTCAGCAACCCATTCTGCGGCTTCTTCCTCTGCGTTACCACCAATTTCTCCGATCATAACAACAGCTTCAGTTTGTTCATCGTTTTCGAATGCAGACAAACAATCGATGAAACCAGTTCCATTGACCGGGTCACCACCGATTCCGACACATGTGCTTTGACCTTCATCAATGCTCATTGTTTGAGCCACGGCTTCGTAAGTGAGAGTACCCGACTTTGACACGATGCCAATTCGTCCTTTGGCATGAATATGTCCTGGCATGATTCCAATTTTGGATCCACCTGTATCCCCGGGGGTGATGATTCCAGGACAGTTGGGGCCGATGAGTCGAACACCATCTGTGTTGTGAACATGTTCGACCGCCTTGACCATGTCGAGGGTTGGGATTCCTTCCGTGATACAGACGATTACTCCGCCATCACGAACTTGTGAAAAGGCATCAGCCGCTTCAATAATCGCTGCTCCAGCAAATCGGGGTGGGACGTAAATCACACTAGCATCCGCATCCGTTGCTTCAATCGCTTCGACCATTGTATTCCATACAGGCGCTTGTAAAGTGCCTAAGTCGACAGTTTGTCCACCTTTTCGAGGGGTGACGCCGCCCACAATATCTGTGCCATATTCGACCATCTTTGTCGCATGGAAGGTTCCTTGATTGCCCGTGATTCCTTGGACGAGAACCTTTGCATCTTCATCAATCCAGATACTCATTGTGAATCACCTCCAACCAATTCGACAATCATTTTTGCCCCTTCGGCAAGGGTTTCAGCCGTGTGGATGTTGAGCCCACTCTCTGCCAAAATCCGCCTTCCTTCTTCGAAATTGGTTCCAACCAAACGGACGACAAGTGGATCTTCTAGAGCAAGGGCTTGAGTTGCTGCAATGACACCCCGAGCGATAATATCGCATCGCATGATTCCACCAAAGATATTGACAAGGATTCCTTTGACGTTCGGATCTTCCATAATGATTCCAAAGGCGGTAGTCACCTGTTCTTCATTGGCGCCACCACCGACATCGAGGAAGTTGGCAGGCTCACCACCATACAGTTTGATGACATCCATGGTAGCCATTGCCAGCCCGGCTCCATTGACCAGACAACCGATGTTACCATCCAACTTGACGTAGGATAAATCCGAAGCCTTAGCACGCACCTCAGTCGGCTCTTCTTCGGACAAATCGCGTAGTTCAACAATGTCTGGATGACGGAATAGAGCGTTTTCATCAAATCCAACTTTGGCGTCTAGGAGGACGATTTTATCGTCCTCGGTTCGCACCATCGGGTTGATTTCAACCATCGCACAATCCTTTGATACGAACAGATCGAACAATCCGCTGACATTCTCAACAAATGAATCGATTGACAATCCAGTGAGTCCGAGTGAGTTGGCCAGCCCTTCAGCCTGCTCTGGCAATAGGCCTACACTTGGGTCGACATGTACTTTGAAAATCGCCTCAGGTGTTTCTTCAGCCACTTCTTCAATATCCACTCCTCCCTCACATGAAGCCATGATCAGGGGCATCTTCTCTTCTCGATCTACCAAGATAGCGAGATAGTATTCGTGGGCGATTTTGCAACCACCTTCGACATACAGGTTGCTGACCAACTTACCTTCTTCACCCGTTTGTTTGGTGACAAGGATATTGCCGAGGATATTCTGAGCATAATTTTCAACATCTTCTCGGTTGAATGCGATTTTGACACCACCTTCCATCACCACGTCTCCACTCTCAGGGTCATACAGCGTTCCTTTTCCTCTGCCACCTGCATGGATTTGACTCTTGACGGCGACAACATTGCCACCCAGGGAATCGTATGCGGCTAGTGCCTGTTCAACAGTGGTACAATGTACACCCTCTTGCACAGCAAGTCCAGCATCGCGGAACAACTGCTTTCCTTGGTATTCGTGTATGTTCATTGGTATCCCTCAGACCATTCGACCGGAAGCCGCTCTTTGAACGCTTTGACACGCGCGCGTGAGACCTATCCTCGGTTCGCAAGGCACTTGAGTGAGACCCGACTCGCGTGACTGATGGACGTCATCGTATTGGCCGGCGGCTTCGGTACACGCTTACGCCCTTGGACTCAACATGTTCCCAAGCCATTGATTCCAATCTTGGACCGCACGATGATTGAACATGTAGTCAGTATTCTACCAGAGGAAATGGTCGACAAGGTTCTCATTGCGGCGGGATATGGAATTGAACAAATGCGAAATCACTTCGCCACACTCGATTTACCCTATGAGGTCGTCATCGTTGAGGAGACTGAACCGTTGGGCACGGGTGGAGCAATCGCCAACTGTCGCGAACACCTCGGTGAAGGGACCTGTTGCGTCATCAATGGAGATCTGCTCACCAGTCTGCGCGTTGATGAGATGCTAAGCGCACACAAGGCATCAGGCACACTTGCCTCCATCTCTCTGTGGGAAGTGGAAGACCCCAGTCGCTTCGGTGTAGCAGATTTCGATTCTGCAAGCACTCGAATTCGCCGATTCCAAGAAAAGCCACCTCGTGAAGAAGCCTATTCCAATCTCATCAATGCGGGAACTTACCTGCTTGAACCAGAAGTATTCGATCGAATGCCAGAAGGGGCATTCAGTATGGAACGTGTGGTGTTCCCGGAACTGGCCGAAGGTGGTGAATTGTCAGGATTCCCGTTCGAGGGTCATTTCGTTGATGCAGGGACTCCAGAATCATACATCGAAGCGGTGCAAACATCGATTGGAAACCAAGCTTGGATTCGAGGGCATTCTGCAGATGGGGGCAATTGGTTTGGAG
>CATISE010000114.1 GCA_949538655.1 Marine Group II euryarchaeote MED-G33 | reverse complement strand
TCCAACAAATCGATGGGGATGATGGCCAACGCTTCCTCATGAGTCGAATCTAGATTCACTGGACAAGCCACACCCTCATTGGCTGCATCCAACCATGTTCGAGCGCAAACACACCATCGGTCTCCAGCCTTTAGGCCAGGGAAATTGAATTGTGGGGCGGGTGTGATCAAATCATTGCCTTTCGAACGAGCGAACTGTAGGAAGTCATCCGTCAAGACACAGCAGACCACGTGTAGGCCCAAGTCATTGGCATCGGTATTGCAACAACCATCGCGATACCAGCCGGTCATTGGGTTCGTTGAGCAGGGTTGGAGTTCTGTACCATTGACATTCACACTTTCGTGCATGAATTTCGGTAGGCACTAGGAATCTTAACTGTGTGTATGAGGTCCAATCCTAGTTGACCATCGGGTCATCATTGGAGTTGCTAACATCATAGCCTTCTGGAGCTGGGAGCATCGACTTGCTTCGCTCAACCATATCTCTAACATTGTTCTCGATCTTTCGCGCATCCTCAAGTAACTCGTCAAGCGGAATCTCTCTGTCTAACAATTCACTCACGGCCTCTGTCGCAAATGCGGCTGCTCGTGCATCAGGATACATGGGGTTGCAATCTGCGAGGAGTGCGGTGATATCCAATCCTCTGCGATCGCCTTCGGACAACAAGTAACCTGCAACACCTGCAACAATGCCTTGCTTCATGCGTGAGACGCCTGCTGCAGCCAGAGCCTTGCGACCCAATGGGTGACTTGCGACACCCCAGAGGTCGCCCTCTTCCTTTTGGCCAATCTCGTTAGGAACAACACCATCGATGATGATGAGCCGATCAAATCCACCCTCAACGAACCACTTGAGCACTGTCTCTGCGAACTTGACATCGTAAGCGTCAGGAAATTGAATCTCTGAGGTAAAGACGCCCACGTCGTCACCCTGGTAGACACGTACGGGGTGTTTGGGCACGGATTCCTGAACCAGAGCCATGGCAGGGAAGTTCTCATCGAGAACGGTGCCCATCTGCTCCAAATTCAGAGCGCGAATGATGTGACTGGCGGCGATGACGCCGACCATGCCTGTGCTAGAGAATCCACAGATGGCAGTTCCACCGAGCTTGGATGCGTCTGCTTCTCCATGCAGAACCAATGCGTAACCATCACCCACCATTGAACTCACCTCGCACCTGTATCTCAAGAATCCATCGTTCATTCATCGAAGGCTTCCCAGTCCTCATCTTCAGGATACTTGTACCACCATTGGCCAACTTCATCCTTCCACCACTCCACGCCTTCTTCGTCAACATGGTAGTCTTCATCCTGGGTGTAATCCCATTCTGCTTCTTCTTCAGATTCCTCTTCTGCGAGAACCTCTTGAACGGGTGCAGGTCTTGAACCGGCTCTGCGATCGACCTTGCGAGGTTTCGACATGGAGACTGAGCTGGCCTTTGTGGTCAACTCATCTAGGCTACGACCTGTGGGCATATCCTCCAAATCTGGTTGAGTTCGAATCCGCTTCTTCTGCTTGGGTTGCCATTCTTCATCTTCGAATGTTTCAGAGTCATCATCTTCTTCCTCTTCACGCATGGCCATACGCAAACCAACGAATCCTAAGAGACCGAGAACGACGACGGCGATGAGCATGAGCATGAGCAGATTGCTTTCCTCTTCGGCTTCACCAGCATCTCCTTGAGAATCGCCACCATTGTCTCCGGTTTCGTCGATGGTCTGGTTCACATGAACGAATCCATAGGGCAACAGTGTGTAATCAGAAACACCAATCCATCCTGTCGCGGTCAAATCGATATCGATTCGAACCGTTCCATTCGATGGAACAACCCCCTCGCCCCAAGAACTGGGTGAGATTGTGAAGGTCAAGGATTCATCAGGACCGAGGTCGACTTCACTACTGGAAAGGCTGTCGACAAACAGAGGAGTTGATTCACTATAGGTCAAGTCAATGGTTGCAAAGACGGTGGCATTGTTGTTGTTTGTGAGTTCGCAATGCATCGAATTCGCATCTAAATCGCCAATCGCCAATGTGCTGTTGTCAGCAATGTCCCATGTCGGGTCACAGGTGATGAGGACAAACTCCAACTGTGGTAAATCGTAGGTGCACGACCCATCGTCCACTTGAGC
>CATISE010000113.1 GCA_949538655.1 Marine Group II euryarchaeote MED-G33 | reverse complement strand
GATACACAGGTTGGCAGTGACCAATACTCTTCCAGTCTATCTTCTGGTAGCTACCGAACAGATTCATTATCGAGCAGTACCAGACTTCCTTCCAATATCAATGCAGGGACCTATTACTGGGGCTACATACTCGATGTCGATTCCGATGTTGATGAAGCCAGTGAATCGAATAATGCCCGAACTTGTGGCCAGATTACGCTTCAGGAAGATCTCCCCGATTTGGAAGCCACCTCGGTCAGCACCACCTCCTCTTCTGCAACCATGGGTGACACCATCACCGTGCAGTACCGCATTGACAATATCGGTACCGATTATTCGGGTTCATTCTACTGGAAACTGTATCTTTCTACAGATTCGACCATTACGACATCAGACACATTTGTTGATGAATTTAGTGTGAGTAGTATCAGCGATGGGTCTTACCGCTCCGGTTACGAATACAATGTCCCCATCCCAACAGGCATGAGTACCGGGTATCATTATCTTGGGATGATTGCAGACAATCGTGGCGGTGTGAATGAGTTGGATGAGACCAATAACATTGTTTCATCCAGTTCAAGAATTGATATCGAAGAGCCCGCGGATTTGGTTCCTGACTCACCATCTGGTCCGAATTCGGCACAGGCCGGACAGCAGGTGAGTATCTCTTGGAGGATCGACAATACTGGTGATGATGCATCGAGTTGGTTCTATTGGGAGATGTACATCTCTACCGATTCAACCATTACTTCAAGTGATACCAAACTCGGTTCTACTCAGCAAGCGAACAGCATATTGGGGGGTTCTTATCGAAGTGGAACTTACACCCCATCTTTGCCCAATAATCTGGCCCAAGGAACGTACTACTTCGGTATAATTGTAGATAGCAGTAGTCGTGTGAATGAAGGAGATGAAACCAACAATATCGAAGTTGGTAATTCAATTTACATCACCGCCCCTGATTACGACCTTGAAGCGACATCAATTTCTGTAGATTCTGGCTATCGACAGGTCTGCGTGGGTGCTGACATCTACATCTCTCTGACCGTCACCAATCTAGGATCGGATAATGCAGGTTCTCACTATTATGAGGCATTGGTTTCAACGGGGAATTCGGTTTCGGCAATATACACAGGGACCTCTTTGGGATACGCCAGTGGAACGCCGAACGTCCCATCCTACACACACACGAGTATGATGGCCACATTGCCCAGCAGTATCACACCAGGCACATACTACGTTGGTCTCTACGCCGATTATGGTGATTATATTTCAGAAACCGACGAGAATAACAATATTGTCGCATCGAGCAGTGCACAATTGACAGTCATTGATTGCGGTCCCGACCTTGAACCGACTTCAGTCACAGGTCCCACTTCAGGAGTGAGAGGAGGGACTGCTCAAGTCTCAGTACAGATCGCGAATTTGGGTATGGAGGATGTCGCCAATGTCGATTACAGCGTATATCTCTCTAGTGATTCTTCTATATCTGGAGGAGGGAATGATGTCTTGATTGGTTCCGATGTTGTGAATTCAATCGCACAGAGTGGTTCATGGTCTGGTAATATCAACCTCGGAATCCCATCTAATCTCGGCGATGGTTGCTGGTATTGGGGCCTCATTGTCGACCCGAATGATTCGATTGCAGAGATGGATGAAACCAACAATGCCATGCCATCTAGTGGTCAATTCTGTGTTGAACAAGCTGACATTGTTATCGATTCAATCAGTGCATCAGAGAATGCCGTGAGCGGCCAATCTACGATCGTGTACATGAACATCAGCAATTCAGGAGGTTCTGATGCAGGTTCCTTCAATGTTCAACTCGTACTCTCTCTTGATGCTCAAGCCGGAACAGATGACACTCAAGTGGACAGTTTCCGTATTGACCCCTTGGCAAGTGGCTCTACAATTCAAGTGACTCGCACCATCACGATTCCTGGGCAACATATCGGCCAATTCCATTGGGTCGTGATTGTCGATACTGCTTCGGAGGTAGCAGAAGATGATGAGAACAACAACATCGCCGCCGGCGCCGTATTCACCATTTCCGCCCCAGCGAAGGATTTGTTGGCATCATGGGTTGAATCCCCATTATCTGCTGAACCGGGACAGACGGTGACAATTCAGTGGGGTGCTGAAAATCTTGGTCAGGAAGCGCTTGCCTTCGATGTGGAAATTTGGCTATCAGAAGATCGCTCACTTGGAAACGGCGACATCCGCCTCTCACAATCCCGGGTCCCCTCCCTACCGAGTGGTTCGATGCTGGCAGACTCTCAAGTTGTCAATCTGGCTGGCGATGTCGAAGGGGTTTGGTGGATTGTTCTGGTTGTCGATGTTGGAGAAGAACATTATGAGGACGATGAGAACAACAACATTCGTTTGTCCAACAATACACTCACAATCGATTCGAACAGCCCTCCTCCCGCAGGTGAGATACTGCCCGGTTGTGACGACCCACAGACAGATGGAGAATTCGCATCAGATGCCGCTTCGACCCGTTCATCGGCGCATCATTTGGGTGCCAATCCGAATCTCACTCTAGATGGATGCCTCATGGGCCTAGATGAGGTCGATTGGTATGCCATTGTCATCGATTCGGGTAATCATACATCGATTTCCCTCAGTGCTGAAGGCGCAAACCTTGAGGTCGCCGTGCTGAATGGTTCAGCCTCTTTGGGACAAGGGACAGTTGATGATGAGATTCGGTGGGTTGCAATCTCTGCATTGAATGATGACTCTGAAGGTATGGCATTGCTTTACCACATTCGTGTCACTTGGGACCCAGCCAATCCAGGTGGCCCCTATCAGTTGCGATTGGTGACAGCAGATGCCAGTACAGAAACCGATTTGGTTCCACCTCCTGCACCGGCAATCATTCCTCAGGACGAATGGACACATGTCGATGAAATCGTCATTCACTGGCCTCCGGTTATCGATAATCTCTCAGGAACATCCCACTACGAAGTTCGTTGGGCTGGTGGATTGTGGGCTCCCGTCACCGAAAACGAATCATTGGTCAATCTCTCGATGTTGATGGATGGCCGCTATTCGTTTGAGGTACGCGCCATCGATGCTGCAGGCAATGTTGGCCCTGCGAATGCAACGTGGATTCGGGTTGACCGCCAAGTCCCTATCGTTTCTATCGAGCAGATTGATGCAAAACGCTCGCCTGTGTCCAAACTTGTTGTTGCCTTGAGCATAGATGATGGCGATGGGAGCGGGCCGTCGGTGATTGAGTGGTCAGCCGACAATTCAACGTGGTCTGATTACCCAGAAGATGGCTTGATTCTGTGGGGTGACTGGAACAATACTCACCTCTACATCCGAGTAACAGATGGTGCGAATCTAGTGATAATATCTGAACTTGAAATCGATATGCCACCTGAGGAAACGGAATCGGTTGATGTTTCAGGAAATGAAGATGAATCTACCCCTCAATCGGGTGGAGGTATCAGCTCGGTACTCGCAATTTTGGTGTTTTTAGTCATCATCGCGTTATCGATTTATACCGCCATTCTTGCCCTCAAATTGAAGGCACGGCGTGAACTTGAGGAAGAGCTTGAGGAAGAACCTGAGGAAGACGAAATGGTGTCGGAATCAGAGCATATTGAAGAAACTGCAGAGACCTATCACGTCCCAGATCACACCCATCTTATTGGAGGTGGCGTATATGACCAATCAACTGGATTTACCGCATACATCGACCCAAAGGGTCGATGGTGGTGGGAGCAAGAAGATGGTTCCTTCTACCATGACCCCGCACTCAATGCCAACGATGCCACGCAGGATGACCTTCCTTGACGGCGACGAACAAACCGTCCCCTCGCGCACAGATTTCTCCATCCGCAGACAGCGTCATGCTAATTTCTGCACGATCCCCTTCCAAGGATTCAACTTGGCTGGTGATTTCTAAAGGAACACCATGGGGTGTGGGTCGACGCAATTTGACTGTATATCGAGCGGTAACTGTACAGGGTGGTTCATCTTCACCACGATCGGCCATGATGGCCAATGCTGCAGTCCAATTTCCATGACAGTCGAGCAGAGTACCGATGATTCCACCATTAATCATCCCAGGGAATGCTTGATGAGAATCCATTGTATTGAACGTCATTTTCAAGCCATTTTCGATTGGGAAGGACCGAATTTTCAAACCCTCTTCATTGGCAGGTCCACATCCAAAGCAGATGCTATTCGGGGCGTGGATTTCCTGCACACTTTCATCTTCCATGTACCCGGCTGGCAATCGACCGCCTTTGAGGATTGACTGAGAAATTGACTCCTACGGAGTCCTTAGCACGGTTCCTTCAAAGAGTGGCACTTACACGCCCCATCACAACCGCTTGGTAGGAGGGGATGGCCTGTGTCTGAAAAAGGCAAAAAAAAGAAGGAATCACGACCGAAGCGTTCGAAGACGCTGAAGGTTAGCAATCAGATTCCCCCCAAACGTCGACGGGAAATTGAGCGTGCTCTCGATGCTCACGAATCATCGAGACCCGACTGGGATCGTCTCACCGGAGCAAAACAACATCGTTTCTTCGGCAAGAGAATCAAACCGGGTAGCATTCGACAAATCGAATTTCCATTGCTCGATGTCAAATTAGGAGATTCATGGCCAACACCGGTCACAATCATCCATGGTCGCCGTCCAGGCCCGACAATCACCATCACCGGTGGTGTGCATGGTGACGAAATGGTGGGTCAGGTGGCCGCAAGTTTACTCTCACAAAACGTGTTTACTGGTCCAGGACGCCCCTTGGATCCTGAAATGATGGCGGGAACCGTTCGCTTGGCACCCGTGTTGAATCCACCAGGTTCTACTCGTCAACTGCGTTATTTCCCAGATGGTCGAGATTTGAATCGTGAATTCCCTGGCTCAGAAGCAGGATCGACCACAGGGCGTGTCGCACATCGTGTTCTGAACGATTTGATCAGTGGTTCCGACTTCCTACTCGATTTACACACAGCTGCCCGTGGTCGTGACAATCTACCTCAAGTTCGAGCGGATCTCGCTCACCCACCCAGCAATCGTGTCGCTCGAGCATTTGGTATCGAAGTCATTCTCGATTCAAAGGGCCCCAAGGGTTCGATGCGTAGGACCGCCGTCGACCTAGGCATCGGTTCATTGACCTATGAGGGCGGAGGTGCCAACCTCGCAGATCACGAGGCCGTCCAAATCGCCATCTATGGGGTTCTGAATGTCCTTCGGAGTTTGCACATGATTCCTGGCAATGCGGCGAGACCCAAATTCCGACTGCTCGCCAGTGGTTCAACCTGGGTTCGAGCGGAGGAAGGTGGTTTGGTTGACCTCTTCATTGGCCGCGGATCATTCGTCAAAACCGGTGAAGTCATCGGTCGAATCGTTGACCCTTTACGTCCCTCAGAAAGTGTAGACATTATTGCCCCTTCACGTGGTATTTTTATCTGCACTGCGAACAATCCAATCGTCACACCTGGCACCCCAGTGGGGCATCTATTACCCGTGACACGTGGGGTGAAACTCATTCGCAAGGGATTGGACAAGAATACAAATCGCTTGATCGTTTCAGGGTCAACAGGAGAACCGATTTGGCGAGAAGACTTCGAGGTTGAAGAAATCATGATCGAAGGTGAGTGGTCCGGTGGAGCAGTCGATGCTGAATGGCAGCGAGATTGGGTCAATGAATCGGATAAAGAACACGTCGAAGCAGCCGAAGAAGAAGATGCAGATTGAGTCAAGGACGGTGATTGTTCATGACAGAGAATTCGAAATGGTGGAGATTGCATCACCTGCCCTTTATCCTCTTCCTCATCACCATGATTGCCGTGGTATTGGGTGGTAGTATTCGCATCTACGATGCTGGTGAATCCTGTCCAGATTGGCCACAATGTTTCGGTAGTTGGGGATTCGATATTTCTGAGGCCGAACAAGAAGCTTGGTGGGCGGAAAATCCTGATGAAATCGATTCTCGTGGAGCGGACTACCGGTATACAGTATGGGAAATTTTTCTCGAATGGTTTCACCGATTTGTGACGGGAATTATCCTTGGTCCCCTTTGCATCATTCAGTGTTTCTTGGCCTTCAAACGAAGACGTGAAACGCCGGCTGTTTACAAGGCGACCATTCTTGCACTCGTGTTGGTAATTATCCAAGGCGCGATGGGTATGATTACGGTGATGTATGACAATGTTCCATGGTCTGTTGCAGCGCATCTCACGCTGGCCATGGCTTTGGCGATCTCTCTCTTATGGGCATGGGTCCGTTGGATGGATGCGGACGACAGTCTACCGAAATGGATGCAACTGAATCCATCCAATAGCGCCCGAATATTGCCTCGGCTATACGACCTCAGCCTGTCCACTTTGGCGGTATTGGTCTTCGGTGCATTTGTCTCGACAACATCTGGCCAAAATTTGGCTTGTAACGTTGGTTCATTCGAAGCATGGCCATTGTGCAACGGCAATTTGTTGATCACAGATCCATCTAATTTAGCCTACGGTCATCGCATTTTCGTCGTTGTTGTCGGCGCTTGGTTGCTGTGGAATATACGCGGCATGGAATCGGGTAGCATCCGCAAAGTGATGAACAGGGGTTTCGATTTCTACATGCTAAACATATTACTCGGTGCAGCATACGTATTCACCTATGATGATTATGAGAGAATTTTGTCTCTGATGCACCTGATGTTTGCGACGTTTGCATTCCTTTGCATTGGTTTCGCCACCGTATTGGCTAGAAACTCTGTATTCACCACCAATACGGCCGAGGAGGAGTGAAACCAGCCCCTACGGGGCTCCCGATGGTCTTATGACACCCGGGTAAGTCGCGAGGTCGCAGCGAACCGCTGTTAGTGATTCACATGGTTAAACCAGCACGAGAACACACCCGTTTTGAAAAGGCTCGAATTATTGGTGCGCGGGCCCTGCAAATCAGCATGGGTGCACCTCTGTATGTAACCGAGCAAATATTGAGAGATGAATTCCGCGATGAGTTGGTTTCGCTTTACGGTGTCGAGGAAGCGAGTGTTCGTTTCGTACTAGACCCACTGAAGATTGCTCTGTATGAATATGAGCACGAATTAATCCCCATCGACGTCGACCCACACGATGATTGATTGTGTCAAGAGGACGCCCTGTAAGGGCGTTATTGATAGATAGGGTTGTGCCCGCGTTAAGTTATGGAGTCGGCGACAGGCGTGGAAACAGCCAGTATGTCTGATTGGTTCCGTTTGATGAAACCTGGCGTCCTGGCATTGCTTCAAGTAACGGCAATGTGTACAATCCTCATCCATAATCTGATTGTATGGAATGCCGAAGGGCGGGTTGGATTTGATTTTCTGAATACATTGGAAACCATGGGGGTTGTCTTTGTTGGCGGTTATCTGACGGCAGGTGGCGCTCATACATTCAACAATGTTCTCGATCGTGATATTGACCCGATGATGAAGAGAACAGAAAAGCGGGCGATTGCACGTGGAGTGATTTCTCCAAAAGCCGGCCTCGCATGGGCATTATTCCTCTCGATTTCTGGTACGATTTGGTTGGTTCACTTCGCCAATGAGGTCGCTGCTTTTTGGGCTGCCTTCAGCATCCTGTTTTACGTCTTTATCTACACACTTTGGCTGAAGCGAAGCAGTGTGCAAAATATTGTGATTGGAGGTATTGCTGGTGCGACTCCACCCTTGGTTGGTTGGGCTGCTGCAATGGGGGACGCAGTATCGATCTCAAATCCATTTGATTTGGGGAGTTTTCTCCCTTGGCTCATGTTTTCGTTGATTTTTCTCTGGACGCCCCCCCATTTCTGGGCACTCGCACTATATCGTAGTGATCAATACAAAGAAGTCGGTATTCCAATGATGCCGTGGGTTCATGGCCCTCATCGAACCATGATTGAGATGCGAGTTTATGCCCTCCTTCTCATTGGGATTGCAGCCATGCCTTGGCTGAATCCTGCTGAGGTCGGTGAACTCGCTGCTTACACATACACACTCATTGTATTGGTACTTGGAATATGGTACAACCAATCGGTCATTTCAATCGATATCCATGAGCCGCGTGATGCTGATGAAAGAATTCCTTCAGCAGCTCATTCGTTTTTCGTTTCGTTGAATTATCTAGCACTGATGTTTATCGCTCTAGTCTGTGTCTTATTGAGTCCCGAATTGACAATTTTGTTCCTTGTTTTGGTCATGTTCAAAATTTTGTCAAAACGGAAGCCAAAAAGGCGTATATCTGTAGCCGCATCTGCGTCGGATTGATACACCCCACCACCCCATCGGGTGGTGCACGTGGTGCTAGAGGTGAAGCCAATGGAGGAAAGCGACCTGATTTATGATTGGAACATAGTCGACTATGAATTCAAACGAAATGCCTCAAATCACCCACATGAAATTTGGTTCGATGATGAAACATTGCGAGATGGTTTGCAGAGCCCGAGTGCTCGAAATCCGACCATTGAACAAAAGATAGAGTTGCTTTCTTACATGGAGCGACTCGGTGTTCAGAAAGTCGATCTAGGTCTACCTGGTGCGGGTCCATTCCATGTGAATCACATCGATGCCATGCTATCTCACATCGTTGAAAACGACTACAGTATCCGACCCGGATGCGCAGTCAGAACAGTGATTTCGGATATTGAACCCCTTGTCGACTTGCAAGCCAAACATGAAATTCAAATTCAAGCCAGTGCATTTCTAGGTACGAGCCCGATTCGTCAGTATGCTGAAAATTGGACCATGGAACGAATCCTTAGCACCGCAGAAAAAGCAGTATCATTTGCGGTTGACAATGATATTCCTGTGATGTTTGTCACCGAGGATACGACACGCTCAAAGCCAGAGGAAATCAAGGAAGTTTACACCCGGGCCATCGAATTGGGAGCCGACCGAATCTGTGTTTGCGATACTTGTGGGCACGTTACACCGAACGGTGTCAAACAACTACTCACCTTCATTCAAGATGAAGTCATACCAGACTCTGGTGTGAAACGACGCGACATCGAAGTCAATTGGCACGGGCATCAAGATCGAGGTCTCGGTGTGGCCAACAATTTGGCTGCAGCAGAAGCAGGTGCTGACGTAATTCATGGCACTGCATTGGGCGTCGGCGAACGCGCAGGTAACGCTCCTTTGGATCAAACGCTGGTGAACCTGAGTTTGATGGGTGTGATCGATAACGACTTGACCCTGCTAAACGAGTACATGCAGAAAGCACATGATTACGTCGAAGTAGCCCTCCCTCGTAACTATCCCGTCTTTGGCGAAGATGCTTTTGAAACTGGAACTGGTGTTCACGCCAGTGCTGTAATCAAAGCGATGAAAAAGGGTGATCATTGGCTGGCTGATCGAGTTTACTCGGGTGTCCCAGCCCAGGATTATGGCTTACAACAAATCATCCGAGTCGGACATATGAGTGGTCGTTCAAACATCGTCTGGTGGCTTGAGCAGCATGGGCATGAAGTCAGTGATGAGCTCGTGGCACATCTGTTTGAAATCGCCAAGAGTCAACGTCGTTTGATGCCAGATTCCGAAGTTGAAACCGCAGTGCAAGAGTTCCTTTCAAGTTGAACACCACAAACATGGTTTCAATAACAAAGTCATGGCCCTATAGGGCCATGAAGTGGCTGGGTCTCACAGTTGTGATGATTTTCGCAAGTATTTCACCCATCGTTTCAGCAACAGAAATCTACGAAGAAACAGATCACCTTTCAGATTACTCAGTCGCAGTTCAAAACGCCTTTTCTCGTTGTGCAGAATGGCCATCTCATGATGGAAATTGGTTGGTTGTCAGCCCCCATCCAATGGGTGAAGCAGCACCACACCTTCCGAATGCATGGTTGATTGAGGCCAGCTCTTCTGAGGTCGACTTGTGGTTGGATATCAATCGAATCGAAATCGCCTGCCCAGAGATTGAGCGCCAACATGAACCACGTTTAACGCCGAATGACCCGAAATTTGGGGACCAATGGCACTTGGAAAATACAGGACAGACAAGTGGTGGTCTTTCGGGAGAAGATGCAAATCTGACAGGGGCATGGGAGTCCTACCAAGGTACGGGTGTAACCATTGGAATCATCGACGACGGTTTGGATTTGGATCACCCAGACCTGTCCACAAATTATGATTCTACCAACGATTACGATTATTGTGGGGATGATGGCAACCCCTCGCCATCCAACTGGAATGCTCATGGGACAGCAGCAGCAGGTGTTGCTGCTGCAACAGGAAACAATAGCGTGGGTGTGAGTGGGGCGGCACCCGATGCAAATCTCGCAGGCTTACTCCTCATCGCTTGCAGTACACCCGATTCCAAAGAAGCCGATGCACTCAGTCACGAGAACCAAGTGATTGACATTTACAGTAATTCGTGGGGTCCAAGTGATGATGGAAGTACACTGCAAGGCCCGGGGCCATTGACAATCGCCGCCTTTGAAGATGATGTTGCGAATGGTCGAGGTGGACTTGGGAATATCATCACATGGGCCGCCGGCAATGGATTGGACGATGATGATGATTCCAACAAGGACGGATATGCCAATGCACGCCAAACAATTGCAGTGACTGCGATTACACATCAGGGTGACCAATCATGGTATGCAGAACCAGGGGCCAACATCCTAGTTGCAGCCCATAGTGATGGATCTGGTGAAGGAATCACAACCACCGATATTGAAGGATCATCAGGATACACAAACAATGACTACACCGATGATTTCGGAGGCACATCATCTGCAACCCCATTGGCCAGTGGTGTCATCGCTCTCATCCTCGAAGCCAATGCCAATTTGACTTGGCGTGATGTGCAACACATTTTGGTTCATAGTTCTAGGAAAAATGACCCCAGTGATAATTCATGGAATGTCAATGGAGCGGGTCACGATGTATCTCACAAGTATGGATATGGAGCCGTTGATGCAGGACATGCTGTGGCCATGGCAGAGAATTGGACCTTGGTTGATCAAGCGATTAACGTCACGAGTAACACCCGCACAATCAACACTGCCATCCCTGATAATTCGGCACAGGGTGTCAACGATACAGTGACCATAAACGATGGACTGAAGGTCGAACATGTGGAAGTTTACGTGGATATTGACCATGTCTACCGAGGTGATTTGATCATCACCCTCACCTCGCCATCGGGCACTGAGAGTACATTGGCTCAGAAACAAAGTGATTCGAATAACAATTATCGAAATTGGATGTTTTCCACCGTCCACAATTGGGATGAACAATCTGCAGGCAATTGGACCCTCAAGGTCGAAGACGATGGGAATGGGGATACGGGGACTTGGAATGATTGGGAACTCGTCATCCATGGTGTCCCCACGGTTTTGGATTCAGATGGAGATGGGTTGACCAACGATAATGAGACCGATGTTTACGGAACAGACCCCTATGATATTGACACCGATGACGATGATTTGACAGATTATCAAGAGATCATGGTGACCAATACAGACCCACTTGATTCCGACAGTGACAATGATACATTGCTCGACGGAATCGAAGTCAATTTGTATGGAACCAATCCACTGTCCAACGATACCGATGGTGATGGCTTAACCGACGCCCAAGAAGTGCTATTCTTTGGTAGCGATCCATTGGTATTCGATCCAGATGCCGACGCAGACGCTTGGTATTGGTTCCAAGATTGTAACGACAGTAACCCTCAGATTCATCCAGGAATGTCTGAATTGCTCAATGGGATTGACGACAATTGTAACAATCTTTGGGATGAGGGTTTCAACGTCACAGATTCAGACAATGACGGCATTTCTGATTTTCCAGAATACCACGTTTATGGGACCAATTGGACCAATCCAGACACCGATGGTGACAATCTAACCGATGGTGACGAAATTATGATTCACGGGACCAACCCTCTGGTTTTCGATGCAGATTCAGATGGAGATGGATGGTATTGGTTCCAGGATTGTAACGAATCGGACCCGTGGATCAATCCTTCCATGCCCGAGGTCTTGGATGGTATCGACAATGATTGCGACAATTTGATCGATGAAGACTATGAGGGGCAGGATTCTGATTCCGATGGCTTGTTCGATTTGGATGAATACAATGTACATCTCACCGACCCACTCGACAATGATACTGACGATGATGGTCTGGACGATGGTATCGAACTCAATGTGACATTCACCAACCCGCTTGTCCCTGATCCCGATTCTGATGGTGACGGTTTCCGATGGTTCGAAGACTGTGAGGACAACAATTCCAATATTCATCCCAATGCCACTGAGATTTGGGATGGGATCGACCAGAATTGCAATGATTTAATCGATGAAATGGTCAATCGTGCAGGACAGATTTCTGTATTACCATCCGATACCAACCTAGGGCTAAACGCCACATCAGATTCTCTTTTCTTGCAAACTTTTGTCGACATATCAGCTGATTCAATCTTAGAGATTGAGACCACTTGGAAACTAACCCTTAGTGATGATTGGACCGAGGTAATCTCTAGTGAAACATGGTTGGAGATGGGCCCATTCCAATGTGAAGGTGTTACGAGTGGATTTGTGACTGAAATTTGTTCATACAATGGAACGACCCCCTTCTATTCGATCACAGTCTCAATCTCTGATGGCTATGAAATCATCACGCACACTTGGTCGGTGCAATACATTGTTTGGCACCCCCCTGAACCCGTTCCTGAACCCGAACCTACTCCTGAACCTGAACCCGATCCCATCGAGCCCGATGATAGTGGTAACACTTCAGCAAGTGGTGGGTTCGCGCTTGATGCAAATACAAAAGTCATCATTGGCATGGGTGGTGTCGTTGCTTCACTCGGCATCATAGTGCTGATTACTGGAAGAAAGAGGTCTCCACCCCCGCCGATGCGTGCACCACCCACAGGGTTACCTCAGATGATCGGTGAAAGGTTCCGATGATCAGGCACTGACAAGCATTGCCACGGCATTGCCACCACCAAGGCACAGGGTTACGATGCCCTTTCCACCACCTGTACGTCGAAGCGCGTTGATGAGCGTCATCAGACACCTTGCCCCTGTGGCACCCAATGGGTGGCCAATGGAGACCGCGCCTCCGTGCGGGTTGATTTTGTCATCAGGGACACTACATGCCTTGGCAACCGCACAGGATGCCGCAGCAAAGGCCTCATTGTGCTCAACAAAAGATAAATCATCGATTGTCATTTCATTTCGATTCAGCAATAATTCGATGGCGGGAATGGGTGCAGCCATCACTCTAGCGGGTTCAACTCCGGTCGTGCAATAATCCAATACAGTTCCAAGAATAGGCCAACCGTTCGCTTCTGCAGCTTCACGACTGGCGACTAGAACTGCCGCTGCCCCATCTGAGAGTTGTGACGCATTTCCAGCAGTCACGCGTCCATCCTCTTGGAATACTGATCGCATTTCGCTAAGGTTTCCTCCTGGGGAGATTCCTTCATCACGTTCCAATCCAGGGGTTGGAACAACTTCGAAATCCATCCACCCTTGATTCCAAGCCGCCAAGGCAAGGTCATGGGAGCGAGCAGCAAAAGTATCCGCAACTTGTCTAGAAATTTCATATTCTTCAGAAACGGTCTCCCCTGTGTTTCCCATATGTTCATCATTGTAGACATCCCACAGGCCATCGTGAATCATTGTCGGTTTCATTTCACCAAATTCACTTCTAGAAATCTTGTGCCCAAAATATGGGGCATTGGTCATCGACTCCATCCCGCCGGCTACGATTACGTTGTATTCGCCAGCTCGAATGCTATTCGCAGCCATCATGACCGCTTTCAGAGAGGAACCGCAGACCTTGTTGATGGTAGTCGCCGGAGTACTGAATGGCATGCCAGCACCGAGTGCTACTTGCCGTGCTGGTGACTGTCCAGCACCTGCCTGCAGAACTTGTCCAAACAGAACATCATCGATGATCCCACTCGTGGGATCAATTCCCACACGTTCAAGCAGACCCTTGACGGCATGAACACCGAGATCAACAGCGGATTGATTTGCCAAAGCACCGCGGTATTTTCCAACGGGCGTTCGTGCAACTCCACAAATTACGACTTCAGTCATTGATCTACCTCATTGGTTCTCGGTTGCACCGGTGAATCCATACATTTCTCCATTTATCAATGTGGGTCTAATGCCAGACTTTACCAGAATTGTACGAACTCCCCAAAGGTCGCCAAAGATTCGATATTTTGTGGTTGCATCAAGATAATCCACACCCGATGAGCCACCTGTTCCTACGCGACGTCCAATGATTCTCTCCACCATGCGGGCGTGATGGGTGCGGAAGAGAACCATACTCTCTTCCAATTCGACTACGGCATCAACGAGGACACGTGGCCATGCGAGAAGTGGTAGTTCGCGATATGACTCGATGAATAGTAACCCTGCACGAGCCCGGTTGACTTGACCATCGGGTTTGAGGAAGTCGGTTGCCCCTTGACTAGCTGCTGCAAAGCGGGCTTTGACGGCGTCAATATTGTCTACACCTTGTGATTCCATTCTTGCACTTGCTTTTTCGCCAATACTGGCGTATGCGGTTAGGTGTGCGTCAACATAGGCTTGGACAGCCTCAGAATCCCCTTCTGAGCCATACAATGAACCCATGATGGGTGTTCGCGATAACCATGTTGTCAGCGCGGAAACAAGTGTTGTTTCTTCCAACGCGGCTTCTAAGCGAACCAAAGCAACGGCATCAGCCTCACTCCGGGTTGCGAGTTTACGGAAGTGGCCAAGTGGATCCATTTCGGAAACGCGACCAACAGGCTCCAATCCGAGAAGAATTTCCATCTCTCGCATTTGATACGATTCAAATCCACTGGCTGTACCCAAACCATCTCGGAAGGCAAGGAATCCTTGGGGGGTCAGTGTTTCCATCACCTTCCACTGATTGGCCAAAAGACGGAAAATCTCAGTCACACGTCCGAGATGTTCGACAGCTTTCGGGACCTGGGATTCAGGAACATGCTCATTCGCTAGGATATCACGAATTTCTCTCAACTCTCGGATTACCTGCTTGAACCAAAGTTCGAAGGTTTGGTGTGTCACAATGAAATGCATCTCATCGTTGCTAACACCTTCATCTTCGCGTTGCAATGAGAGCAACTCATGCAGGCCGAGATAGCCACCATATGTCCGATTGGAGCCGTCTCCAGCACCCGAATATCCTCCGCCCATGTTGTTTCGCATCGGCCTGACGCTTGAATGTCTTGCCCCACTCACCGTTCAGGTTTAGAATCGATTTTGAAGCGGTTTGCGAAGGGAACAGTCGATTCATATTGAACAAAATCCTCCGTGTATGGATGTGTAAATCCGAGTGAAGTAGCATGCAAACAAATTCGATTGAGTGGATTTGTTTCCGCTCCATGAATGGTGTCACCCACAATTGGACAGCCCAGATATTGCATCGCCATCCGTATTTGATGACGCCGTCCGGTTTCAATATTGATTTCAATCAATGATACGACCTCATCCTGATCTTCGATTTTCCAATGGGTAATCGATTGCTTCGAACCTTTGAAGGTTGATTTAACGCGCTTTACATGCAGATGTTTATCCTCTACAAGCCAAGATGAATCAGTTCCTTCTGAATGCTCAGGCGCCCCTTCTACAAGGGCATGATACATTCGTTGCACCTCCCTTTGAGCGAATTGAGTTTGCAAGATTTCTTTGATGTCACTGTTTTTTGCAAATACCATGACTCCCGAAGTATCTCGATCAAGTCTGTGTACGATGTGTGACCACGCTCGCTCTGATTGACGTTTCACGTAATCGACGCAACGACTGTGCAACGTATCTTTCTCAAGTTTGTCAGTGGCTACAGAAAGTAGTCCCGCAGGTTTTTCTACAACCAAAATAAACTCATCTTCAAAAATAATTTTCAGCTTTGAAAATTGTTTCTTTGGTTCAGGAGGTGGTGATTTCTTCATTGCCTCCGAACGGTTGATAATCGTCACAACATTTCCCTTGATGAGTGATTCTTTGGCCTTGTAAACAGGTTCTCCATTGACCAAGACCCGACCTTCAGTCAGCATTTTTCGCAATTTGGATTTCGTTGATTCAGGATACATTAATTCTAGTGCAGAGAGTAGAAAGATTTCCTCTTCTACATTTAATTTCATTTCAGCACCTGATGGTAAATCTAGACCTGTGCATCAATTTCACATTTGTGTAGCTAGTACGTAGCAGCATACAGACATATTGCAATTAGTGTGGGGAAAATTACCAGCGGGGGCACAGGTATCTCTTCCAAAAAACCCCTGAATTTAGCCCCCAGAAGGGTGCTCAAAATTACTACCAGAGCAATTACGTTCCCGATGAGAATAAAATCACCCTCGCTTGCGAGTTCATCAATCATGAAACTGCAGTAGACATTCAATCCTCCAAGTCCGGCAAAGGCTCCTCCGATCAGCATCCTCATTGATGCAGCAGGGCCTCCTTCTACGCCCTCGACCTCTCCAAAGAGACTCTTGTTGAAACCAACAGGGTCCCAATTCTTCATGATCCCGACGAGAATCATGACGACCCCGAAGATTTGCATTGCCAGTGTGTGTTCCATGGATTGACTTGTTGCAAGGCGGCACTTGAATGTCTTGCCCCCTCCACCGTTAGGTTTCACAGAGGGTTTCGACATCCTCAAACATGCTCGTATCTGAATTCCCAACCGTATTGTTCCTCGCCGCAATTCAATTCGTTGTTCTCGTATTCCCACTCTTGAATTTCTTTTCTCAGAAGGTCTTCCGCATTGTCAAATTCCAATCTCGTAATCCAAAGTCCCATCAGTTTCATTGCTCGACTTCTAAGTGCGCTCTTCTGTCCGTGCAGTTCATCCTCAAGTGCTGGTATCCAAAGTTGTATAAGTTCCATGACCATTTTCTGAATTTCTCTAGCTTGCTTCGTGT
>CATISE010000112.1 GCA_949538655.1 Marine Group II euryarchaeote MED-G33 | reverse complement strand
TTCGAAGGATTATTTCCGGGCGCAATGAACGCAAGCGACCACGGCATCTCTCGGTGCCACAGATCAAACTCAGCACTACGTAGAGTGTAGGCTTCAGTATCATCTCCCCAACTATCGGAATGGATGA
Organism: Marine Group II euryarchaeote MED-G33; assembly: GCA_949538655.1. Taxonomy (GTDB): domain Archaea; phylum Thermoplasmatota; class Poseidoniia; order Poseidoniales; family Thalassarchaeaceae; genus MGIIb-P. The sequence goes on along the minus strand of CATISE010000112.1, from coordinate 7,436 downwards.
TTACGCCATTGGCAACGGCTTCTGCGAGTAACCAGTCTATGCTAGGTTCCGACCAACCAGATTCGTTGACAACATCTTGAAACAATAGACGCGCACCATGCGAAGGACTCGTCCCCCCACCCATCGTTCCATTCCACATATCGCAAACCAAACTTCCAGCAATGTGCGTCCCATGTTTGTAGTCCGCTTGTCCAGAATGATCACCATCATCAATCGATGTGTTCACCAATACGACCTTGCGATGATTAACCCCAATCTCTCCAATATCCGTTGCATTTTCTCGGAAGCATCCATGATCTAACTCAATTCCAGAATCAGCCACACCAATGATGACGCCCGAACCGTTCAACCCCAGATTCCAGGCAGGATGGCCTTCCATGGAGCCGTTTTCCATGATACTCGATGAGAGATCATTCCTCGCTTTTGTTTCAAGCAACGGCTCAACCCACCAAACTCCAGGCACAACATCGAATACACTAGGATTGATTCCATGCACCTCAAATGATGTTGGAAGCACACTATTCGCCACAGCGAGTTGTAACGATTCAAATTCAAACATAGAGAGAATATCCATTTGCGCACCCGATGGTAGCCGCGGTTCCAATACGACACGATATCCATCAGCACCCTGTCCACGCAACACCGGCACAGAATCTAACTGGTAAGTACCGTGATCACCCCATACGAGTACTTCAGTTACAGAGATTTGGCGCAACGGTTCCAACCCGTCACTCCGAAGGGCGACCCAATCAGCATGGGTCCACCCGTCTTCTCGAACGACCACCCATTCTTCCTCAACAACTGGCAATTCTGGTAGCGACCAAGCACCAGAAACTGGTGCGAGAAGGAGCAAACACAGAATCAATGCCGCCCGACGCATGGTGACTCGAAACCGTCCCTAACCATCAATGATATCCCGTTGTGACAAACGGTGCGCTTAAACGAGAAAGGTCGGTGGGCCGGCTCGATGCAGGCATTCAGAGCAACCGGAACCTTCCCGAACGGACGCATCGTTCAGGCATTCACAAAGGATGTCGTAGCGGCCGATGAAGTCGATGCCCGTCACCGCATATACTCCTTCTTTGGCAGCCGTCACGGCGTCAACCGGCGCTTCGTAAACATCGAAAGTGTGGCTAAAATAGACCCCACAGCATCCAAGGAGGCTGCAGTGATCTCCGCTTTCCGTGACACCCACGACTTCTCAGCGGTAGTTGATGAAGAAGAGTGATTACTTAGATCCAACCCAACTGTTGACCAAATCTGGCAACAATTCTCCCGCCATCCCTTGATGGAATTCGTCGAACAACTCTACGTTTTGTGGAGGATCTAAATTGATTCCAATACAGTGCGCACCACACGCCTGAGCAAGTCCAAGGAAACCCGCCGCGGGGTAGACATGACCACTCGTCCCGATGGCAATGAACACATCACAATCAGCAACTGCTATCTCTATTTCACGCATTTTCAACGGCATCTCATGGAACCATACGATATGCGGACGCATTCTCTCCACACCACATTTTGAACAATCCACATATCTATCTTCGAGATGAACCTCATCCATAGCAACGACAATATCACCACATTCTTCACAACGTAATTTTTGCAATTCTCCATGCATATGGATCAGATTCTGAGATCCTGCTCTGGAGTGTAAATCGTCGACATTTTGGGTAACAAGTAACAACCCATCCCCAAGAAACCGTTCCAATTCCACCAAAGCGTCATGCGCAGGATTTGGAACTACATCCAACAACTGTCTTCGCCGCCCCTGATAGAAACCCCAAACCAGTTCAGGGTCCCGCTCCCAGGCCATCGGGGTCGCCACATCCTCAATCCGATGATCTTCCCACAATCCATCAGAAGCGCGAAAGGTACGAATGCCAGATTCAGCACTGATGCCAGCACCCGTGAGAATAACCACCCGAGTATCTTTTTCGAAAGTCAGATTCATGAGCCTACAATCTCCCGAATCGCCGATAACGTTTCGGGTGTTTTAATCCCCATCATTTCTATTTCAGTGGCGATTGGCACTCCATCAACACCCAAACCCGCTGCTAGACACCCACGAACCATTTCGTTGGGGAAACCAAGCTCCCCAGAATTGGTGTCATAGCGATTTTCCTTTTCGATAAACAACGATTTGTGTAACCCAGTCAAGACCCCATCTAGCGCAACTCTACTGGCCCAATAAGCACCAATATTTGTTTCTCCATACGTTGGCATTTCAGCCCCCTCAAGATGTGTCTCCACCGATCCACAAACCCTACCATCCGAATCCCGAAGCAATGGTGCATATGGATGGTCCATGATGACGGTGGCCAATGTAAATCCCAAATTATGCTGCATGTGTTTTTCCAAAGAACCCTCGATGGTTTCAGTTCGCACCAACGGCTGCGTACCAAATGAGACATAGACATGTTCCACAGGGGATAGCAAGTGTTCCAAGGAATCGTACACAGCATTTCCTGTTCCCAATGCATGTTCTTGTGTAATGATTCGGCAACCCAACCCATCCAACGCTTCTTCATATTCTGATTCACGTCCAGGGGGAACGACAATGATGAATTGAGAGAATTGAACTGTTCCACCCAACAACCCCTCTACAACAAACCGAGTCGCAGGCATTCCACCCACCTCCAACAGAGGTTTGTGGGTGGTTACACCTCCGGCCAACATCCGACTCCCCTTCCCTCCGCAGAGGAGCACGGCAGCAAGGGCGACCATAACCAATGGGACCTATACCCAGTTCTTCAGACCAACGGCAGAAATTAAACGACTATTCATAAGTAAAGGGTGACTAATGTAGTATACCCTTGGAGGTAATAATATGGAAACAATAACAACGATACTACAGATGATAATTGCCACAGTAATTTTCTTTGTGTGGACAATTCGATATAATTGGGATACGAATTACCGTGGAGGAGACGCGAAGAATTTACGTGAAGAATTCAAGGTATACGGGTTACCAGACTGGTCCTTACCACTGGTAGGGACTACAAAAGTCGCCCTTGCAGTAACCCTCGCTGCCGGGATCTGGATCCCACTTCCAGTAAAGGAAGCAGCCATGTTCATGGCCGCTCTGATGGCCGGAGCAGTCCTCATGCATTTGCGCATTCGCACCGATCCAATCAGTAAGGCAGTACCTGCAATGACCATGCTTGCAATGTCTCTATTTGTCTTTGCAGCGTGAAACATACACCATCGACGGCTTGATGACATCCGGGCCAGTCGACCGGCCCGAGGGCCGGTGATGGAGCAGCAGGAATTACAACGAATTGCGCAACTTGTCGAGATGAATCGACAGAAGATGGCCCGAATCGAAGAACAGATTACGAAACTGTCAGAAATCCGTATGGAACAACTCGGCGTGATCGCAGCCCTCAAGACACTAGATGCCCAACAATCAACAATGATTCCATTGGGTGGCGGTGTACAACTACCAATTTCTACCGAGGGAAACACGGTCGTCGTTGACATTGGTTCCGGCGTCCAAGCAGAGAAGCCCCGGGCAGAAGCGATCACAATCCTGGAATCCCGTTTGGAAGAGGTCGAGGAAGTCATGGACACATTGCAGAATGAATTCACCGATACTGAAACAGTGGTAACCGAACTGGCAAACACATTCTCAGAAGCAGCCGCTGCGATTCAGGCAGCGCAAGAGGCTGAACCAGCCGAAGAGAGCCCCCAGGCCAAACCCACCCGCCGTCGGAGAAAGCACGGCACCGAACTTACATTGGATGATTAGGTGTTGACATGGGATTCTTCGATCGATTCAAAAAGCGCGTCAAAGAACTCGCTGATGAAACGGATTTAGATGCCCTTACTGCTGAAGAGGGCAGCGAAGAAGCGAACGAAGCAATTGCGACTATCACGACATCTGTTGAAGAAGAATGGGATGACATTTCAGAAATCGAGGAACCCGTTGAGGCACCAACAACCGATGATGAGTGGGATGAATGGGACGACGAGCCCGAACCCCAACCTACTACAACGCTATCGAAAAAAGAGCGGAAACTGTTGGAAAGGGAACGCAAACGAAAACAGAAGGAAAAGAAACAACTCGCCAAGAAAGGGTTTGACGTAGACCAAGTCACACGCCCAGACGGATCCCGAGTCGACCTCCACATGATGAGATCAACAACCGGCCGGAAATTGGTTGAAGTTGAACAAGCACCCAGAATGTCATCTGGCAAAAAAACCGTCGAGACCGAACAAGGCGTCGAGTTTGATATTGATCTTGGAGGCGGCGTTGTAGAGAAGGGCGGCCGGATTATCAAAGGCGGACCGGTGTTCGACGACCTTCTTGAAGAATTAGAATTGGTCATGCTGGAGGCCGATATGGGTAGCCGTGCAATGGAGGCCGTGTTAACGGCCTTACGTACAGAATTAATCGGCAGTCGATTGAGAAAAGGCGCCAACCTAGCCAAAGTAATCGAGGCCAGTCTGAAACGCGCACTCCGCAGCCTTTTGGCCGCAGGATATTGGGATTTTAACGCAACAATTGACGGTATGATTGAGGCGGGCGACACACCTGTCATTGTGATGATGGTAGGCGTTAATGGAACGGGTAAAACCACCACCACCGCAAAAATCGCACATCGCCTCAAATCCGAAGGCCGAAATGTCGTCCTTGCTGCAGCGGACACATTCCGTGCGGGCGCCATCGACCAACTCGAAACGCATGCGGAAAGGATTGGCGTTCGGTGCGTTTCCAGCGAAAGAGGCGGCGACTCTGCTGCAATCGCTAGAGACGCAGTTGAAAGCGCAAAAGCTCGTGGAGCCGACGTAGTAATCGTCGATACCGCGGGACGTATGACAAACAAAATCAATCTCATGAATGAGTTGCAAAAGGTGCACAGAGTCGCCCAGCCCCACTTGGTTCTCTTCGTCGGCGACGCTCTTGCAGGTAATGACGCAGTTGAACAAGCAGTCGAATTCCAACGCATGCTCAAATTTGACGGTGCCGTACTTTGCAAACTCGATACTGACGCTAAAGGTGGCGCGGCACTATCGATTGCACACGCTACAGGCCGACCAATTGTTCTGGCGGGCATTGGCCAAGAATACGAAGATCTGAAACAATTTGATCCAGACTGGCTACTCCAGATGATGTTTGAATGAGGTGAAGTAATGGACGAAGTATTACAGAGTGAAGAAAGTCAGCGATTTTTTTCCTTAATTTCAATGCTACAACGAAGCGCAATGATGCACATTGGGATGATGCCGGATGAAGAGGGCATGATCCATTTCAATATGGCAGAGGCCAAGGCCGCAATCGACCTACTAGATACACTCCAAACACGAACCAAGGGGAACTTGGAGGAAGTCGAAGAAACCATCCTCAAAGGACTCATATCCGAATTAAAGATGCACTTTGTACGAGCACCCGAGCGGCAAAAGGACATCGAAGCAGAGATGAAACGCCAAGAGGAGTTGAAGGAAACGTTCACCTCACCACAGACGGCCCCATCAGACACCCTCATCAATGATGAGGAGGAATAAGGACGACCCGTGCCTTTCATGACGATAACCGGTGTCCGAGGATGTGAGTGACATGGTCCGGGTAACTGAAACTGATGATCCTGACGCACAGTTGGTTCTCATTGTCGACAACAACCCCATGGGTACAATGCGCCTGACTCAAGTCTTCACACAGAAGGGTTGGAGGATTGAGATTTGTGAAGATGGCGACCTCGCCGTCGACACATACGTACAACATCGGCCCGACCTAGTACTATTGTCTCTTGAACTCCCTACCATGGACGGCCATATCGCAGCTCTCGAAATGCGCGAATCCGACGCATATGCGCGAATCGCATTCATGGCTTCGCGAACCCAGAGAGAACTCGCGGCCAATGCTACTCACTCAGCGGGTGCGGTTGCGTGGCTTGAAAAACCAGTTACACAAACCATCATCGATGATAACTGGGGGATGATTATGGGCGAAATTCCAGAGGCACCAGGTCTCGAAGATCTCGACAAACTCTATCCTGATGACGTTGAAAGTATGCGTGCCAAGAGAGATGACGAAGAAGTCGTCGAAGTCATCAGCGCCATGCCTCTACCATCACTTCCACTTCCAATACCAGAACCCTCGCCCGAACCCAAAAAGAAGAAGGGAGGGAAACTCAAGTATTTCTTGTTTCTAATTCTACTGGGTGCCATCGGCGGTGCAGCCTACTATTTTCTAGCTTAATCCTGCACCAATCGCACAGCTGGCACATCTGCAGTAGAGGGCACCACCATTGAGGGAGGCTGTTGTACGGGCACCAAAGTTGAGGCGACATACGGCACGACAACACTTCCAGCAGGGGCATCCAAGACCTTCTCAACCCGCGTTCCAGCACTATCGAGAAGCGTGGAATCTAATTGTTCAATTCGCTGGTCTAAAGTGACGTACGATTTCCATTGCCACCAACCGATCAAGACGATAATACCAGTTAGAAACAGAACGAGAAACCAACCGAGAACAGCACTCATTCTCACTCACTCCGCTCGGTGAGCGCCAACCAAGAGATTTCAGCATATTTGGCAGCAACACCCCTTGGATCATCGGATTTGTATATCCCAGAACCAACGATGATTCCATCACTACCTGCTTGTATGGCTTCATGAGGGTCCCCATATCTCTGACCCATTTCACCATCTCCAACCGCTAAATTGACGCCCGGCGTCCAGATGAGTTTCCGATCCCCAACCTTTCCACGTAGTATGGTTAATTCAGCGGGGCGACTCCCATTCCCAATGAAACCAAATACACCCTGGTTGGAAATTCCAGCAGAAACCATTTCATCGGTATACCCTGGCAATCCGAGCAAGTTACCCCTACTGGACATTTGTGCTAGGAGAAGAACGCCCCCCTCCCGATCGACATCACTCCATCCTGCACACAAACCATCAACAATATCTGGCCCAGAAATCCCATGTGCGGTGACGATATTAGCCCATGAACGGATATCGTAAACCCCAGCCATCTGCCCCCTAGAAATCGGACCAATATCTGCAAATTTCCGATCTTCAAAAATGAGTAAATCATGTGCCGTTGCCTTTTCACAGAAAGCAGCCCAACTCTCGGCACTCCAATCATCAATCAAATCAACATGAGTCTTCAGTGCAGCGATATTCGGCCCGACCTGATCGATTAAATTATTCAACCCAGACATTGTATTCAAATCAGCAGCGAGAACGACCAAACTTTGCTTACGGCAGACGACTTCCATGTATCTTCGGGACAAAGGATTGTCACACGAATCCCATCGCGCACCCCAAACTTCGGCAGGTTCCATCAAACACCCCGGTTGGGCCCCCACCCCTCAATCCTTCGCATTCAACCCTTCAGCGCCAACCCGCTTCTATTGCGGAGTTGACACCATCAACAATTGATGATTCAACGGGCAACCACTCCATGCCCAAGTCATCCATTGCCGGCC
>CATISE010000111.1 GCA_949538655.1 Marine Group II euryarchaeote MED-G33 | reverse complement strand
TTCGAATAGGGTGAATGCAGAGGTGGTTGCATCTCCAAGATTCATTTCACCCTCATTGATATGACTGAAAATCATCTCCTGATCTAGATAGTCAACACAACCGGGGTAATAGCCAATACTGGAATCAATTGGATAATCTTCGACCGAGATGAAATCTGAATCGCGTTCCTCTTCTGCTTCTGCGGCTAGAACCGCTTGCAAGACAGTGTGAGGGATATTCGATGCAGGGGGGCCTCCGACGACGAGAGCCCTACGCATATCGACATAGGAATCGTAGTCGACCAATTGTGGGCAAGCATTCGAACAGGCTGAACACGTCAAACACGAGTACATCGGAACTCCATCGTCCTCATTGTTCCAAGTGTTGTAGATAATATTCAATTTATCACCTGCATTGAACAAGCGAACAGGACATGCATCGTCGCAGAGGTCGCATCCGTAGCACTTGTTCATTTCATATTCATACCCACGCGCCATACTACGCATCAGCATGAAGACGATTGCACCCGTTCCCAGACAAGGAATAAATAGCGAGTAAATCAATTTGGCATCCAAACTCTTTGGATTCTTGTGATATGTTGGATTTTCAACCGTGTAAGCTGAGAGGCTTGCAATATCCAATCCAATATCAGCCATTGTGAGATTCGCAGGATCGTTGCGATTCAGAGCTTGTCCATTGTCGCCTAGAAGAAGAGGTTGATACGCAGCAACATTGACGCTGGCGAAGACCGTGTATGATGAGTTGACACCCGTCCATAATGTTGAGAATTCAATTGTATATTCGCCAGGGCCGAGTTTCAAAACGCTATTTTCGCAAATGCCTTCACTAATTGTCGAACCTGATGAGTCACGAACAATCAGGCTACCAGTGCCCTGTCCGATGCCCCATTCGCTTGAACGCTCACCACAAACCAAATCGACATACACAGTTTTGAGTCCAAAGTCTTCAACTTGCATCGTCCAATTTCCATCAATCGATATATCGCCCGTCTCATCATTTCCGGTTTCAGCCCATTCTTGTGAGATGCCATTTCTTCCAATACTGGTATCTGTGTGGTGGTTCACGCCACTAAAGTCGAGAATATTCCTCTGGACGGGTTGATAGATTCCCCAATTTAGGAAGTGACTTGCACTGACCAAACAGAAATCAGAACGACTGTAGGCATCTTCACCTTCGAATTTCTCATCATTCCAGACTTCGCTGGCGATACTCTGCTCGTAGGTCAGGCAATCGGCTTCAATCGATTCCCAGTGATGACCTTCATTGATATCGACAAGAGTGTCAACCGGTTGTCCACGAAGTTCTTCCAAAGCCGACACATCGTCCATGGCACCAAGACCTCCTTGGTCCCAGAACCCGTCGTCATATACTGGCCATGTCACTGTGCAGAGTAGAACTGTAACGATGAGTGTACCCATTGAAACCTGTTTACCCAACTGTGGTGTAGTTCTGGCTCCAATTGATTTGACCAAGAACCATCGAATACCCATGTATAGGGCAATCCATATGAAAATCCCAGTCAAAATCCATGGGATGGCATTGAAAATTTCAGCGAGCCAAGGCTCTCGCGTTCCACAATTGAGTCCTGCGTGAGAATTGAGTTGACAGAAATCAGTCCTATTTTTACCATATAATTCAAGGAAGATATTGATTGAAAATACGCTGATGAACCATATGTGTGCGAGATAAATCGTGCCCCATGTTGCATACCAAGGGTCTTCAACACCACGCTTGGCTCTCCCACCCAAGAATGGTGGTAGGACCAAGATCATCACTGGAAGGCCTGTGATTGCAGCCCCCCACCAAGCAGCGTTCCAAGAGATGACTGGCTGTCCAAAGAAATCGCCTATCGGTCCCGCTGGAATATCGAATTGAGGTAAGTATTCGCCCCAGCGCAGATATCCGTAACTGAAGAGAACATACCAATCTGGGAAAACGAATCCTGCTTGTGCGTATGGGTCTGCTGCACCGTGCAGGGGGGGTGGAATCAACCACGAGTAGAAAGCAAGGACAGCGACCATCGCTGCTAGAATAATTCCATCTCTGAGTACTTCGTGTGGCCAGAATGCATGCCCGACAAACACGCGTCTCCGTTCTTCATCGGCTGATTGTAAACTATCCTTTTCACGTACATACGTGTCGGCAATCTTGCCTAGATTTTCGATGAGTCCCATGTCTAATCCCTCCAATCAATGTGGCTCGGCTATACCCTGTACCCAGACAATAAACAAGTGGACAATAATCAGTCCAGTGACAATGACAGGGAGGATAAATACGTGTAGGAAATACATCCTGGTTACAGTTTGGTATGAGAGACTGGTTCCACCAAACATCGCGCTGGCGACCCAAGGGCCAATCAAAGGTGTACTATTGGCCATGTTGATTCCAATCGTAGCTGCACCAAATGCAAGACTATCCCATGGAAGCAGGTAGCCCGAGTATCCGAAGAAGATCGTAAAGAACATCAGTCCTACACCAATCAACCAGTTCAACTCACGTGGATTTCGGTATGCTCCCGTGAAGTAAACACGACACATGTGTAAGAATACAGCGGCCACCATGAAGTGCGTCGTCCAGTGGTGAATCGAACGGATGATGTAACCGAAAGGCAACTGCGTCATGATGAATTCCATGCTGGAGTAAGCGGGTGTAGGGTCGCCCTGTCCACCAGGGACGTAGTAAATTCCTAGAATCGTACCTGTGATGACGAGAATGATGAATGCCAAGAAGGAAATTCCTCCAAGACAATACAATGGATACCAATACCAAATGATACGCAATTTGTATTTCTCAGCATGGGTGAGTGGCATCTGCCGATGCATGCTGTGGTATGCATCTCTAGACATCGCCCAATAATCCTGGACTCTAAAGCGGGTATCAAGCCAAGAAAACACCCAAAGGAATGTTTTCTCAACCAGTCCCAATTTCCCGGTGGATTCAACCGCACGCAGGATTTCCTTACGGGGCATCTCCTCGTTTTCCTTTCTCAATGTGAATGCGACAGTCACTGTAATTACAGCAATGAAAAGTCCCAACAGCCAAACTTGTAACATCATTTACACCTCAATCGCAGAATGTGTACCATTCCTGGTATGTGTCTAACCCTTCAATCACATCGTCTGTGACGACAAATGGGATGAGTGGGAGTCCCACGGGGGCCGGTCCACCCGTTAATCGGACGCCAAAGTAGTCGAATGTTGATCCATCATTTCGATTTCGATTGGAATTCTTTTCGAGCATCGTAGGATCATATCGTGATGAATGGCAAATGCAGAATAATTTGTTCCCGCCTGCGTCGACGCCACCCGGTAGCCATGTGTCTGCTGTGAAATCATTGGCAACCAATTGCCAACCGGGGATACAGCACAAGTGTGGGCATCTGCTGAACATGAGGAGGATATTGTCGTGTGGCTGTAATGCTAAATCTGGGGTGCCATCTTCAAGTGTCACGTCAAAAATCTCGCGCCCATGTCCGACGAAAGACCCTGCGGAATCTCTGCCTTCCCCATACTGGATTCGGGGCACGCCCTCTGCGGGTGGCTTTGATTCATTTTCTTCGTGAGGGATGTAAACGATGTTGACGGGAAGTCCACTCCAAACCCCTTGTGCACCAGCCATACCAGTATCCGAATTCGCAGCTTCCGCAACCAAATCTGATTTCTTCATGATTTGCTCGTGCATGGCGCCATACCAAACCGTATCTTCCTGCCCCTTCGGGACCCAGTATTTGACACCGGTATCCTCTGCTCCCGAAGCGGCTTGTCCCATTAGGAAAGATGCAAAGCCGACAGCACCCAAACTCGCCATGGCAATGACACCACCGGCAGCGTTGAATGTGTATTTCATGAATCGGCGCCGATCAATAGTTGTCGCCACATTGTTGGACGTTTCACCACCGGTGATGCCTGGCGAGGGTCGAAGTCTGAATTGTCTGGCCATGATTACACCTTGTATTCAACCCAACTTTCGGAATCCTTTGGTCCGATGAACTTGTTTCTGCGATGCTTGACAATGACAGTGTCTGGCATGACCCATTTCAGATATACGATACCCATGATAATCAATGTAGTCAACATCATTGCCATGAAGAATGAGAGCAATTGTTGGTCCCAATGGTTGTATAGTCCGTAAGCCAAACCACCTGCCCAGTAAATCGTCCAGAACAATCCCCATACAAAAACGAATGTAACCAACCAAGAAGATGCACTTGGCGAAATGCTGGAACGGACAATTGTTCCTGGCTCAGGCATGTTGAACACACCATGGTCAATTGCGGTAACATACTCCTCTTCGGTCAGATTGACTCCATCCAAAGCTGCTCGCGCATCCTCGAGGCTGACATCGCCGGATTTGACCTGCCTTAGCAGACGCATCACTACATCGTCACTCAAAGTTGATCACCTCTTCGTAGATGTTTCATCCGAAGACGTACCAAGTTAGATCGTCCTTCATAATGGCGACTAAATCCGTATCTCAAGAAGAATCCACAGAATATAATCACTGCAACCACAGCTCCGAATCCGAGAAGGCCTAACCAATGGGCTCGGAATGGCGCACCCATATGGTGCAAATCCACATGACCATGGTCACCGGCAGGAGGGGCGACATCGCCATTCCCTGCAAAAATAGTTCGGGTGCTACCAGAATCCTCTCCTTCACCAAGTGAGAATGAAAGTCGGTTCCAAGCATCCCCTGTTGGTGCACCATCGCCGTTGACACTGTTTCCAGCCAACCAGAATGTGACATCACCAGCACCGGAGGCGGGTGCAGTCCAAACGAAATCCCATGCCCGGTCGGTCGGGTTGCTACCGGCTTCAGTATGAGTGAGTGAGGTTTCATCATCTCCATTTTGGACCATGTCCTCGTAGCCTGCTCCAGCTGAAAGTGCTCCATCAGAGACCAGCATTGAGAAGCCTGCAGATGAGGTGCCTCCAATTTCAGGTCCACCAATGATTTCAATTTTCATTGTGTAGGCCTGGCCTGCTGCGAACTGGAAGGGCACATCTACAATCATGACCGTGACTGAATCGTCAGGGGCGATTGCATTCCCAGAATGGCACGTACAACCAGTCTTGGCAACATCGGTTCCACCTTCGGCTTCATTGCCGGTGATACCCGATGGGCGGGCTTGTGTTGAGCCAGCAATCAACAAGACGACGAGTAGCCCAATAAGGACATGTTTCGTTCGGTTGATTGATGTGGTCATAGTGGTCACTCACCTACGGTGAACGTTCGACTTGAAATCCCTCCATAAACGTTCCCTGCTCGACACGAGCAAAACCGTCCGCAGTGGGTCGAATTTCGCGCGCACGCTCGCGAGCAGCCCAACGCAGTTGTGAATAGCCTCTAGGCTTTCCCAGGGCCATGGCGGAGCGGGCATGGGAAAACACCTACAATCTCTCAGATGAGCAATTTGAGCAACTTGAAGCGGCTGAGGTTCTGATGGAGGGGATGGATTTGTCTGGCGCCGAGAGGTTGTTGTTGAGCATGCTTGAACAGGCCGAAGATTGTGTACCAGTTCTTTCCAATTTGGGCTACTTGTATGGCAAGCATCTTTCCGAATTCGAAACCGCAGTTGAATACTATGATCGTGTTTTGGAAATCGAACCTGACAACCCATGGGCTCGTGATGCGCGTCGAAGATATTCAAGATATATCGGACGAGATTGATTCACAAACCCTCATGACCCCCCTTGTTCAAGCCACACCATGGAGGATGGTGCGTTACTCATTGCTGGTATTGGCAGTTTGGGTTGCACTTGGGCAAAAGCCGCACAATCTAGAGTCTCGGAATGGACCGACCTCACTTTGGTGGATGCAGATAATCGATCGATGGAAGACGCCCGCCATGCAAATTGCTTGTTGCTTGGGGACTCACCTACCGAAGTTGGGTGCGCCGGTATGCCACAACTTGCCGAAGCTCGCATGCGCTCACTACAACCCATTGCCTCACATTTTCTTGAAAGGGCTGAACTCGTCTTGTTACTGACCGGGCTGGGCGGGGGTTCCGGTTCGGGCGCATCCGTTGAATTCGCCCGGCAAGCCGTACAGGCAGGTTGTTTGGTCATCTCTGTTGCAGCGATGCCATTTGAATCTCAGACTGAACGTCAAAAAATTGCTGAAGAATCACTTTCTCGCTTGTCAAAAGTCAGTCATGTATGTGTTGAACTCAGCCTTGATCGAATGGCGTGGCAGGCACGTGAGCGAGGGGTAGATTGGCAACAAGGTTCGGCTTGGGTGGAAGAACTGTGCGAGGGCCTGATGCGAACCTTGGCCAATGTGGGGCTAATCAATCTGGATTTGATGGATTTACGAGCAATTGTTTCCAAATCAGGAGCATCCACCCTTCTCGTTGCTGAGGGGCATTGTGATGAAGCACAGGAGTTGTATCGGAGGGCCCGCTCATCGCCTCTCGCTGCGATGTCGGTTGGAGGTGCGACAGGCTGCCTCTTGCAGGTTGAAGGTGGTCCACATATGACACTAAAGCAGGTTGAAGCTGTTTCAGCAGCATTTACAGACGGCCTTTCGGCCGATGCACAGGTCATACTCGGGGCTCGGGTGTCACCCGACCTTGAAGAGCGAATGCGAGTTGTAGCCGTCGTCAGTGGTTTGCCACGAGGCGCATCAGATGGATTGGTCTAATCCAAATCAACCAATTCAATATCATCCTCTGTGGTAACGGGTGGAGGTATGTCGAGTTCGATTTCATTTCCAACATCACTCTCGATATCTTCAGTGACTTCATCATCGGCATCCTCTGAAGCATCCTCGTGATGATCCACTTCCGCATGATTGTCACTCTCTCCAAAATCTTCTCTGGCTGAATCCAACCATCTGGAGAGTTGCCCTATTCTCCAAGCATGAATCCACATCATGGTTCCCGCTGTAATCAGGTGGCCAATACCGATGGTTGCTGACATGCCGATGCCACCAATCGCCCCACCCGAAAGCTTCGATCCTAGTACTCCAATCATTGCAATCGAACCGGAATACGCCATACCGAAAGACAAGCCCCAGAATACCGCATTCTGCTTTGTAAACAGTTTGAAACCCCTTCGATGTGTATCTTTGGCCAAGCTCCAAATGGCCGCAACCACAGTCATGACCATCAGAATGAACTCTTCAATGACAAGGAAAACACCCCAGTCGTCAGCAATGAATCTCCTGTAGGCGCTGAGAAGATGCCATGTGACGAATAGTTGCATGAACAAACCCCAAGCAAAACCAAATGCTGCGGTATCTTTTCTCTCGGAATCGATCACGCGTCTTTCGGTTGTGTACCAGAATAGGATACCCTGGACACCGATTGCTGCCAGGCCGAATAACAAGGCCTTGAATGACTCCAAAGAAATTAGCGAATCACTGTTTTCAGCTCCTTGCACAAGGCCCCAGTATGACAGGGTCGCAAAGGTTCCAATAATGGTCATGTGCAGAGTTGTTGATGTGAAGCGTTTGGATTTACGTTGGATGGATGCAATTCCGACTGCACGCCCTTCGACAAAGATTCGGAGGCTGGATGAAAGAGCCCTTCCTTGTGCCAATGACCATACCACAAATAGGCTGCCAAGCGCCATCGCCCAATACTCGACCTGATCAGCACCAGCGTCTGAATTGAGGAATCCTGCAACCAGAATAAAGGGGATTAATCCAAGTAATAAGGGGGAAATCCAAGAGGTGATTACTCTGACAAAGAAAAGCATTATTTTCTCTAAAAGTGGGATGTCTTTGGGCAAGGCCTGGAAATGACTGAAGCGATGGATTATTTCCATTTCCTGCATCCAAGCAGTCATGGCATATCCAATCGAGAGTCCGACATAACCAGCAATTCCGATTGCAAATAGTGAATCTGAATCCGAAGCGGATAGGAGGTATAGGCCAGTGCCTGCCAAACCCAAGAGGATGATGTGCGGTAGTGTGGCAGGACTCAGTAGATTGCGTATGACATCAGAGATTGTTGGTGGAGCAACCTCTCCCTCTGAATCATCCATCAATCACTGCGAGTGTGCGAGGCCTGTTAAGTCCGACGACTGTCCGAGCACCATGGCCAAGCGTTTGACCAAGGCTCTCCGTGAGAAGAGGCGCTGGGTTGGTTTGTCCGTGAAAAGTTGCACAAACCGATCTGATTTGAAGTCAAAAATTGGAAAAATTGCACCTGTTGAAGAATGGAAACTGATGGATTTCGATGGTGGGAAAGCCATATTGAGAATACTGCTGAAAAACCAAAATGAGTGGAGAAAAGTCTTGGAGAATCCCGATCAAGACATACATTCGGTCACAATGTCTGGGAAAATACGCTTGGTCCGTGAGAGATTAGAATTGTAGCGCATAACTCAATCCTATAGAATTTATAAATTATTTTGATGATTTATCGCTCAGCCAAATTGATGTGCTTGGCTTGTTTCGGCGAAGATATGGGAGGAGGCGGTGATGCTCCGAGCGTTCCAGTTTGGGACATGGCAATTCTTGCTGGTGCGACCATATTCTTGTCAACACTGGTCATTGTTTCCCCATGGACACAACCACTTCAATATTCCTTGGACGGATCACCGGAAGAAATCCTCACTGTCCACACAGGGCTCTCCTCCGGGACATTGACTTTCGAAGCTGAGTGCTTGGATGACCCTTGCCAAACACTCACAGTTTGGATTATCCCCCATGATGGTGCTGAGAGTTGGGGTGGCAGTTTAGCAGGTGCACAAGAGGTCGATTTGTTGGATCAGAGTAACTCAGAAACCACGCAATCCCTCAATGACCCCTTGTCATCAGGCGAATATAGAATCATCCTAGATGGTGATGGTGAGTATCTGTTTGAGGCCACTGTCAACCGAGACATACCGCACGAATTCGTACCCGCGATCATTGGCGCATTCCTCGTCGTATGGGGGATTTGGAGAAAGCAGCAAGAGGACATGGATTAGTCCCAGGACCAGTCAATTTCGTTGGTTGAAGTCACCAACCCATTTTTGGTTCTCAGACCACCATTATCATCCAAACCAAATGCGGCAGGACGGCCTTCAGAAAGGCCACAGCGCATTGCAGCATAGGTTGTATTGAGAACATCTTCTTTGTTTAATTCTGCAACCCGTGGATGGACTTCTAGTAGAGAGGATATCGATGCATGGATGATCGGTAACAGTTCCTCAAAAGAATATGGTGTTAAGGTGCCCCATCCGGCAGTTTTATCTAAATTTGCAATGGGTTTTCGATTCATACCAATGCCCAATACAAGTTGTACATTCTCCCCCTGGGTTTTCCCCTCGACTAGCACACCACATAATTTCCCAAATGACTCCTCTTGCCTCAACCAAATGTCATTGGGCCATTTCACTCGGACTCCGGTTTCTTCCAAACGAGCTACATGAGACCAAGAATGACTAGGTAATCCCCAATCTAGTGTAGCGGATAAAGAATCCAATATTGCAATCGTGGCAGCCATTTGTATGAACTCGGGAGACTGGTTTATAGAATCTCCAGACAACGCCCAACTACCCATCAAGCCTTCGGTTGAGTTGAACCATTCTCTCCCCGAGTAACCTCGCCCTGAAACTTGTTGATCCGTACTAACAAATGTCCCTTGTTGAATCATGCCTAACCTGAAGATCTCATCATTGGTGGAGTGGCACGTCGGCAATCGTTTGCTCGTTGCACCTTCAAATGGTCGCCAACATGCGATTACAGTCAGTCTTTCATCACCAATCACTTTGTGGCAAACATTCCGCGTCGCCCATCCATTTCTGCGCCATTCACTTGCGATTGCCTCACCAATCTGATTTGAACTGTGTAGCAATAGAATAATCCCCCCCTCATTCAAAAGTGTTGGATTCGATTGAATGGCTTGCAAAAGATGAGTTGACTGATGGTCTCCAATCAGTGCAGAGTCTTCCATTGGGCCCAATGAGTTACGGGGATCTGGCTCGATATAGGGCAAATTCCAAGCGATTACATCTACGCCTTCTTCGGGCATCCAATGCCCGAAATACCCGGGACCACCTTCTTTGATTTGCATATCCAGGTCGAATGCGTTTGCAGCAGCATTTCCGCGAGTTGCAGCGACTGCAAGCGGGTTGATGTCGCATGCGTTGACATTCCACCCACGCTTTGCTGCTGCGATTGTAATTGCACCACTACCGCACCCAATTTCAAGCAGACGTTTATTCTGCCCGGAACCCATCTCGGCGATGACCTGATCCAATAGGCTCGAATCCTCTCTCGGAGGGTAAACAGTAGGGGGGATATTCAGTACAATTTCCCCTAGGCCACTAGCCAACCAATTCGCAACGGTGGCTTTCTGATTCATCAATTGGAGTTCTCTTTCTATTGACAACTGCGCACAGGCCCCTATTTCCCACTCCACAACTGTCAATTTGATGAATATTCGCCAAACCTTTATGTGAAATTTTGACTACGGAAGGATGAGTGGTTCCGCCCCCGGAACTGAGGATTATCCCCGAGCCACAGGCATGACCTATGGCGTAAGGCTTTTGAATACCCCGTCGGTCCGCGGAAGGCCCAGAGACAGCCATGGGCCTGTAGCTTAGCCAGGTAGAGCGTCCGGCTTTTAACCGGATGGCCAAGGGTTCGAATCCCTTCAGGCCCGCTCTATCTGGCTCGGTTGCCGGCTTTTTGGCCGATTTGGGAAGCCGGGGGGGCATCGAATGGTCGTAAAGAGTTCAACGAAGAAGCGATTGGTAGAATTGGGAGTTCAAGAAGAACATGCCCACAAACTTGCTGACGATGCAAATATGGACGCCATCAAACAAATGAGTGTCGAACAGGTTGCAAAGAAAGTAGGGATTGACACAGACAGCGCCGAACTTGAGAAAATCATGGGAATTATTCGCGAACAAGGAACTCGAAAGCGAACCCGTTCTCGCCGAATCACAATTTCTCAAAAGGCAATCGATGACGATGACATCCCAACTGGCAACGATCGTTTCAATGCCCTAAATCACGAACTCGTACCTCACCACGAACTGTTGCCATCCGAGGAAGAGGCAACAGCCTTGGCACCATGGAAGCTGGAAATGCCAGACATTTCTGGCGAGGGTACGCGCTTGGCCAAAGAATTACTCCCCAAAATACTCATCACTGATCCAGCGGTTCAGGCTCTGAAAGAAATGGAAGAGACTGCGAACGACGAATTGCCAGCAGGTTGGCTTACCAACCGCGTAGTTCGTGTTCAACGCTATAGTCGATCATCTGGCACTACGACTGCTTACCGCTTAATTGTGGAGGAAAACTGAGGAGGAATCAATATGAAGGAAATTATCGAGAGCTACTTTCGCACACGAAGTTTGGTCAATCACCAACTTGCATCATACAATGATTGCATCCCAACCGCTGATTCACAGAACAGTCGATTTGAGAAGATTGTTCGCAACATCCGCATAGGTACTGATGAGATTATCGAAGATGATGAAGGTGGAATCATCAAACTCGACGTTCTAGATCACGAGATTCAGGTTCGAATGAAGAACATGACTCTGGGACCCCCAACCATCCGTGAGGCAAATGGTGCCGAACACCCTTCCCTGCCCCTTGAGTGCCGTCTTCGAAAGTTGACCTACATGTCACCAGTATACCTTGATTTTACCATTCATCGGGATGACCTTCCTCAGCCAATCGTTGAGGAAAAGGTCCAGATTGGAAGTGTACCAATCATGGTTAGAAGCCGTCGATGTAATCTGAATCCTGTGCATATTGATGCCAATCGAAATTTGTCCCCTGAAATTAGTGAAGAGGACAAAGAGCACTACCATCGCTTGCTTGAGGGCAAGGGCGAAGATCCCCACGACCCTGGCGGTTATTTCATCATTAACGGAACTGAGCGAGTTTTGATTTCGATGGAAGATTTGGCTCCAAACAGAGTAACTGTTGAAAGGAACAAGCGATATGCCCGAAAGACAGAAGTCGCTAAGATTTTCTCACAGAAAGATGGTGTTCGTAAACCCCTAACCGTTGAGAAGCGAAAAGATGGTATGTTGATGGTGAAGATTAGCAGTGCAGGAACAACTCCAATCCCAGTCGTTCTCCTAATGCGTGCTTTAGGCATCGATAACGATCAAGAAATTTTCCAGGCCATTGCAGGCCCAACTGAAACGTTCAAGTTTATTGTCGCCAACTTGAATGAGGTTAAGGATAACGAAGAATACGGTGTTGAAAGTGCTGCAGAAGCACACGAATGGTTGCAAAAGAAATTCGCAGCAGGTCAGCAGCGTGAGTATCGTGAGCAGAGGATTCAGAATCTACTCGACAAAGAGTTGCTTCCTCACCTAGAAACTCCACTCTCTGAAAAGGATAAGATCCGAATCGGACCTGACCTCGCAGAACAAGCTGAAGAGAGAACCGAGCGAAATCGCAAGAAGAAGGCTATCTTCCTAGGCAGAATCGTCAGACAAGTTCTGGAAATGGCAATCGAGAACAAGGAGCCAAACGATAAGGATCACTATGCAAACAAGCGTGTTCGCCTCGCCGGTGATTTGATTGAAGATTTGTTCCGTGTATCATTGCAACAACTTGCTCGTGATCTAAAGTATCAACTCGAGCGACACCACAATCGCAAACGCGACCTGAAAATCACCTCGTGTCTGCGACCAGATGTACTCACCTCGAAGGTGATGCATGCTTTGGCTACAGGTAACTGGGTTGGTGGTCGCAGTGGTGTCAGTCAATTGCTCGATCGTACAACTTTCCTATCGGCATTGTCCCACATGCGCCGAGTGACAAGTCCGCTTGTCAGAAGCCAACCCCACTTCGAAGCTCGAGATTTGCACCCGACTCAATGGGGTCGTCTGTGCCCCAACGAAACACCTGAAGGTCAAAATTGCGGTCTGGTAAAGAACGCTGCCCAAATGGTTGACATTTCTGAAGCGGTCAGCGAGATCGAAGTCAAAGATCTACTTGAAGAACAAGATGTTGAGCCCAATCCTAAGGGATGGTCAGAAGGTGCAAGAGTTCACGTCAATGGTGATATTTTCGGCCTGCACATGAACCCTCACAAGCTTGTTGAGCATTTCAAGCGTGGCCGCCGTCGAGGTGTTATACGCCCCGAGGTCAGCATCCGTCACGATGCAGTGAACCGCGATATTTTCATCAACACCGACAAAGGACGTATTCTACGCCCTCTATTGGTTCTAGACAGTGGAAGTCTGGTATTGTCGAAAGACAACCTGGATCAACTTCGAAGTCGTGAAATGTCATTTACAGACTTGGTCAATAACGGTATTGTCGAATGGGTCGATGCAGAAGAAGAGGAAGACCTTCTTGTCGCACCTCGTCCGTTCGATTTGCCACAAATGAGCCCTAAGAATGGCCGCCCACTTAACCCCGCAAATGTTGAATGGGTCAACATGGGTGAAGAAGGCATCAAGAAGGCGAAATTGAAGGCAGAAATCTTCATGCCCAATGGAAAAAAGGTCACTGAAACCTTCAGTGTCCCTCTAAATTACTATCAAGATGATGTGGACAAACTTCGCCGAAAGGAAAAGAAGTCAGGAGATGTATTGATTTACACTCACGTTGAAATCGATCCACAACTCATCCTCGGTGTGTGTGCTTCATTGGTACCCTACCCAGAACACAACTCGACACCCCGAGTTACTGGTGGTACTGCAATGGTCAAACAATCTCTCGGTTTGCCTGCGTCCAATGGCCGCTTGCGCCCAGATACACGCCAGCATATTTTGCACTACACTCAGAACTCTATGACCGGAACACGTGCGATGGATGCGACCAATTTCCTGCGCCGTCCAGCCGGACAAAATTTCGTTGTGGCTATTCTAAGTCACCACGGGTACAACATGCAGGACGCCGTGATTATGAATCGAGGCAGTGTAGAGCGTGCATTGGGTCGTTCAACATTCGTTCGCACATACAATGCAGAACGCAAGCGATTCCCTGGCGGTCAAGTTGACGAAATTGAAATTCCTGGAACGGGTCTTGATGAAGTCAAGGGTCTGAAGGCTCCCGAAGCCTATGCTCACCTTGAGGACGATGGCCTCCCGACTCCTGAGACCGAAATCAGTAGTAAGCCAGAAGATCGCGATCGCGTCCCCCAAGTTCTGGTTGGAAAGACAAGTCCCCCCCGATTCTTGGAAGAGACTCACGGTGCTTTCCTTCAAGCCCAAGAACGTCGTGAATCGAGCATGAATGTTCGTCACGGTGAAGGTGGATTCGTCGACAATGTGTTCATTACAGAATCTCTAGACTCTGGTCGCTTGGTAAGAACTACATTGCGAACTCAGAGAATTCCAGAACTTGGTGACAAGTTCTCAAGTCGACACGGTCAGAAAGGTGTCATCGGTCGTCTGGTCGACCCCGAGGACATGCCATTCACAGTCGATGGTGTCGTTCCAGATCTACTGATTAACCCGCACGCGATTCCATCACGGATGACCGTGGCTCATATTTTGGAAATGATTGGTGGAAAGGTCGGCGCAATGGAAGGCCGACTTATCGACGGAACTGCATTCAGTGGCGAGAAGGAAGATAGTTTGCGAGAAGGTCTTCTTCGACACGGATTCGCCCATACTGGCCGAGAAACAATGATCAATGGAGAGACGGGAGAGGAATTCCCCACTCAGACATTCGTCGGCGTAATTTACTACCAGAAGCTGCACCACATGGTCAGTGGAAAAATCCACGCAAGAAGCCGTGGTCGAGTACAAATTCTCACCCGCCAACCGACTGAGGGACGTGCACGTCAAGGTGGCCTTCGGTTCGGTGAAATGGAACGTGATTGTTTGGTTGCACATGGTGCTTCGATGGTCATCAAAGATCGACTACTGGATGAATCGGATGGCTGGGAACTGTATGTTTGTGCCGAGAGTGGACACATAGCATACTGGGATTGGCGAAAACGATGTTACGTCAGTCCGATACATGGGGATAAGGCGGAAGTCTTCCCCGTATCGACATCATATGCATTCAAGCTACTCCTGGATGAGATGAAATCACTTGGAGTAGCCATGAGACTTGAACTGGAGGACCGAAGATGAACAGAGACGTTGCAACCATTCCGAAGCGTATTGCTTCCATCAAGTTCAGCCTGATGGATCCAACTGAAATCAGAAAGATGTCAGCAGTAGAAGTAAAGACTGCAGATACTTACAAGGACGATGGACACGCATATCGGCAGGGTTTGATGGATTCCCGCATGGGTGTCATTGAACCAGGTGTACGGTGTGAAACATGCGGTAACAAGCACGATGTCTGTCCGAGTCACTTTGGCCACATTCAACTTGAGCTTCCTGTGATTCACATTGGTTTCACAGCTCTACTGAAGCAGGCTCTGAAATCAACCTGTAATACTTGCAGTCGTATCCTTCTTCACGAGAAAGAAGGAACTCACCCGATCGATCCTGAAAAGTCCGAACAGGACCACTTTAGACACCGAGTGTACGATGTCATTCAGAAGCATGGTGTCGGTTCAACTGAATTCAAGAAGGTAATCAAAGATATTGTCAAAGAATGTTCGAGTTTGAAGCGTTCGGTTTGCATGCACTGCGGTGCTGAACAAGGAAAAATCCAACTTGACAAACCAACTACATTCAAGGAGAAGAAGCAGGATAAGGGCGAACACAAGTTGAATGCCCGAGATATTCGTGAGTGGCTCGAGAGAATCCCTGATGAAGATTTGATTTTCATTGGTATGGAGTATCGTTCCAGCCGCCCAGAATGGACCATCATGCGTGTTCTACCTGTTCCGCCGATTACAGTCCGCCCATCGATTACATTGGATAGCGGCGATCGTAGTGAGGACGACCTTACTCACAAATTGGTTGACGTTTTGCGAATCAATCAACGCCTAAGAGAAAACCGTGACGCTGGAGCACCCCAACTCATCGTCGAAGATTTGTGGGAATTGTTGCAGTACCACATTACTACTTACTTCGATAACCAAACAGCTGGGATCCCACCTGCCCGTCACCGTTCAGGACGACCTTTGAAGACTCTAACACAACGCCTCAAAGGCAAGGAAGGTCGATTCCGTAGCAACTTGTCTGGTAAGCGAGTGAATTTCTGTGCAAGAACAGTCATCAGTCCCGATCCAAACTTGGGCATCAATGCGGTTGGTGTCCCAACCCAGTCCGCAAAGGAATTGACTGTACCAGTTCGTGTTACAGGCCGAAACCGTGAACAGTTGCGTCAAATGATTTTGCGCGGACCTGATATCCACCCTGGTGTCAACTACATCGTGCGTGGAGATACTCACCGTGTGCGTATTACCGATCGTACCAAGTTTATGTGGTCCGGATTCCGCTGCCACAATCCAGAATGTCATTCTGGTGACGTAGAGAGAGGGGAACCCTACCCTGGTCTTCGACCTGACCTCAACGAAGTTTTACCTGCACCAAATTTCCTGCCTGGTATGGAGATTGAAGAAGAAATCAAGCGTGTAGATGGAGACACTCAAACAAAGTGGATTCCATCCCTTGAACCCACCCTTGCAAATCTTCGCGGTGAAGATTCCAATGGCAAGCCACTTGAATATGGAGATCCTCGAGCCATAATCCATCAGCGATGGGTTTTCGAGCGCGAGAATCCAGGGCAACCATTCCCAACCGAGCTTGAAGTACGATGTCCACACTGTGGTAGCCCCGAAATTTCAGAAGAAGCTCGCAGTAAGGTGGAGGACCGTCTAGCAACTGTTGACCTTGATGGAAACCCAAAACCTGGAATGATTGTTGAACGACACTTGATCGATGGTGACGTAGCGATTTTCAATCGTCAACCGTCTCTACACAGAATGTCGATGATGGTGCATGAAGTTCGCGTAATGGAAGGGAAGACCTTCCGTTTCAACCTTGCAGTTTGTACACCTTACAACGCTGATTTCGATGGTGACGAAATGAACCTTCACGTCATCCAATCTGAAGAGGCACGAGCCGAAGCCAAGATTCTCATGCGGGTACAAGAACACATCATCACTCCACGATATGGTGGTTCTGTAATCGGTGGAATCCACGATCACATTTCAGGGGCCTATCTCTTGAGTAACGACAATCCATTCGTCCCCAAGGCGATTGCACTCGATGTGCTCGGGCAAATCGGTTGGTCTGGTGAATTGCCAAAGGAGAGTGTCGTCGATGGCGTGGCCGGATTTTATGGTCTCGAACTTTTCAGTTTGATTATCCCTGATGGATTTACACTAGAATACACAAGCCGCAGTATGGATGAAGTTGAAATCCGAGGTGGAAACGTTTTGCGCGGAACATTGGACAAGCGTGCAATTGGTGCTGAAGACGGTCGATTGCTAGATGCAGTGGTCCAAACTCATGGCACGACTGTTGGTGCCAAGTTCCTCAACGACATGACCAAACTTACCATTGGTGTTTGCACAGCGATGGGCTTTACCACAGGTATTGATGATGAAGATTTACCAGCTGCAGCACGTGAATTGATTGCTCTGCGAAATGCAGAAGCCAGTCAAGCAGTAGACGATGAATTGGAGAAGTTCGGAAAGGATGGTCGAAAGTATGAGACCAGACCTGGACGTACAGCATTGGAAACTCTTGAAGAAAATATTCTGCAAATTCTAGACAATGCTAAGGCTGAGACTGGAACAATTGCAAAGGAACACCTAGCAGCCACCAACCCTGCGGTTATGATGGCCGTATCAGGTGCCCGTGGTTCAATGGACAACTTGGCCATGATGGCCGGTTCTATTGGGCAGCCAAAGGTTCGTGGTAAGCGCCTAGAACGTGGTTACAATGACCGTGTCTTGGCTCATTTCCGACGAGGCGTCAAGGGTGCGAAGGAGAAAGGATTCGTCGCATCTTCATTCAAGCGAGGCCTCGAGCCGACAGAGTTCTTCATGCTCTCCGTATCTGGACGTGAGTCTCTGGTCGATACAGCTGTTCGAACCAGCAAATCTGGTTACATGCAGCGCAGACTAATCAATGCAATGGACGATCTCAAGGTCTGGAATGATGGCCAACACTCTGTACGAAATACAGCCAACCGTATTATTCAATTCCAGTATGGTGAAGATGGTATCGACCCCTGCAGGTCACTAAAGGGTGAACCGATCAACGTCGGCCAACTTCTGGATGATGTTCTCGGAGGTGGTAACTGATGGTCGTTAAGTCAGCAACAAAGAAGAAGCTCATGGACATGGGTGTACAAGAGGAGTTTTCACACAAACTTGCAGATGACCGCAAGTGGGATGACGTGAAAATTCTGACACCAGGTGAGATTGCACAGATTTGCGGACTCGCATCTGATGAGGCCACTGCAATTCACAGCACACTGGTATCATTCGGAAAATCCGGGGGTTCAGATTCAGGTAATGCGACTACAACAGTCGTTCGCCGTAAAAAACTCGTTCGCCGTGGTAAAAAAACCGAGCTCATTCTACAAAATTATGATACTGAGGCAAAGATTACACATATCAACAGGGATATTGGAGCCGATGATCCAATTTACCAGGCATTGGAAAAAGCTGCTGAAAAAGAAGATATTCAGCTCACCAAACGTCTCTTTGAGGATATATCTGAAGGAATCCGTTCCCGTGGAAAGGCCAAATTGACCCCGGCGCAAGCAAAGAAAATTGTTGTTGGTGCTGCAGAGCAATTTAAGCGTGCAAGTGTAGATCCATTTGAGGCGGTCGGAATCGTTACCGCCCAATCGATTGGGGAACCTGGCACTCAAATGACCATGCGAACGTTCCACTATGCTGGTGTCGCCACAGTTAACGTGACCCAGGGTCTTCCACGAATCATTGAGATTGTGGATGCAAGAAAGACTCCGAATACACCTACGATGAACATCTACGTAGAAGAACTGGATCAGAAAGGTAAACCACTTGCAGCCAATGAAGTTGCTGTACAGAAATTGGCAGCCTCACTTGAAACGACGACGACTCAAGATATTGCTGATATCGATGTTGAAGTGGCTCAGAGATATATCACTTTGAAATTGAGAAATTCTCATCTCAAGTTGAAGAACATGAGTGGCGCAGAAGTGAGAGACAAATTGTCACGTGCTCTCCGTCTATTCATTGCCGTAGATGATGGCTCGGAAGCAAAGCCCAAGTCACTAAAAATCATCCCTGGGGTGTCTAAAGAGGATGATTTGAAGGATATCAGTGACAACCCTCCAACCTACACAGAACTTCTTCAACTCGAAGAGAAAATCAAGTCACTTCGACTAAAGGGTGTGAAGGATATTGCACGTGCCAATGTACAGAAGAACAACGATGGTGAATTTTACATCTCCACAATTGGTTCAAATTTGTCAAAGGTGTCTGATTTCGCAGGCGTTGATCGTAGTCGAACATACACGAACAACATCATGGAGATTCATGATTATCTCGGCATCGAAGCAGCTCGTCAGGCAATCATCAATGAAATGATTCTGACTCTAGAGGGCGCCCGCCTTGATGTTGACGTCCGCCACTTGCTGATGGTCGCCGACGTGATGACCAGTGAAGGCGAAGTTCGCGCAATTGGTCGCCACGGTGTATCGGGAACAAAACACAGTATTCTTGCCCGAGCTGCGTTCGAAGTCACAGTCAACCATTTGCTACAGGCTGGAATTATCGGCGAGCGAGACAACCTCACCGGTGTTGCCGAGAATATCATTGTCGGACAACCAATCGCACTTGGAACAGGAAGCGTAGAATTGTTCTACATCCCTGAAAATGAGTAATATTCACCCATGAGAAGCAAAAGTGGAGAATGGAGGATTTAGAATGGAACTTAGTAGAGAATTGAAAACAGCGATTAAGAATGGCGATCTGACATTTGGTCAGAACCAAGCATCAGATGCTTGTGCTGAAGGTAAGGCAAAGTTGCTAATTTTTGCAGTAAATTGCCCGCAAGAATACATCGACGGCCTCCGTGCACGACATCCTGACGTCCCAATGCACCGAACTGATTTGGTGAATCGAGAGTTGGGTGCGGCATGTGCCAAACCATTCCCGATTAGCACAATTTGTGTTCTTGGTGAAGGCGGCAGTGAACTCCTCAGCCTACAGCCGAACATTGATTGAACAGATCAAATCCAACTGCTCAGTAGATTTTCAACGGAGTGTTGAAGTCGGGTACGGTCGCCAAAGGCGACCATGGAGTCTTTGATTCGCGATTTGCTCACCCAAATCGGTGCCTCATTGGACCCACCACCTCCACATACTCCTTGCCCCGGAATCTCACTCTTGGGCATCCTCGACCAACCACCCGCTACACGAGGGGGTCCGAAGTTGTCGATTGGCACCCACGTATGGCATGCACACGATGGTTGGGCGCCGTTGGATAATCTTGAGATTGAGAGGTGGTTGGTAGACGCCCCCACCGGCTCACATTGGCTCCTATCAGAAAGACCACTTCGATTGGAACAACGTCCACAAAGAACAGATGTGGATTACGACGTTTGGGGTCCTGATCGATTTGCACAATGGCTAGGTGATGCGATCCTCAACGGTGATTTGAACGCAAGTGTCCCTCAAACAATTCCATCGACAGTTGTTGAAACTGAAGAAGTTGAAAGAACGACCCCAAATACTCAGCAAACAGGGCCTTCCGCCCTCCGGCCTCGAATCGAGTTGGAATCTGTATTGGAAAGACACACTTTGACTCATGCTGAACCTCGACCAGTCCTCCTAAGTGCTCGAATATGGGTGGTCACTGGAATCTTGCGAGGACCGGGGGATTCTGCAGATCGGCAGTGGTGGGAGTTACTTGAAGATCCATTCACTGGAGAAATCGACCACCTCGGAAAGATTGAAACACTCGATTTCATACCTAATTTAGAGAGAATTGAGCCATCTCAGTGGATCGATGAATCAGAGGTAGCACCTAAAATTGCGAGTCTTTGTGATGAACGTCGTCATTATACAGTAACTGAATCAACAGGTTCGAATCAAGTTCAGGGTAGTGTACTGCATTGGTGGAAATTAGACCCGTCAAGTGCAGAGATGACACCACGCCTAGCCTTGCTGCCTGCATGGCAACTCAGAATACCGAATCGAGGATCAGCATTGGTTCATGGCTTGACCGGCCAATTGATTCCAATGCCCTAATCAAGTAAGGACTTCATCAAGACGATCTTGCTCGACAGCTTGGCGAATCTCCATGGCGATACGCCGGCCACTACTCATTGGTTTACGCCATGTTGCATTTCCATATGGGTGTCCAACATTAACGTGAACATTTGTACCGCCTCCAACACGTGGAGCCACGTCATAGATGTAGTAATCCATATCCTTGTCGATGCAAGTTTGCAAACAGAAAGGTCCAATGATCCCAGGGTCGTAATGCTCTTTGCTGGCAGTAATAAATTTCTCACCCAATTCAAACGCCTTCTCGAGCAAACTCTCTCGAATCGTAGCTGTATTGTGTCCAACAACTGTCATTTCTGGAATTTGCTGATGGGCTGGCATGGTCATCTGCTGTGGTGCAGGTAGGCGGACATGACCATCAAGTGATGATTCAAATCGCCAATCAACGCCCAACAACTCCAGTTTTGGCATGTCCTCAGCTAGAGGGCTATAGAAGAAGTTTAGATTGAATACAGGACCAATCACATATCGCTCAATTCTTGCACCATCTAAACTGGCTTGATCAATTACACCTTCCTTGAGAAGTGTTGCTGCCTTCTCCGTATATTCTTCAAATGAAGAACAGGTGAAGAACCCTCTTTCGAGTTTCTTTTGTGCATGGTGTAATTTGACAATTACCAAGCAATCAATATCCTCTGGTGATTTAATGGCGTCAGGGTATGGTAAACCAGCCTGTTCCAAAATCCAGTAGTAATCCTGTTCTTCAGTACGCTCCTCCATACGCAACATGTTCCGGCTACCAAACAATGGGACTCGGAAATCGTTTTCGACATTCTCGATCGAACTGTAAGATGTAAATGATCGATTTGGGATATACACTACATTCCGTTCTCGCATCTGTTGCTGGAAATCTGGCGCCATCACATCGTTGAAAGAATCGAGAACAATGGCTTTGTCTACCATGCCTCTGACGACTCGACCTGAAGAATTACGCTTGGTTTTGAAATACTCCGAATAGGTTTTTTCCCGACCTTTTTGACAATAGGCAACAGTTGGAAAACCTTCCTCGATTGCACCGTCGCAGAGGTCTAGTGCGCTATGACTGCCCGTCATACCAATACGTAACTTGAGGCGGTCATATTCCTCAAGTATGGACTGAATGTCTTCAGAACCAATCATTGGATTAACCACCGCGTTGTAGTGCCATCAATTCGTCCGTGGACAAGGTTTCACCAGACATGAGTTTTGACATGAGATCTTGAACTTCGACACGAGCATTTGCTCTGCCAGAATCCACACCTTGTTCTCTGTTATTTCTGGCACGAAGAATATCATGGATTGAGTGCAGACACCTTAGGCTGACAATGTAGGTTTGGTGCGCACGATCGGCTTCTCGTTTTGCTCGTCGAACCTCGGCCTGGCTGGCATCGGCTTTTTCGCGCAACTTATCCACTTCTTCGCTCAGCTTCAACATGAGTTCATGTGCTTCTTGAGCAACTTCCTGAGTTTCAACTACAGATTGGTGGCAGGATTCCTGTGATTCCATGGCAATTCGGAGTTTTTCACGAGCATCTTTGAGTTCAACATTCGAGTCCTCCTTTTCACTTAAATCACGCAATTTTCTCTTCATCGCTTTCATTCGATGCATGGCCTTTTTCTCGTTGTTGCCAGTATGCTTACCAAGCTCAAATTCTCTTTCCAAAGTTTCGATTTGACGACGAAGTGATGCAGGAGTGTCTACCTTGTCCCGGCGCCCTCGGCGGTCATTCTGGCCACCTCGTCGCTCAGTTTCAGGAGATAATTCCCGCAGCAGTTCCTTTGCGGCCTTTACTTCTTGATTTTTTTCTGCACGTTGCGATTTAGCATCACGAACAGCACCATTTGCTTCGTCACGGATTGCTTTTTGTTTTTGGACCTCGGTGATGAGATTTCGCACTCTGGTGTTGAATTCGTTTCGGGTTCCAATATGCTCCCTCATTTTTCCGTTTAAACCGTCACGTACATCACGATTTTTAGTTGCTTTACCATCAACGGACCCTCGCAAATCCCCAAGCACAGACAAGATATCATCCATTTGAGATCACCATTTGACCTGACGTAGTCAGACCTTAGACATCAGTGCCAAATGGCGATGCCATATAATCGCTGCTCTCTACACATCGCCCCCTATGGGGGCGTATACAATTTTCACAATCGACTTGAGATAACGATTAAACCCCGCCCGTTCAACCCGCAATTGATTCCCATGTTCATAGATGGAATGCCCGGAATGGAACGAGTACTTGCAACAGATGTGAACCCGCCCTACTTGACACTGGTAACGGGGCCACCGGGTTCGATGAAATCCTCGTTCTGCCTGTCTCTTGTTTCGAACCATTTGCGACAGTCAGGTGGTTTTGGATTGTACTGCACAGTTGAAGAAACTACAAGCAGTTTGCTTCGTGCTTCACATTCACTAGGACTCGCGCTGCCACCGAATCTCCAAATCACAGATTTCACAGAATTGAGAAATGAGAACGAAGATATGGATTATCTCAAATTCACGCAGAAAATGATAGAGCACTTCAAACGAGAGAGGGGCGATGCGTTTTCAGTATTTATTCTGGATTCACTAGGTGCAATTTACAGTTTGACCAGTGTTGATGAAGAAATGCGGAAGAGAATGTTCCGCTTCTTTGAATTCTGTCGCAGCCAAAATTTGCACACATTTGTGATCACCGAAAGACAAGCGGGTGAAGCTGCCGAATTGGAGGGAAACGAAGGTTTCCTCGCCGATTGTATCCTGAATCTTGGATTGGATCGTCGGAATGGACAAATGGTCCGAACTCTCCAGATAGAGAAGATGAGGCACGTCAGGCATTCGATGGAAAAGCAAGCGATGGAAGTCACGGGCTCTGGAGTTTCACTACTAGGTCCACTGTTTGACTAGGCCAAGTCAACAATTCGACCCGCCGCATTTTCAAGCACACTCCGTAGTGCACCGACATTGGCCCCCACTCCTGATTGGATCAGCAACAATCGATTTTCATCTACCCGATGTGCTAACATGAGTGCTTCACCCGTGCGGAGTAGCATTCTTACGGGTACATCTTCGAGTAGTGAATCCAATCCGAACCACATTGACACCGCCGCTTCAACATCTTTCGACTCTGGTGTAAAATCAATGGGGAGTGCATCAGGTCCCACGAGTGCAACCCACTCTACCTCGTCTTGGCCGAGTAAATCTTGCATGAGGCGTGTCCGCATGAACCAATGCAATACTAGACAGGGCATCATTGTGACGATGCATTTGCATGCAGAGGGCCCAGCATTAACCAGCCATCATATCCACGATAGAATCCTCGGAGGCATCCTTTTGGCCTGAGTCCTCGACGATGGTACATTTGTAAGGCTTCAAAATTATCTTGTCGAACTTCAAGTTGAACTGTACGGATCCCTGATGATTGAGCTGCTCGAGCAAAATGTGACCAACCTTTCGAACCGTAGCCATTGCCCTGTAATTTTTCAGCGACTGAAAATGCGAGTACTCTGGCATGTTTTTCTGACATTTTCATTGCCCATAATAGTCCGTGATCAGTTATCCCATCAGAGAGAATCCATAGTCCGAATTTTTCATCTAATGGCAACTTCCTGAGGCGTAGTGTTTGGTAGGATTCACCTGTTGTTTGAATAATCAATTGGCGGATATTTTCCAGTCTAGATTCACTCCAATTTTTGAGGGTCGATGTCGGGGTCCACTTGAGCCCGCCCATGTAATCACCTGCGACGTTTTTCCTTTTCTTCGGGACTCAATGTCCGTCTTTTCCCGCGTGCGGCACCCGATTGTCTCGGTCGACGTTTTTTGGGTTCGGATTTTTGTTCGGATTTTGTTTTT